>CAMLEO010000016.1 GCA_946478975.1 uncultured Steroidobacter sp.
CTGTGCTGCCGTCGCTCAACCTGGTGTACGACATCACGCCGGACTTCCTGCTCAAGGCGGGTGTCGCGAAAGTCATCGCGCGTCCGCGTTATGGACAACTCGCCGGATCGTTCTCGCTCAACAATCAGCAGCTGACCGGCGGCGGCGGCAATCCCGATCTCAAACCTTACGAATCGACCAACTTCGAATTCTCTGCCGAGTACTACCCAACCAAACAATCCATGGTGGCGGCCGAGTTCTTCCATCGCGACATCTCTTCCTACATCGTGCAGAAGACGGTGGAGCGAGCCTTGTTCAATACCGATACCGGACAACTGGCGACGTATAGCGTCAGCTCGCCGGTCAATGCGCAGGACGCGAAGGTCTCGGGTTTCGCGCTTCAGGGCCAGACCGACATCGCCGCGGGCTTCGGCATCGCTGCAAACATCACTTGGGCGGATGCATCCATTCCGAACGACGAGTACTACATGCCCTACCTCTCGAAGCTGACGTACAACGTCATTCCCTACTTCGAGCGCGGCCCCTGGGCAGTCCGCTTGAGTTACAGCTATCGCGACAAATATTTCACGCAGATCGGTCGCCTGGCGTCGAAGGACTACACGGATGACTACACCCAGTTCGATCTGTCCGCGAACTTCGATCTGAACGAGCGAGTGTCGTTCTACGCCAAGGCGCTCAACCTGCTCGATGAAACGTACTACTCGTTCTCATCGGTCACGATCGCGCCGACCAACTTCTACAAGAACGGCCGGCAGTTCATGGCCGGCGCCAGCTTCAGAATGCAATAGGCGAGTCGTGAGCATCGACGGCGGCAAGGTGAACAACCTGCCGCCGTCGGTTCCATGCCGTAGGAGTTGGCGCATGACATCCCTGGCGAAAAGTCTGCGGTCGTTGGATCCCAACAGCCGCCTGCCGCTGTATCAACAGCTGGAGCGGGCGCTGCGTGAAGCGATCGACAAGCGAGTGCTGAGCCCCGACGATGCGCTGCCCGCCGAGCGCGATCTGGCTCAGGAGCTCGAAGTCTCGCGCATTACCGTGCGCAAGGCGCTCGAAGGCCTGGTGAACGAAGGGCTGCTGATCCGCCGTCGAGGATCGGGAAGTTTCGTCTGCTCGCGCATCGAAAAGAACTTTGCCAAGCTGACTTCGTTCTCCGAGGACATGCGCGCCCGCGGACGCTCCCCGAGCAGCGTGTCGCTGAAGCAATCCGAAGGCACCGTAACGCCCGAAGAAGCCATGGCCATGCGACTGAGTCCCGGCACTCCCGTATTCCGCTTTCACCGCATTCGCTACGCCGATGACGCGCCCATGGCACTGGAGTTCTGCACCATCGATGCTTCAGCTTTGCGCTCGCTGAATGTGGTGGACGTCTCTCTGTACGAAGCGCTCGAACAGACCGGGCATCGGCCCGTGCGCGCCCTACAAAGACTACGCGCTGTGCTGCTCACGGCCGAGCAGGCCGAATTGCTCAAATCGCGCGCCGGCGAAGCCGGCCTGATGGTCGAACGCATCGGCTTCCTGAGCGACGGCCGCGCCATCGAATTCTCACAGTCCTATTACCGCGGAGACACGTACGATTTCGTCGCGGAACTGAAGACTGGCGACGTGATCATGGGGGCGATGGATGGTGCCGGCTGAGGGACTCGAACCCCCGACCCCCTGATTACAAATCAGGTGCACTACCAACTGTGCTAAGCCGGCCCGGTGGGAAGGGGGCGCATTGTAAGGGAGTTTGCGGCGCGGGGAAACCTCGCCCCCAGATCTTGCCAGGAATCTCGGCCCCGAAGCACCGCTTGACACCGGAATCTCGCCTGAGGGATAAGTAGACGGTCGAAAAGGTAGCGTTACCATTTTACGGAGGTGAGCCGCACACAGACTCGATCGCACTTTGTTTGTTTCCATCGATGCTGCAACCACAAGGATGTTGGTCGCGGGGCGCGTCGCGTGCACCCGTCGCCACAGGAAAGGGGGATTTGTATGAATACACGTTTCATGCGAGTCGTTTTCGCGGCGCTCCTCTGCTCCGCCGCACTGGGCATCTCGCTGGCCCAAGCGCAAACATTGACGAGCAGTCAAACAGGCACTCACGACGGTTACTACTATTCGTTCTGGACCGACGGCGGCGGATCGGTGTCGTTCACGCTGCAGCCGGCCGGCCGCTACTCTTCGCAATGGAGCAACGTCGGCAATTGGGTGGGCGGCAAAGGCTGGCAGACCGGCGGCCGTCGGACGGTGAATTACTCCGGATCGTTCAACCCTTCAGGCAATTCGTACCTGGCGCTGTACGGCTGGACCACGAATCCGCTGGTGGAATATTACATTGTCGATAGCTGGGGAAGCTGGCGGCCGCCGGGCATCGGATTCCTTGGTACGGTCGTGAGCGACGTCGGCACTTATGATGTTTATCGCACGCAGCGAGTGAACGCGCCGTCCATCGAAGGCACGCGAACGTTCTATCAATACTGGAGCGTTCGACAGCAGAAGCGCGTCGGCGGCACGATCACCACCGGCAATCATTTCGACGCCTGGGCCAGCTACGGCCTGAATCTCGGCACGTTCAACTACATGATCATGGCGACCGAGGGTTACCAGAGCAGCGGCAACTCCGACATCACTGTCGACAGCAACGGTGGTGGCGGCGGAGGCGGAAATAAAACAATCGTGGTGCGAGCACGCGGCACCGCGGGCGGCGAATCGATCAGCTTGCGCGTGAACAACACCAACGTCGCCACCTGGTCACTCTCGACCAGCATGCAAAACTATACGGCGACGACCAGCCTGAGCGGCGGCATTACGGTCGCGTTCACCAACGACGCCAGCGGCCGCGATGTGCAAGTGGATTACATCCAGGTCAACGGCGAGACGCGCCAATCGGAGAATCAAAGTTACAACACCGGGGTCTATGCGAACGGCAGCTGCGGCAGTGGCTCGTACAGCGAATGGATGCACTGTAACGGCGCGATCGGTTACGGCAACACGCCTTAATCGCTCACGAATCGGCGTCCGGCTTGGGCAGCGACACCAAAAACGTGCTGCCCTCGCCGGGCTTGGAGCTCACGCGGACTGATCCATTCATCGCCCGCGCTGCCTTCGCGACGATCGCGAGCCCGATGCCGGTGCCGGCGTACTCGCTTTCGGCATGCAGCCGCTGGAACACCTGGAAGATCTTGTCGTGATATTCCGGGGCGATGCCGATGCCGTTGTCGCTCACACTCAATAACACGCGCTCGTCCGCCACTGTCGATGAAACAATCACCCGCGGCCGACCATCGCGACGCCGATAAGTGAGCGCGTTGTCGATGAGGTTGGTGAGAATCTGTTTGATCAGTGTCGGGTCTCCCAGCACCGGCGCCAGCGGCCGCACGATGTCGAATTGAACGCCGCCTTCCTTGATGCGCGCCTGGAACGTGTTCTCGATCTCAAGCAGGAACGGCTCCAACTGCACCTTCTGCGCCGACATCTCGCGCTGACCGGTGCGCGCGTAATTCAACAAATCCCGAATCAAACCCTCCATCTGCTGGGCGGCCCGGATGATTTTCTCCACCGTCTTGCGGGAACACTCATCCATCGCCTCCGGCCGCTCCGCGAGCATGCTGGCGTAGCCGCTGATCGCCCGTAACGGCGCACGCAGATCGTGCGAGGCCGAGTAGGTAAAGGCTTCGAGCTCGTGGTTCGATTCTCTCAAATGCTCTTCGGCCTGGACGCGCTCGCGAATCTCACGCTGAAGCCGGGCGTTCTGGATCTGCAGCTCTTTCCGCATCCGTTGCAAGGTGAGGTGCGCGTTGACCCGCGCCCGCACCTCCGCGACGTGCAGGGGCTTGGTCAGATAATCGACGCCGCCGACTGCGAACCCTTTGAGCTTGTCGCCCTCGCCGGCCGACGAAGTCATGAAGATCACCGGAATATCGCGCGTGCTTTCTTTTGCCTTCAAGCGCCGGCACAGCTCGAAGCCGTCGATCCTCGGCATCACCACATCGAGCAGGATCAGCGCCGGGCGCAAATATTCGGCGCGTGCCAACGCTTCTTCGCCGTCCTGGGCCACCGCGACTTCCACATCGAGCTGCTCGAGACTGTCGACGACCACCGCCAGATTCGCCGGCGTGTCGTCGACGATCAGGACGGTGACCTCTTCAGTCGCTGCAGCGGGACTCATGAAACACCCTCACGTCATCGAGTCGCTGTCACGATCGATGATATTGCGCTGCGCGCCGTGCCGGAAGGCCGGCGCACCTGTGGCAAATCACAGGTGCAACCCTCGTGCAAGCGTGACAACGAAGCGCTAGCATCGCTGCAAACATTTCGCCGGTGAGACGACGCGAATCGTCGCCCGCCGATCTTGCTGCACAGCCGCAGGTCGTCGCGATGTTGGCCAGCAGAGCGAGCAGAATTGTTCCGGCACTTTCGGTTTGGATATTGGCCGCGACGGCTGTGCATGCTCAGTCCTCCCCCCCGGCCGCGCCCGAGCTCGGCACGATCATCGTCACCGCTCGCAGAATTCCGGAGCTGGCACAGAACGCCCCAGTCGCGCTCACTGTGCTCTCCACCGAACGGATTCACAACTACAACGTCAACTCGCTGGAACAAGTTGCAGCAGTCACGCCGGGATTGATCATCACTCGCGGCAACAGCGGCTCCGGCGCGGACTTCAGCTTACGCGGCATCGGCTCGAACTATTCCAGCATTGGCATCGAACAGTCGGTGGCAGTGGTGGTGGACGGCGTCTACTACGGACAAGGCCGCGTGATCGATGAAGGTTTCGTCGACCTCGAACGCATCGAGCTGCTCAAAGGTCCGCAATCGTTGTTCTTTGGCAAGAACAGCACTGCCGGCGTGATCTCGATCACGACCGCGAATCCGACCGAGGAGCTGGATGTCAAAGGTCGAGTGGGCTACGAAGTGGTCAGCCGCAATCCGTCGGCTGAAGTGGTGATGTCCGGCCCGCTCACCGACAGTCTCGGTATTCGATTCGTTGCGGCCGGCCAGAGTATGATCGACGGCTATGTTCGTAATCGCGCCAGCGCCGGAACGTATGCAACGTTCGACGCTGCGACCGGAGCGTTCACGCCGCACGCAGTGCCTGCACCGAGCGATCGCGATCTGCCGGATGAGAGCTTCGCGCTCGGCCGTCTCACTGCACTTTATCAACCGGCCGAAGATTTTCAGGTGAGCCTGAAGGCGACCGTCGATCACAACGAACAGGGCGGCACCTCCTGGAACGACCGCCTCTGGAAATGTCCGCTGGGCACGTCGGCATTTCCTGGAAGCGCAGGCGAGAGTTGCGACGATACATTTCACATCAGTCAAAACCCGGCACCACGAGACATCGCCGCCACGCGCAGAGACATGAATCGCGAGAACGGCGAGCTCTACACGCTCTACGATTCTCATTCCTTCACGGCGCAGGCCGATAAACAGTGGTCGCCCCTGATGCTGACGGCCGTATCGAACTATCAGCGGTTCCGCTACTCCAGCAATTCCGACTACGACTTCACGTCGGTGCCGGCAATCTGGTCCGACCAGCACAACACCTATCGCGCCTTCTCACAAGAAGTGCGTGCGCGAACCCGATTTGAAGCGCCGCTGAATTTCCTGCTGGGAGTTTATTTTCAGGACACGCAGGCCAACTTTGCGCAAGCCGCCGTTTTCTTCGGCTCCGAAAACACGGCGGCCCCCGACCCAGCAAATCGTTACGTGAGTGTGTCGAAGAGCTCCGCGACCGACGGCCGCACCTGGGCCGGCTACGGCCAGGTGATCTGGACCTTCGCTGCCGATTGGGAGCTCACCGCCGGCGCGCGCTACACCCAAGAAAAGAAAGATTCGTTTTTCCTCCAGCCGTACGTGAATCCATTCTTCGCCCTGTTATATGCGGAGAATCACAGGCTGGTCGCGCAGCAGGAGTTCAGCGATACGTCGCCGGAGGCAACGCTGAGCTGGAAACCGCAGGAGAACCTGCTGCTCTATGTCGCATACAAGACAGGTTACAAATCCGGCGGCTTCTCCAACAGCGCCGACGATGTCGTCGGCGGTGCGGGCGTCGCCAATCTCGCGTTCGAACCGGAAACCGTGGAAGGCGCCGAGGCGGGGTTCAAAGCACTGCTGCTCGACCATCAATTGAACGTGGCCGTGAATGTCTATCGCTACCGTTATTCCAATTTGCAAGTCGATTTCTTCAACGCACAGAACTTCGCGCTGATTACGACCAATGCCGGCTCGGCCATCACCGAAGGCGTCGAGCTCGAAGGCGAGTATCGACCGGCCCGGATCGATGGTTTGAAACTTCGCGGCGCCCTCGCCTACAACCGTGCTCGCTATGGGCATTACATTGGCCCGTGTTACGCGGGACAAACTCAGGCTCAGGGTTGCACCATTACAGACAACGTGCCTTTGCAGAATCTCGGCGGCCAGCCTACCGCGGATTCGCCACGCTGGTCCGGCACGGTCGGCATCGATCACGACCGCCAGATCGGCACGAGCCTGCTGCTGGGCTTCTCGACGGACCTTCGTTACAGCGACAGCTATTCCGTTAATCCGTTCGCACAGCCGCTGGATCGACAATCCTCGTACGTGAATGTGGATGCAGCCATCCGGCTGCGCACACTCGACAACCGCTGGAAGCTCGAAGCGATCGGCAAGAACCTGACCAACAACTTCGTCGTCACGTACGCTTCGGACATGCCGTCCACCGGCACGCCGCCCGGCGGAGCAACCGGTCAGCTCGCCGATCAGTTCGCGTTGTTCGCTCCTGCCCGCAGCGTGACGCTGCAGCTCACGTATCTCTATTAGGAGCCAGCGACGCCAGTGGAGACACTGCGAGCAGACGAGGAGTTCGTGCTGGTTCGCGACGTGCTCGAAGGATCGACGACGCCGGTGTTGCTGCTGGTCGCTGTGTCGGAAAGCGCGGCGAGTTCGGTGCGTCGGCTCGAACATGAGTTGTCGCTGGCGTCGGAGCTGGATCCGCATTGGGCCGTGCGGCCGCTGGCCCTCACCCGCTACCAGGATCACGTCGCGTTAGTGCTCAACGATCCAGGCGG
The DNA here is from genome assembly GCA_946478975.1 of uncultured Steroidobacter sp. The sequence goes on from CAMLEO010000016.1 coordinate 7,029, forward strand.
CGAGCTGCTGAGCACCCTGCTCGGCAAACCGGTCGAGATCGAACGTTTCCTGTCGCTTGCCATCGGCATCATCGACGACCTGCGCCAGGTGCATGCGCACGGGCTGATCCACAAAGATATTCAGCCGGGAAACATTCTGGTCGACAACGAAGACCACGTGCGACTCACCGGCTTTACGCTCGCGTCTCGCCTGCCTCGCGAACGCCACGTCGCCGAACCGCCGCAGTTGCTTGCCGGCACGCTGCCCTACATGGCGCCGGAGCAAACGGGGCGGATGAACCGTTCCATCGATTCGCGCAGCGATCTCTACGCTCTCGGCGTCGTCTTCTATCAAATGCTCACCGGTCGGTTGCCGTTCACCGCGACCGATCCGTTGGAATGGGTGCATTGTCACATCGCACGGCAGCCGTCCTCGCCCAGCGAGAGCGCAGCGATTCCGAGCACGCTGGCAAACATCGTTCTGAAGTTGCTGGCCAAGCCCGCGGAAGATCGTTATCAAACGGCTGCCGGCCTGCAGTCGGACATGCAGCAGTGCCTGACGTGCTGGCAAAAGGAACATCGCATCGACCCTTTTCCGCTGGGCCGGAACGACGCACCGGATCATCTGCTGATTCCGGAGCGACTGTACGGTCGCGAGAAAGAAGTGAGCACATTGCACGCCGCATTCGCACGCACCGTACTGGAATCGAAGGCCACGCTGGTGCTGATCGCCGGCGACGCCGGCGTCGGCAAGTCGTCCATCGTCGCGGAACTGCAGCGGCTGATCATCGCGGAGAACGCGTTGTTTGCCGCGGGCAAGTTCGATCAATACGAGCGCAACCTTCCCGACGCCGCCCTGGCGCAGGCATTGCGCAATCTCGTCCAGCAGCTATTGGCCAAAGAGCCGGCGGAGATCGAGCGCTGGCGCGGAGCTTTACTCGCCGCGCTCTCCGGCAACGGTCATCTCATCGCCAATCTGGTGCCCGAGATCGAATTGATCATCGGCAAGCAGCGCGCGCATCCCGAACTCGGTCCCGATGACATCGCCAATCGATTCCGCCGCGTGCTGGGGCGTTTTGTCGGCGTGTTTGCCCGCCCCGAGCATCCGCTGACCTTGTTTCTCGATGACCTGCAGTGGGCCGACGCAGCCACGCTCGATTTCTTGGAACACGTGACCGGAAGTTCAACCATTGGACCACTGCTGCTGATCGGTGCGTATCGCGGCAACGAGGTCGATGCCACGCATCCGCTGATGCGCCGTTTGCAATCGATTCGTGCCGCCGACGTCAACGTCGAAGAGATCGTGCTGGGGCCGCTGGGATCCGAGGATGTCCGCTCGATGGTTTGCGACGCCCTGCGAACCTCGCCCGAGAACGCCGGCGAGTTGTCGCAACTCGTGTTCGAGCGCGCTGGCGGCAATCCATTCTTTGTGATTCAGTTCCTGACCGGGCTGGAAGAAGAAGGCCTGCTCGCATTCGATCACGGCACCGCCACCTGGCATTGGGACGTACAACGCATCGCCGCCAAGGCGTCCACCGAGAACCTGGCGAATCTGGTCGTCGACAAGCTGACGCGCCTGTCTGCGCGCACGCAGATCACATTGAAATATCTTTCGGCGCTCGCCAATGCCGCAGATATGTCGACGCTCGCGACGATTCTTCGGCTGTCGCAAACTGCGATCGATGCAGCGATGCGCGAGGCCGTGACCGCCGGACTGGTCGTCCACCTCGGCGAGATGTACAAGTTCCTGCACGATCGCGTGCAAGAAGCAGCGTACGGCCTGATCCCGGAGCACGAGCGGCCGGCGGTCCATCTCCGCATCGGCAGAGCGCTGTGGTCGCGCGCGGCGGATTCGGAAGCCAAAGAAAAAATCTTCGACATCGCGACTCAGCTCAATCGAGGCGCCGAACTCATCACCGACACGGCCGAACGGCTGCGCGTCGCCGAGCTAAATCTGCAGGCCGGCCGCCGGGCTCGCGAAGCGACGGCGTATGCAGCAGCCTCCGGCTTTCTGAGTGCCGGCAGACAGTTCCTGCCGGACGACGCCTGGACCGAACATTACGACCTGGCGTTCGGGCTCGAACTGGCGCTCGGCGAATGTGAGTATTTGACGGCAGAGCTTGGCGCTGCGGATGAACGACTGACCCTGCTGGCAACGCGAGCGACAACCGTGCACGACCGCGCGAGCCTCGCTTCGTTGCGCATGTTGGTGTATCAAAACCTCGGGCGCAACGAGCGCGCGATCGATGTCTGCCTGGACTATCTTCGTGGCATCGGCGTCGTGTGGGCCGCAAGCCCGAGCCCCGAAGAAGTGTTCGAGGAATACAACCGGCTGTGGCGCCAGCTCGGCAATCGTCGCATCGAAGATCTGCTCAATCTGCCGGCGCTGAGCGACCCGGACCAGAAATGCACGCTCGATGTGCTCGCTTCGGTGCTGGCGCCGGCGCTGCGCGATCGCAATTTTTTTCATTTGTGCATCGGCCGGATGGCGAACATCAGCCTCGAATACGGCAACAGCGATGGATCTGCGCTGGCCTACGTGTATCTCAACGCGGTGCTGGGCGAAGACTATGACGACTATCGTCGCGGTTATCGGTTCGGCAAGCTGGCCATCGATCTGGTTGAACGCGGCATGGATCGATTCGCACAACGGGTTCAGATCGGCTTCGGAACCACCGTAGTGCCGTGGACCAAGCCGATGCGCGAAGGTGTGCCATGGATTCGGCGCGCCATCGAGACGGCGGAGGAACGAGGCGACCTGACGTTTGCCGTCTACTCTTATTATCTGCTCCTGCCGCATCGCCTGCTGCTCGGCGACCCGTTGAACGAAGTCCAAAGCGAGGCGGAAGCCGCGTTGCTGTTCGCACGCAAGCTGCACTTCGTTTATCTGGCCGACTGCTCCACCGTCCAGCTGCTGTTCGTGCGCACGTTGCGGGGCGATGCCAGTGTCCGCGACATCGACGAGGGCGCGCTGGAACGGCGGCTGGAACAAACAATCCAGCTGGGCAGCGCCCTGTGCTGGTTCTGGATCGTCAAGCTGCAACTGTCGTTCTTGCTGGAGGACCCGGCCGGCGCGATTCTCGCCCAGGCGCGGGCAAGAACGTACTTCCGCCCGCTGCTCACTCCCTATGATGATGCCGAATATCACTTCTATGCCGCGCTGGCACGCGCCGCCGTTTATGAAGTCGTCAGCGCCGACGAGCGCGAATCGTATCTCGAAGCGCTGCGCGCCCACGCCGGGAGACTGAACAAACTGGCGCAGGATTGCAGTGAAAACTTCGCGCAGCGAGCAACGCTGGTCGCCGCCGAGATCGCGCGAGTGGAGGCCAGATTTGCAGACGCACAGCGTCTGTACGAAAGAGCCGTTCTTCTGGCTGAAACTCAAGGCTTCGTACATGACGAGGCCATGGCCTATGAACTGGCCGCACGCTTTTACACTGCGCAAGGATTGAACACAGTAGCGCGCGGGCTGCTGCGTAGTGCGCGATCTCGTTATCTGCGCTGGGGCGCGACGGCGAAGGTCAAGCTGCTCGACGAGCGCAATCCTTCATTGCGCGACGAAGTTTCGGCCGTTGCGCCCGGCACGGCGATTCGCGGCCGACTCGCCGAACTGGATTTCATCTCCGTCGTCAAAGCGGCCCAGGCACTGTCGAGCGAAATCGTCCTCGACAAACTGATCGAGACATTGTTAGTTATCGGCGTCGAACAAGCCGGCGCGGCCCGCGGCGTCTTGGTGCTGTTTCACGAAGGTCGCGCCAGCATCGCCGCGGAGGCGCACGGCGGTCGTGACAAAGTGGAAGTCACGAGCTGGCACGCCGACGTGCAGCCCGCAGCCTTGCCGATGAGCATCCTGCAATACGTGATCCGCACCCACGAACGGGTGCTGCTCGGCGATGCCAGCACCAGCTCGCTGTTTGCAGCAGATGAATATGTGCGCCGAGAGCGTCCACGCTCGGTGTTGTGCCAGCCGCTGATCAAACAAACGAACCTGGTCGGCGTGCTGTACCTGGAGAATTCGCTGGTCCCTCATGCCTTCAATGCGGCGAGCACTGCCATTCTCGATCTGCTCGGAGCGCAGTCTGCAATCTCGCTGGAGAACGCGCTGCTCTATGCCGATCTGCGCGAGCGTGAAAGTCGCATTCGGCGCTTGGTCGAGTCCAACCTGATCGCGATTTTCTTCTGGTCGATGGACGGCCGCATCTCCGACGCCAACGACGCCTTCCTGCAGCTGCTGGGCTACGACCGGGAGGACCTCGCAGAGGGCCACGTCACCTGGCAGGACATCACCTCGCCGGAATTTCAGGCGCTCGACAGCGAGCTCGCGATGCAACTCAGCGTGGACGGCAAGATTTCACCGTATGAGAAAGAGTTCACGCGCAAGGACGGCAGCCGCGTACCCGTGTTGATCGGCTGCACGTTGTTGGAAAGCTCGCAGGAGCAAGGCGTCGCTTTCGTACTCGACCTCACCGAACGCCGGCTCGCGGAAATCGAGCGCAGCGCACGGCGGGTTGCCGAAGCCGCGAATCGGGCCAAGAGCGAGTTCCTCGCCAGCATGAGTCACGAGCTGCGCACGCCGCTCAATGCGATTCTCGGCTACGCGCAAATCATGGATCACGATCGCACGCTGGGGGATCGGCAGCGGACCGCTGTGTCCGCGATCAAAAACAGCGGCGAACATTTGCTGGCATTAATCAACGATGTGCTCGACCTGGCGAAGATCGAAGCGCGCAAGCTCGACTTGAATCCCACGGACGTAAAGCTGGCGGACGTGCTGCGCGTGATTCGCGAGATCATCCAGGTGCGCGCGGTGGAGAAAGGTCTCGCGTTCGTCTGGGACATCGATCCCGATCTGCCGCACACGGTGCATGTCGACAAGCGTCGCCTGCGCCAGGTGCTGCTGAACCTGCTGGCGAATGCAGTGAAGTTCACGGATCGCGGCGAAGTACGCATGTCTGTGCGACGCGGGCCGGTCGATTCGATCCGCTTCGAAGTTCAGGACACGGGCATCGGCATTCGCAACGATCAGCTCGCCGTCATCTTCGATCCCTTTGAGCAAGTCGGCGAAGCGCGGCATCGCGGCGCCGGCACCGGGCTGGGCCTTACTATCAGCCGCAGCCTGGTGCGCATGATGGGCGGCGAGATTCAGGTCGAAAGCTTTCCCAACACAGGCAGCCGCTTCTGGTTCGAACTCGAGCTGCCGGTGGTCGCCGCGGCGCCTTTCGTTGCAGCCGGATCGCGATCGTGGCTCACGGGATATGAAGGTCGACGCAAGACGGTGCTGTTGATCGACGACGTGGTCGAGAATCGCAAGGTGCTGGTCGATCTGCTGGCGCCGCTCGGCTTCACGCTGGTTGAAGCAGAGAATGGCCAGGAAGGTTTCGAGAAAGCTCTGCAGCTGCTGCCCGACCTGATCGTCACCGACTATCTCATGCCAGTGATGAACGGCGAGGAGCTGACGCGCCGGCTGCGCGATCAGCCGGAGACGCGGCATATTCCCACCATCATGCTGTCTGCACGCGTGTCCAGTGGCGACAACCTGGCGCGGCTCGCGGCGTCGGCCGATGCGTTCATGACCAAGCCCGTCGACCTGGAGCAGCTGCTGGCCTCGATTCAGAAGCTGCTCCAGCTCGATGGAACATTCGCGCTGGAGCCTGGTACCGAGCGCTCCGCAATTCGCATCGACGCGCCGCTCGTCACGCCTCCGGTCACCGAACTGGAAACACTTCATCGATTCGCGCGCGAAGGAAACATGCGCAAGGTCATTCAATGGGCCGAGCAGCTCACCGCGACCGACGAGCGCTATCGAACCTTCGCCGATCAGCTCACCGAGCTTGCAAAACAATACCAGTCACGCGCGCTGCTCCAGATGGTCGAGGCACATCTGCAACGCGCGATGGGAACCATGTAAATCACAAGGCTCCGATGGCTCGCGCCGCGACCTGCGCACCGTCAGACCGAACTTGTGCCGCAATCGATTTCGCCCGATTCACGACGTGAGGCCTGGTAGCTCGCTCGATCGCGATCTTCAGCGAGTCCGCCGTCGGCGCACCTGGGACCGGCGACACTCCCATGCCGAGATCCTGCACACGCTGCGCCCAATAGAACTGATCGTAGTGCTGAGGAAGAACGACTTGAGGCGCACCCGCTCTCGCGGCCGCCGTCGTCGTCCCCGCGCCGCCGTGATGGACTACGGCCGCAACACGCTTGAAGAGTGCGGCGTGATTCACGTCGCCGACACTGAAGCAATCGGCGGCATCGTCGATGAGCGACAGATCAGCCCAACCACGCGACACGATGGCACGCAGACCCAGTGCCCGGGCTGACTCGATCATCATCCGACTGACGCCCGTTGGCGCGGCAATGCTGCCGAAGCCGAAATACACTGGCGGCGCACCGGCATCGAGAAATGTTTCCAACTCGGCCGGCAAGGACCGCTCGTCCTCCAGAATCCATGCGCCGGTTTGAAACACCGTCCCTGCCCTGCCGCCGGGCCACGGCGCCAATGTCACATCCGCCGCCAGCCACGGCCGCTCGGTCAGAATGTAATCGCGAACATTCTCGATCTCAGGCAGCCCCAGCCTGGCACGATGCGGATTGAGCACTGCACGGCCGATCGCGTTCCAACGCTGCGCATCCGTCTCCCACAGCGGCCGATAGTCGGCAATCGCGTTCGCGGGTTTATCGCCGAGCAGTGTGAGCACCGGCGGCGCGTGATGTGCCGAAGGAATCACCGCCGGGCAGTACGCCGCGAATATATATGGAATGCCCATTCGCTCGGCGATGGAAGGAGCCGCGAGCTGCAGCGCCGTCGCGCCGACGATGACGTCGCATCCTTCGGCTGCGGCGCCGATTGTTTCAAACTGCGCAGCAACGGTGCCTTCCATCATTTGCCGCCGTTGCTCCGGGGTCGGAGGCGCGGCGGACGGATCGGCCTTTGCTGTTGCTCGCAACTCCGGGCCGATGCATGTCACGCGCAGGCCGAGATCTGCGAGCCACTCGCGAAAATCCGGCGGCACGCACAGATGCACGTCCTGCCCCTGCGATCGCAAGGCCAGTGCCAGCGCCGCCAGCGGCTGCACGTCACCTCTGGATCCAATCGTCGATAGCAACACGCGCATCAGATCTCTCCCTGTGAGGGCGTGCTTTTTATCGAACGCGCGGCCGGCCGGCTAGATCTCCCCAATCTCACAAACATTCAGTACACTAATAGTGCGCCCAACGGACTGCCGGCAATACACCAATTCCATGACGTTCATCGATCTCAGCCACGCCATCGAAGACGGCATGATCACGTACAAAGGTCTGCCGGCGCCGCGGATCTGCGATCACCTGAGCCGCGAACAATCGCGGCAGCTGTACGCCAGGGGCACAGAGTTCCAGATCGGCAAGATCACCATGGTGGCCAACACCGGCACCTACATCGACAGTCCCTTCCATCGCTTTGCCGACGGGACGGACATCGCGGGATTGAGTTTGAGCTCGCTGGTAGATCTGGACATGGTCGTCGTCCATGCGACTGATCTGTCCGGTCGCGGCATTCCGGTTGAAGCATTCAAAGCAGTGGACGTAAGTAACAAAGCGGTTTTGGTCCACACCGGTTGGTCGAGACACTGGCGGACGGATCAATACTTCGAGAATCATCCATTCTTGACCGCGGCAGCCGCCGACTACCTCAACAATGAAGGCGCGAGGCTGGTAGGAATCGACGCTTATAACGTCGACGACACCACCGACGGCCATCGGCCGGTCCATACCGTGCTGCTGCGAGCTGGGATTCCCATCGTCGAACATTTGCGTGGCTTGGAGCAGCTGCCGTCGAGCGGTGCGCGCTTCACGGCCGTGCCGCCGAAAGTGAGTGGCATGGGGACATTTCCAGTGCGCGCATTTGCAACAGTCCCCAAGAGCATGGGAGTCGCTGAGTAAAAATTATCGTCCGAAGTTTACGAACGTCGCCGCCTGGAGACAGGGCTTTCTGCCGAAGTTGACGTACGGCCTCGTACTCATTATTTGTTTGCGGCCAATACCAACAACCCTGGATCCGCAAGCGCGATGGAATCGACGCAACTGCTGACGCTGCCCAGTCGGCCGGCCATTCTGCTGGTCGATGACGACGCAGCCACCCGCGATCTGGTCTCGACATACGCCGAACAGCTGGGTCACGCGATCCACAAGTGCCGCACCGCTGAGGAAGCGCTGAAGCGACTGCGCGAAAACTTTTGCCCCATCGTCATTACCGACCTGAACATGCCCGGCATGGGCGGTTTGGCGCTGTGCCGCGAGCTGCGCGCTCGCAGGTGGCCAGGATATACCTACATCGTGATGCTCACCGGCGATCAGGAGCACGGTGCAATCGCAGCGCTCGAAGCAGGTGCGGATGATTGTTTGCGCAAGGATGCTCCGCCGGCCGAGCTGAAGGCGCGCCTGCGCGTTGCCGAGCGCATCGTCACGCTGGAACATCGCCTGCGACGCACGTTGGAAGCGAGAGCAAGACAGGCCGCGACGGATGCTCTCACCGGGCTGCCGAATCGACGTTCGTTCGATCGCCAGTTCAACGCCGAATTCAAACGGGCGCGACGTTTCAACGAAGGGTTGTCGGTGCTGCTGATCGACGTCGATCGTTTCAAACAGATCAATGACGAGGATGGCCACCTGGTCGGTGACGACGTGCTCCGCAATCTAGCCGGCACGCTGCGAGCGAACCTTCCCCGCCAGTACGACATCCTTGCCCGATTTGGCGGCGAAGAGTTCGCTGCGGTGTTGCCCCACACAGATCGCGAGGAAGCGCTGCATGTGGCCGAGCGACTTCGCGTCGCGGTGGAAAGCACTTCGATTCAAACCAGCGCCGGTGAGCGCTTCATTACCATCAGTATCGGCATCGGCAATCTGGGGCCACGGGCCAGCGCCGAAGCGATGACGACCCACGATTTGCTCGACGAAGCGGATCGATGTTTGTATGAAAGCAAACGCCAGGGGCGCAATCGGGTGACCACTCATCCTCCCGCCGAACCGCGGAGTCTGGCGGACGTCTCGCTCTAATGAGGAACCACCGCGGTGGCTTCGATCTCCACCTTCGCCTTCGCTTCCATCAATGCCACGACTTGCACCACCGCCATGGTCGGAAAGTGCTGGCCCATGACTTCGCGATAAGCCGCGCCGATCTGCGATAGCTCCGCGTAATATTCGTCCCGACTCGTCACATACCAGGTCAGGCGCACGATGTGTTCGGGCCGTGCATCGGCCTCACGCAACACCGTGACGATATTCTTCAACGTCTGCCGCACTTGTTCTGCAAGCGCGCTCGGAAACTGCTGCTGCTCGTCCCAACCCACCTGGCCCGCGACGAACACCTGGCGGCCTTCGGCCACGATGCCGTTGGCATAGCCTTTCGGGCGAGGCCAGCCTGGAGGTTGTAACACCCGCTGCGTCATTTCATTACCTCGCGAGCGATGATGAGCTTCTGCACCTCGGTTGCGCCTTCATAGATTCGCAGGGCGCGAATGTCACGATACAAGCGCTCGACCACTGCTCCATGAACCACGCCTCGGCCGCCGAACATTTGCACGGCGCGATCGATCACCATCTGTGCGCTTTCAGTTGCAGTCATCTTCGCCATGGCGGCGCTCTTGGTTACCGGCTGGCCGGTGTCGCGCTGCCAGGCTGCTCGATAGGTCAGCAACGCGGCGGCATCAATGGCCGTCGCCATATCCGCAATCGCGGCTTGAGTCAGCTGAAAGTCTGCGAGCGTCTTGCCAAACATCGCACGCTGGCGCGAGTACGCGATGGCCTCATCGAGCGCACGCCGTGCAAATCCGAGCGCCGCGGCTGCGACCGACGCACGAAAGATATCCAGCGTTCGCATCGCGATCTTGAACCCCTCGCCCTCGGCGCCGATGCGACGGCTTGCCGGCACACGGCAACTCGCGAATCGCAATGTGCCGAGCGGATGCGGAGCGATCACATCGATGCGTTGCTCGACGTGAAATCCCAAATCGCTCGGCTTGACCAGGAACGCGCTGATGCCTTGCGATCCGATCGTGCCGTCCGCGCGCTTCTGCCCCGGCTCCGTGCGAGCAAACACGCAATAGAGGTCGGCGATGCCGCCGTTGGAAATCCAGGTCTTGGTGCCGTTGAGAATGTAATGATCGCCCTCGACCTTCGCGGATGTTTGCATCGCTGCGACGTCCGAGCCCGCGTCAGGCTCCGACAAAGCAAAGGCCGCGATCGCGCTGCCGCTTGCCACCCGCGGCAGGTACTGCTGCTGCAACTTCACGTCGCCTGCGATCGAGAGCGCGCCACTGCCCAGCCCTTGCATCGCGAATGCAAAGTCCGCGAGGCCGTCGTGATACGCCAAGGTCTCGCGGATCAAACAAATCGCGCGAGAGTCGAACTCCTTCAAGGCGCCGCCGTGCTCGGCTCGCACACAATAACGAGTAATGCCGGCGCTGCCGAGGCCGGCTACGAGCTTGCGCGCTTGCGAATCAACTTCGGCTCGCGACTCGCCATGAGGAGTGCCGAGCAAATGTTCCCTGCTCCACCGCGTCACCAGTTCGGCAGCGGCGTGATGCTCGGGCGCGAAGAACGGCCAGCTGAGCCGTTCGCTCAAATCGAGCTGCACGCTCATTTGCCGACGAACTCCGGCTTGCGCCTGGCGGCGAACGCTTCGAACGCGCGCCGAAAATCTTCGGTCTGCATGCAGATGGCCTGCGCCTGTGCTTCCGCTTCGAGCGCTTGTTCGATGCTCATGTTCCATTCCTGATTGAGCATGGTCTTGGTCATGCTATGAGCGAACATCGGGCCGGTGGCGAGACTCTTTGCCAGCCGCGATGCTTCGGCGAGCAACTGATCGCGCGCGACGAGCTGATTGAAAAATCCCCAGCGCTCGCCTTCTTCGGCGGTCATCGCTCGGCCGGTGAACATCAGCTCCGCGGCCCGGCCCTGGCCGATCAACCTCGGCAGGATAGCGCACGCGCCCATGTCACAACCGGCCAGGCCGACTCGCGTGAACAAAAACGCGGTCTTCGCCTCGGGTGTACCAATCCGCAGATCGGAAACCATGGCGATGATGGCACCGGCGCCGGCGCAAATGCCGTCGACCGCAGAAATCACGATCTGCGGACAGGCGCGAATGGCTTTGACGAGATCGCCCGTCATGCGCGTGAACGTCAGCAGCTCCGGCATGCTCATTTGCGTCAGCGGCCCGATGATTTCGTGCACGTCGCCACCGGAAGAGAAGTTGCCGCCGGCGCCATCGATCACGATCGCACGAATATCGCGGTCGTACACCAGGTCGCGGAACAGATCGCGCAGCTCGGCATACGACTCGAACGTCAGCGGGTTCTTGCGCTCGGGAATGTTCAGCGTCACGCAGCCGACGCCGTCATCCACCTTCCACAGGAAATGCCTGGCCTGGTACGTCGAGAGCGTGAGTTGGGTGAATGACATGGAGCCCCCGCGATCACATGATCTCGCCGCCGGCGACGGCAATGCTCTGGCCCGTCATGCTCTCGCTGCCCGGCAGGCACAGCCAGGCGACGGCATTCGCCACTTCATCGCACTGGATCAGGCGGCGCTGCGGATTGTGGTCGACCAGGATGGATAACGCCTCTACTTCGGAGCGGCCGGTCTTCTCCTGGATGTTACGAATCGTCTCGCGAACGATGTCTGTATCCGTGTAGCCCGGGCACACCGCATTTACGGTGATGTTCCGGCCTGCCACTTCCAGCGCCAGCGAGCGAGTGAGACCGATGACGCCGTGCTTGGCCGCACTGTACGCCGAAATGTATGGATAGCCTCTCAACCCAGCGACACTGGCGACGTTCACGATGCGCCCGAAGTCTCGTTGCATCATCGAAGGCAGCACGTGACGAATGCCGTTGTAGGTGCCGGTGAGATTGACCGACAGCAGGGTGTGCCACATCGCGTCTTCCATCTTGTGCACCGGCGCGCTGGCTGCCTGGCCGGCGTTGTTCACCAGGATATCGATGGGGCCAAAGTGATTGCTCGCATCTTGAATGGCGGCGCGCATCTGGGCGCTGTCGCTCACATCGGCGGCGACGGCGTAAGTGTTCTCGTCATTCAACTGTTCCGACAGCTGACGGCTGAGCAACGTGACGCGTGCACCTTCGTTCAACAACCGTTGAGCGATGGCCGCGCCAATCCCACGACTCGCGCCGGTGACCAGAGCGTGCTTGCCTGCCAGAGGTTTTGTATTCGTACTCACACCGCACCGATCATTTGCGCCGCCCGCGCGAGATTTCGTTCCAGCTGGCTCTTGCCATTCAGATACGGCTTCGGCCACGGCTGCTCGATCCAGTTTTGCGCGGCCGCTGCGTGCAAGGTCCAGGAAGGATCGGCGAGATGTGGCCGCGCCAGCGCACACAGATCCGCCCGCCCCGCTGCGATGATGGAGTTCACGTGATCCGGCTCGTAGATGTTTCCAACCGCGATGGTCGCGATGTCGACGCTGTTGCGGACCATGTCGGAGAAGGGCGTCTGATACATGCGACCGTAAACAGGTCTCTGCCACGGCACTGTCTGGCCGCTGGAGACATCGATGAGATCGGCGCCGGCCTCGCGAAGCGCGCGAGCGAACGTCACCAGGTCGTCCTCGCTGAGCCCGCCGGCGGCCCAGTCGCTCGCGGAGATGCGTACGGACATCGGCTTCTGTGCCGCCCACACGGCACGCACGGCTTCAAACACCGCCAACGGAAATCGCATGCGACCTTCAATGTCGCCACCAAACTCGTCGGTGCGCTGATTCGTCAGCGGCGATAGGAAACTCGCAAGCAGGTAACCGTGCGCCATGTGCAGCTCGATCATATCGAAGCCCGCCTGCAGCCCGAGCTCCGCCGCACGCACGAACTCCTGCGTCACGTCTTCGATATCTCGACGCGTCATCTGGCGCGGCACCTGGCTGATGCCTTCCAGGTACGGCAGCGGCGAGGCCGAAATGATCTCCCAATTGCCGCCAGGCAATGGATGATCCGCCCGTTCCCAGCCGAGCTGGGTCGAGCCTTTGCGGCCGGAATGCCCCAGCTGCAAACAAAACTTCGCGGCCGAATGCGAGTGAACGAAAGCGACGATGCGCTCCCAGGCGTCGCGCTGAGTTTCGTTCCACAAGCCGGTGCAGCCCGGCGAGATGCGCCCGATGGCCGACACGCACGTCATCTCTGTAACCACCAGGCCGGCGCCGCCCGCCGCTCGCGAGCCATAATGCATGAGGTGCCAGTCGCCAGGAACGCCATCGACCGCCAGGTACTGCGCCATCGGCGACACGACCACGCGATTCACCAGCTCCATGCCGCGCAGCTGGAATGGAAGAAACATCGGCGGCCGCGGCCCACTCACGCCGGCACGACGCGCGAGATCGCATTCCACCGTATCGACGAACGCACTATCACGCAGCCGCAGATTGTCATGACCGATGCGCTGACTGCCGGTGAGCAGGCTGTACGCAAACTGCAGCGGTTCGAGATGCACGTAGCGCTCGACATTCTCGAACCACTCCATGCGATTGCGAGCAGCGCTCTGCAACTTCAGCGCTTCCAGAGTGCGCTCGGCTTGATACGACTCCAGGCCAGCCTGAATGTCGGTGGCATGCGCGACGTGCTTGACCAGCGACGCCGCATCTTCCATCGCCAGCTTGGTGCCTGAACCGATCGCAAAGTGCGCCGTATGCGCGGCGTCGCCGATCATTACGACGTTTCCTGTGTGCCAGCGCTTGCACAGCACGCGATTGAAGTTGAGCCAGGCCGAGCCGCGCAGATGAGTGGCGTTGCTCATCAAGCCGTGGCCGCCGAGATAGCGGCCGAACAAACGCTCGCAGAATGTGATGCTCTGCTGCGTGTCGAACTTGTCCAGCCCGTGCGCGCGCCACGTTTCTTCGCGCGTCTCGACGATCACCGTGGAAAGGTCGTCGCTGAATTGATAGGCGTGAATCTGGAACCAGCCGTGCTCGGTGGGTTCGAATGCGAATGTGAACGCGGGAAAGCGTTGTTTCGTGCCCAACCAGATATATCGGCACTTGCGCACGTCGATGTCCGGTTCGAACACCGAGGCGAAGCGCTGGCGGGTGCGGCTGTTCACGCCGTCGGCAGCGACGATCAAGTCCGCATCGGCGAACGGCTCCAGGCTCAGCACCTCGTGCTGGAACGTTTGTTTGACGCCTAACGTATCGGCCCGCTGCTGCAGCTGGCTCAACAGCACTTTGCGGGAGATGCCGGCGAAACCGTGGCCGCCAGAGCGCACGCGCTGGCCGTTGAAATGCACATCGATGTCGTCCCAGTGATAAAAATTCCCGACGATGGCGTCGTGGGATTCGGGATCCGTGGCGCGAAAGCCCTGCATGGTTTGATCGGAAAACACCACGCCCCAGCCGAAAGTGTCATCGGCGCGATTGCGCTCGTACACCTCGACTCGTGCCTGGGGACAGGCCTTTTTGAACAGGATGGCGGCATACAGCCCCGCCGGGCCCCCGCCCAGACACACGATGCGCTTCATGAATCGTCCGCCCTGCACCCAATCCTTGAGAGCGTACACCTGTCGTTGCCGGGCGTCAGCCGGGATCGACTCTGAGTGCAGCTTGCAAACGAACTTGCTAGTTGTCTGTCATACCCGCGCATCCGAGCTCCCGCCATGGTCCAGTTCAAGAAGATTTGCTACTTGCTGCTCGTCCTCACTTCGCTCGCAGGCGTGCCTGCGTGGTCCGACGCGCCGGCGCCTAAGGGCAAGCTCGCTGAATACATTGCGCGCCCCGACCCGAGCTTCGAGTTTCACGAAGTGGCGACCGGCAATCTCGCCGGCGCCGAGTACGCTGAATACATGATGACGTCGCAGACCTGGCGCGGCGTCACCTGGAAACACCAACTGTTCGTGCTGCGTCCGTCGCGAATGGCGCCGGACGCGAAGAATGCGCTGCTATTCATTCACGGCGGCCGCTGGAAGTCGGAATACGAAGGGCCGCGCACGGAGGCGGAGCCGCCGAGCGAAGCCATGCTGTTCGTGCGCCTGGCGGAAACCATCGGTGCGCCGGTGGCGATCGTGCGCCAGGTGCCGTTCCAGCCATTGTTCGATCGCAAGGAAGACGCGCTGATCGCGTATACATTCGAGCAGTACATGCGCTCCGGCGAGAGCGACTGGCCGTTGCTCCTGCCCATGACCAAGAGCGCCGTGCGCGCGATGGATGCCGTGCAGAGCATCGTCAAGGACCGCTGGAAAGCATCCATCAATTCATTCACCGTCGCCGGCGCTTCCAAGCGCGGCTGGACGACGTGGCTGACCGCAGCGGCGGACAAGCGAGTGATGGCGATCGCACCCATGGTCATCGACGTTTTGAACATGCAGGTGCAGATGGATCATCAGCGCGCCACGTGGGGCAATTTCTCCGATGAGATCCAGGACTACTCGGCGCTCGACCTGCAGGCGCAGCTCAAGACGCCTCGCGGCCAGTCGCTGCTGTCCATCGTCGACCCGTACAGCTATCGACGCATGATCACGCAGCCGAAGCTGATCTTCCTGAGCACCAACGATCGTTACTGGCCGCTCGATGCGCTGAAGAACTACTGGCCCGGGCTGCAGGGGCCCAAGAATGTTTTATATGTTCCCAATCAAGGCCATGGCTTGAGCGATCCGGAGCGCGTGGTGACCGGGTTGAGCGCGATTCATCGTTACACCGCGGCCGGCAAGACGTTGCCCCAGACGACGTGGTCATTCGGCGCGCCCAAGGATGCGCTGACCATTCGAGTCAAAGCGGATCGGCCGACTCAGCGCGTGCTGATCTGGAGCGCACGCAGCGCCAGCAAAGATTTTCGCGACTCGCCGTGGACGTCGAACGAATGCACGCAAGCCAGCGATGGTTATGCCTGCTCGGTGGAACGCGGCAAGGACGGCTACACGGCGGCGTTCGCCGAAACGTCGTTCAAGGACGATGGCATTCCGATGTTTTCAACCACGACCACGGTCTGCATCACGGGGCCGAATGCCAGCGATGCGTCCGGCTGTTAGCCGAGCGCATCCTTGGTCGAAGTCATGAGCACGCACATGCAGCCCGTCTCGCTCCGCACCCGCGTGTCGGCGGTGCCGGGCTCGGCGCGGTTGTAGTCGCCGGGCAGAAGTTTGTGGGCGTTGATGAACAACTCGCCCTGGAGCAGATGCAATTCTTCGAGGCCCGCGTGAGTGTGGGGCGGATAGTCGGTTCCGGGCGCGAGCTTCACCAGCATCGAGACGCGATGTTTCTCCGCATCGGTCGCGAGCAGCTTGACTGAAATCCCCGGCGCTGCCTCTTCCCACTCCGGTTCCCGCCAGTGCCGCGCCTCGCCCGCCGCTGCCGGCAGCACGAGCCGTTCGACAACCCGCGGCCACAACGATTGCGATGGGCCCAGCAGATCGGCGGGCCAATGCCTCTGCACGTCCTGATCGCGGGCGATAGCCCGCTTGCCCCAATCGAAGCCCCAATGGTCGATCGCCCTGGAGCGCGTGTGATTCATGATCCAGCCGAGCACCGAGCCTTCGCTGGCATCGTATTGGGAGGCGCGGCTCCAGACCTGCTGGAACACATCGACGGTCAACTGTTCAGCGACCGATGCGTTGTGAGTGAGACGGACCAGCAATGTGAATACGACGCGATGACAGCGCCCATACAACTCACGCAGCGCCGATGCATCGGCCGCGGCGATGGATTGCATCAACTCGACCCATTCCTGCTCGGCAACCCGAGCCTTGGAAGCGTCTGCATACAGGATCGTGCCGAGCGTGCCGCCGCCGTTGCCTTTGGCTTTACGGCGGACGCCACGAATGAAATCCGTGAGCATGCCGCGGGCCTGCTCGACCGGAGTGTTCTCGCTGCGTCGTTCGCAATGCATGTTGGCCAGCGCGAGCAGCTCCATCTGCCCGTCCGGCAACAGTCGATACCAGCCGCCATAAGTACTGCCATCCAGCTGGATGGACACATACTGCAGGTCACTGTGTACGGATGATTTCGGCTCCGCCTGAACCGTCCCGGCCCCCGCAGCCGGCTCCAGCTTGTTGTCCACCTATGCGCTCGCCCCCTCCTTCAGGGGTTGGCTGGCAGTTTTGCCGCCAATTATGACTACGCATATTCCGATATGAAAGTTCCACACGCAGGAAATTTTTCTACATCGAGCGTGGGCCGGGCCTAACTCCGCACCAACACCAGGGCGTTTGCATCCACATCGTCGCGAGCAATGAGTTCGGGAGGCTCGCTCGCGTCGTCTTCGAGGAGCACGGCGTCGACCTTCGCTTTGCCATGCTTGAACGCCGCGCCGACCGACTGACCGTTGGCGATCGCTGCATAGAACTGTTGCGAGAACACGATCGCGGCCGTATCCAGGATCGAGTCCGACAAGCCGATGACGACCGGCACCGCCGGCAGCACCGGCACGGCGCGATTGATCGGGCCGCAGGCATTCAACACCAGCAACTGCGGCGGACGTTCGGTCACGATCAGCGCGCGAATCAGCGATGTGAAATCGACGCCGTTGCCGCCGGGCATGACTTCGCCATCGTCGAGCCGAAACACTTCGCCGGTGTGCCCGGAGAAATGCACGATATGCGGCCGCACCGAATTCAACGCCGCGATCAAATCAGGAAACGTCGCGGCGGGCCGCAGCTGCACGACGACCCGCTCGCGATACTTCGCCCCTTGCAGCGCCTGCTGAACCTGCCGCACTTCGAGCTCGGTCATGAGGTCCAGGTACGGATTGGTGGTTAGATATAAAACGCGCAGCTTCTCCACCGCCGGCGAACGCAATGGTTTGTAACGAACGTCGGGAAAGCGCGTGACCCGGTCGAGCTGGCGCACGTGCTGCGCTTCCTCGCGACGTAAACGTTCCGTTTCCGGAAGACTGGCGAGATGTCCGGCGCGCTCGGCGGAGCGCAAGCGGCTCAGGGTGTTTTCCTGCAGTTTTTCGTTACGCGCGATCTGTTGTGCGACTTCGGTTGCGAGCCGCCCGGCATCGATCGCTTTTTGTCTGGCGTGTTGCGCCGCGCTCGAATGATTGTCGCGAGTCGCAGGCGTCGCTGCTTTATTCGCCAGCAGCAATTGTCGAAGCGCATCTTCCAATGCACGCGCCTCCTCCGCCTGGTGGTGATTGAGCTCCTTACGTAATGTGGTTTCTATTTCGCGCAGGCGCGCCAGGTCCTGCACGTACGTGTCTGCTTCTGACATCCCTAATCCCCACTGCCAACCAGACCGGGACAGTTTCATCGTGCTGTCACTCGCACGCAAGGCCACTCAAACAAGCATCGTCAAATTGACGCCGATCAATACGCACCTCTCACATGGCGCGACCAGAATCTGCTCACCCGAACACACTGCAAGGGATGTCGCCATGATGATGTTCGAACTGCTCCGTCTCCAAGCGCAGACACAAGCCCAGGTGCTCACGAACTGTGCGCTGTCGTTAGCGCGTGATCCTCTCGCACCCGAGCAGCTCAATGCATGCGCAGCGGCCGCATGTTCGTTCGAACGAACGGCGGAAATGGTTGGATTGAAAGCCGGCGCGGAGCTGGCGCGAACAGTGGAAGAATGCCTCGCGGCCGCGAGGCGTGGCGAGATCGAGCTGCGGCAGGACCTGATCAGCTTGATTCTTCAGAGCGTGGACCTGCTCGATAAGATGGCCCGGCTGCCGGCGGCGCCGACGCTGCATGATTCGTTTGAAGACGACGAGCCGGCAACTCGTCCGCAGGCGCGACCGATATTGGTGGTGGACGATTCGCCCGACGTGCGCGACCTCGAACGCAAGCTGCTCAAATATCGCGGCTACGATGTGGTCGCGGTCGATAACGGCATCGATGCGTGGTACCAGATTCTCAGCGGCAATTACGGCCTGGTGCTCACCGACGTGGACCTGCCGGGGCTCGATGGCATTCAGCTGATCCGCCTGATTCGCAACGATCCGCGCTTCGTGCGGCTGCCGATTCTGATCGCGTGCGATAACGACGATCCGCAACAGCGCTGGCGCGGCTTCGATGCCGGCGCAAATTATTACGTCATCAAAGGCACATTCCACGACACGCTGGTCGAGGCCGTGAGCACTTTGATCGGGCCAGCGCATTCTTGAAGCCGACAGCGGCGGCGCAATCTGCGTCAGATTGACGCAAATCATTCTGCTCGCGGCTTGCGCCCGCTACTCCGACGTGTCCAGCGCAGCGCCGAGCGCCTGCAGTTGGCTGGCGATCTCGGCACGAAACAGCTCCAGCTCATCTTCTAATTGTCGGCTTGCCGCTAAAACCTGAACGGACGCGGCCTGCGCCTGCAGCTGTGCTGCCAGCTCCGACATGCGGTTCGCGCCCATCATCGCAGCGCTTCCTTTTAATGTGTGGAACGTCTCGACGCGGTCGGCCGTGTTCTGTTCGGACAACGCGTCGATGAATGCAGCGGCGTTCTCGAAGAACTTGCGACAGATCGCCGCCACCGCGTCGGCTTGCAAACTTTCCACGAGTTCCTGGAACACGGCGACATCGAGCACGTTAGTAGAAGACTCGATCGTAGGGCCGGCGGGGTCCGTGGGATACGACATATTGCAGCGCTTGTGTCGACAGCAAGTCCGAATAGAGTACATTGCGCGGGGCATGCCTGCCGGGTGGGGTACATGGTACGGAACCACGGATGAAATCTGCCGACGCTCATCACGTTGACGCCGGGCGCAGCCGGGTCCTGGTCATCGACAACGATTCCTCCATGGTGATGTGGGTTCGTTCAGTTTTGCAGGCCGAGGGCTACGAATGTTGCTCGGCGCTGAGCGGCCAGGAAGCGTTGGACACACTGCGTTCGACGCCCGACATTCTGGTCGCGATCAGCGACATCCACATGCCGGGCATGGACGGCATCACCCTGTTGCGCAATCTCGGCTCGCTGCCGAATGCCGCATCGGTGCCGAGATTTATTTTCCTAACTGCGTATCCCGAAATCGATTTCGCTGTCGCTGCACTGCGACTCGGCGCCGTCGACTTTCTGGTGAAGCCAGTGCGGCCGCAGGAATTGTCGGGCGCTGTGCGTCGTGCCTGCGAGCGCGTGGATCGCAATCGCGCCGCGCTCGAGCTCACCGATCAAGCCGCAATGTTAGCAAAGCAGGCCGAGGCACTTGCGGCCGCGCTCAATGCTTGGAAACATCCGCAGCCCGAACCGATCGAACGCAAGCCTGCCGGCAGCGATTTCACACTGCTCGGGCTGGAACGTCTGCGTCGGCCGCGACAATCGTTTGCTCCGCTGGGCGCACTCGACGATGTCGCGTGGGAACTGCTGATCGAGCTGTTGCGGGCTGAAAGAGTCGCACAACGTATTTCGGTTTCGGCGCTGAGCATTTCGGTCGAACATATTTCGCCGACCACCGCGCTGCGCCGCATTCGCGAGCTGGTGAAAGCCGGACACATCATTCGCAATCCCGATCCGATGGATGCTCGCCGCGATTTCGTGACGCTCGCCCCCGAGAGTCGCGCGGCGCTGGAGCAATATTTGGGGCAGGTCGCCAAAGAGCTGGCCGCGGCCGCGCCACGCTCGTAAGCTAGAAACTCGGCAACGCAAGTCGCAGCCGACAGAAACGGAGAACAGCGATGGGGAAGATCGATCGGCGTGGGCGCTGGCTTTTGGGAGCCGGCGCGCTCGGTGCGGCATTGACGATTGCAGTTCTGGTATTCGACCAGAAACAAACATCCACAGCTTCGGCTCCACCAGCTCCTGCGGCCAACACCGTGGCTGCAGCACCGCCGGCGCCGGTCGAATCTCCAACGCATGCGCCGCTGGTTGCGAAAAACGCGCAGCCTGGCGTCCGTCAGAATTACATCGTGCAGGCGTCGAGCACCGAAGCAGCCCGGCAAGCAGTCAATCGCGCCGGCGGCATCGTTACAGGCGAGCTGGAGATCATTCGCGCGGTGGGCGCGGAGCTCGACAGCCGCGAGCTCGAAACTCTGCAACGCGATACCGTGCGCGGGTTGCGTGTATATGAAGACGCACCGGTGACTGCGAGCTATGTCACCTCCGCTCCGCCGGAAACATATTATCCAACGCAGGTCGATGCTGCCGTCATGCACACCAGCGGCGTCACCGGCCGCGGCGTCACGGTCGCCGTGCTCGACACCGGCGTGTGGGACCAGAAAGGTCCGTTGCAACAATCTTCGTCCGGCCGCAATCCTCGCATTCTGGCGCAATACGATGTGATTCTGGCGCGCACCAATCCCGAGGTGTACTCGCCGCTGGTTCTGAACAGGTACAGCCGTGACATCGACGACGCTAACGGCCACGGCACGCATGTTTCATCCATCATCGCCAGCAGCGCCATCGCCACGACCGGTCGTTATCAAGGCGTCGCGCCCGGCGTCAACCTGGTGTCGGTGCGCGTGCTCGACGGCAACGGCATGGGCCGTTACTTCGACGTGATCGCCGGCATTCAATGGGTGGTTCGCAACAAGCTCACATACGGCATTCGCGTCATCAACCTGTCGCTGAGCTCGCCGGTGCAATCGCATTACTGGGACGATCCGCTCAATCAAGCGGTGATGTCGGCGTGGGGCTCGGGCATCGTCGTCGTGGCCGCCTCCGGTAATGCCGGACCGTCGCCGATGACCGTCGGCGTGCCCGGCAATGTTCCTTATGTGATCACCGCCGGCGCCGTCACCGACGCGTACCATCCATACGAGCCGGGCAAATACAAGCTCGCGACGTTCTCTTCCGCCGGCCCGACGTACGAAGGCTTTGTGAAGCCCGAAGTGGTCGCGATGGGAGGTCACATTCGCGCCTACGCGCCGGATGACAGCACGCTGGCGCTGGAATTTCCGCAGTGGATCGACACTCGCTACCCCGATATGACTTTATCGGGCACGTCGCAGGCAGCCGCAGTCACGAGCGGCGTGGTCGCGCTGATTCTCGAAGCCAATCCCGGGCTGTCGCCGGACAATGTGAAATGTCGTCTGATGGACGGCGCGCGGCCCGCGATCAACTCGACCGGTCACCTGGCCTACACCGTATTCCAGCAAGGCTCCGGGCTCGTCAACGCCCACGACGCGATCTACAGCACTGCGTCGGGCTGCGCCAACCAAGGCTTGAACGTCGCTCTCGATCTGGCCGGCTTGCAACACTACGGCGGCCGCGCCAATCGCGACGAGAACGGCAACTACTACATCATGGAAGTCCAGGAATGCTCGGGGCTGCTCGGCTGCCTGCTCGATCCGCTCAGCGGCCTGCCGCTGCTCGGCAAGCTGCTCGTCGGCCTGGCCTCGACCCTGGATGGATTGTTATGGGACGGCACCCCGCCGAGCGACGATGAAGTCACGTGGAGCGGCGGTTACACCTGGAGCAACGGCTATACGTGGAGCAACGGTTACACCTGGAGTAACGGCTACACGTGGAGCAATGGCTACACCTGGAGCAACACGTCCACGTCCGCAAGCTCAGCCGTCGAGCCCGCACCTCAGGAATAGCAAACATCGTGCGTCGGCACGCGCACAATTGGATGCCTGCACTGCTCGCATGCGTAGCATTGACTACGCATGCGGCGCCTCCGGTGCCGGAGGTGCGGCCGATGTATTTCGAGCACCTCACCATGCGCGACGGCCTGTCGCAAAGCACGGTGATGAGCATCCTGCAGGACTCGCAAGGCTTCCTGTGGCTCGCGACCGAGAGCGGCCTCGATCGATATGACGGTTACTCGATCCGCGAGTACCGTCGCGAGCGCGGCCACGAGCACGGGCTCGCAAACGACTATATTTGGAAGATCGCCGAGGACCCGCACGGCGACCTGTGGCTCGCCACGTACGGCGGCGGTGTCGCTCGTTGGGATCGACGCAGCGATCGTTTTCAACAATTCCGCCACGATCCGGCCAATCCCGATTCGCTGGCGAGCGATGCGATCCGCACGTTGCTGGTGGACTCCAACGGTCGCGTGTGGGCTGCCAACGAGCGCCATGGCCTCGACGTGCTCGATCCGCAAACCGGCCGTGCGCGCCACTATCGCAGCGATCCCAACAATCCGCGCTCGCTCATCTCGGATGCAGTGTTTGCGCTGTACTTGGATCACGTGGGCCATCTGTGGGTGGGCACCGATAAAGGCTTGAGTCGTTACGAACCGCGGACCGACGACTTCGCCAACGAGATTGCATCCGCCGGCGCACTGGACGGTGCGAGAGTTCGTGCGCTGCTGGAAGATCACACCGGCGCGTTGTGGATTGGAACATTCGACAGCGGCCTGCGCCGGCTCGATCCGCGCACCGGCCAGGTCACCGCGTTTCATAACGACAAGAACGATCCCCGCTCGCTCAGCAACGATCGGGTGCGCGCGATCATGCAAGACGACGCGCAGCGGCTGTGGATCGCGACCTCCGACGGACTGAACTTGTTCGATTACGAGTCGCAAACATTCGTGCGCTACGGCCGTGACGGCGACAACCCGCACAGCCTGCGAGACGACGATGTGATGTCGCTGTATCAAGATCGCGGCGGCGTGCTCTGGGTCGGCACGCGAGCTGGCGGCGCCAGTCACTGGAGCCCGAAGAGCTGGGCGCTCGGCCATTACCGCAGCCGGCTCATCGGCAACAACGCTGTGAATGCGTTTGCAGACGACGGCGCAAATACGCTTTGGGTCGGAACGTCGGAAGGATTGGTCGAGATCCACACTGACGAGCGCAGCGAGCACCGCTACACCAGCACGTCCGAAGGGCCGTTGCGGCTCACGGACAACAGCGTGATGGCGTTGCTGCACGATCGTGACGACGCGCTGTGGATCGGCACCATGTCGGGCGGGCTGCAGCGCTTCGACACCAAACGAACGGCCGCGCGTACTTATAGATATGACGCCACCGATCCGGCCAGCCTGCCGGCGGACGGCGTGATGGCGTTGTATCAAGACCGCGACGGCAATGTTTGGGTTGGCACGTTCGGCGGCGGCCTCGCGCGCATCGAGCGAGGCACTGGTCAACTCACTCGTTATCCCTACGGCGCCGACTCCAATGGACTCAGCAGTCCGCGGGCGAGCGCCATCGCGGAAGATCTTCGCGGCAATCTCTGGATCGGCACCATTGCCGGCGGCCTCAATCTGCTCGATCGCAGCACCGGACAGTTCTATCACTATCGCCGCAACGATCGCGATCCCAGCAGCTTGAGCGACGACACCATCTATGCCGTGCACGTCGATGCAGACGGCACTGTTTGGGTCGGCACCGCGGGCGGCGGTCTCAATCGAGTAATCGGCGGCTCGGATCAGCCAAACGCTGTGCACTTCGAGAGCGATGCGCGCCTGACCAGCATGCCGAGCAAGGTCGTGTACGGCATCGAATCGGATCACCAGGGCGCGCTGTGGCTCAGCACGAATAACGGTTTGGTACGGCTGGATCCGCGCAATAACGCGAGACGGCTGCTACGTGAGCCGCATGGTTTGCAGGCGGACGAGTTCAACTTCAACGCTCACTACCGCGGCGCCGACGGCACGCTGTATTTCGGCGGCAACGGCGGCTTCAACGCTTTCGCACCGGACACGGCGCCCCCGAATGCACCGCCGCCTCGCCTGGCGTTGACCTCCGTGGCAGTTCTCAACAAGCGCCTGCCATTTGCCGAGCTGCCGGGCAGCGCGCGCGCACTCTCTCTCCACCACGACGACAAGCTGGTCACATTCGAGTTTGCTGCGCTCGATTTCGTTTCGCCAACCAACAATCGCTATCGGTTCCGGCTGGAAGGTTTCGATCCAGGCTGGGTCGACGCCGGCCCGGTGCATCGAGCGACTTACACCAACCTCGACGCCGGCGAATATACGTTCCGCGTGCGAGCCACCAATGCCGACGGCGTCTGGAACGAAGAAGACCTGGCGATTCCGGTACACGTCGCCGCCGCACCCTGGAATACGCTGCCCGCCCGTTTGTTATATCTGGCGGTGTGCCTGTTCATCGTCGGCTATCTGTGGCGGCTCCAGCAGATCCGGCGCGAACGCGAGCTCAACTACAGCCGCGAGCTGGAACAGATGGTTCGCGTACGCACACACGAACTGGAAGAACGCAATCATCAGCTCCAGGTCTTGAGCCGCGCCAAGAGCGACTTCGTGGCCCGCATGAATCACGAACTGCGCACGCCGATGAACGGCGTGTTGGGTATGAGCGAGCTGCTGCTCGACACGCGCCTGGACGCCGTGCAGCGGCGCTTTGTGGAAGGCATTCATCGCTCGGCCGATTCGCTGCTCGCGATCGTCGACGACGTGCTCGATTTTTCCAAGCTCGAAGCCGGCCGCCTGCAGCTCGCGCCGGTCGATTGCGATCTGGTGGAGCTGGTCGAGCAAACCGCCGAGATGCTCGCCGCCCGCGCGGCCGACAAGAACATCGAGTTGCTGTGCGAATCGCCGCCTCGGCCGTTGCCTCACGTACGTGCCGATGTGGTGCGGCTCCGCCAGGTGCTCGTGAATCTCGGCGGCAACGCCGTGAAATTCACGGAGCGCGGCGAAGTCACATTGCGCGTGTCATCTCCCGAAATCACCGGCGATCAAATGCACGTGCGCCTGGAAGTCGCGGACACGGGCATCGGCATCGAGCCGGAAAACCAGTCGCGCATCTTCGAAGAATTCGTGCAGGAAGATGTTTCCACCACGCGCCGCTACGGCGGCACCGGCCTGGGCCTCGCGATCGCCCGTCAGCTCGTGGATCTGATGCGCGGGCGGCTCACGCTGGTGAGCGTGCCCGGACAGGGCTCGACCTTCAGCGTCGATCTCACATTGCCGCTGGCCGAACCTTTGGCGCCGCCGGCGGATCATCCGCCCGATCTGGTCGGCCTGCGCATTTTGGTCGCGGACGAGAGCGCGAGCGTGCGTCGAATCATTCGCCAGGCTTTGGAACATTGGGGCGCACACACCGTCGAAGTCGACGCGCTGCCGGATCTGCTGCGCGAGTTGCGTGCCACTGCATATAACGCGGTCGTAATCGACCAGTCTGTGCTCGAAGAGACCGCCCTGCGTGAGCTCCAGCTCGTGCTCGCCGAACGAGCGGTGCGGCCGCGAGTCATCCGGCTCGCGAGCTTTGCCAATGTGCCCTCGGCGCAGGATCAAACCATCCAGTGGTTCGATGCGGAGATCACCAAGCCGGTGCGTCTCACGCAATTGCATCGGGCCCTGACCGGGGACACCGCGGCCGATGCGTCACAAACAGCTGCTCATCCGGCACCGACGCCGGTGCTGGCTGCGGACCTGCACGTGCTCGTGGTCGAAGATCAGTCGCTGAATCGCGATGTCGCCGAAGGCATGCTCGAGGCGCTCGGCTTGCGAGTGGACACCGCTCACGACGGCCGTCATGCGCTCGAAATGCTCGCGCGGACCAATTACGACATCGTGCTGATGGACTGCCGCATGCCGGTCATGGATGGCTTCGCCGCCACGGCGGAGCTGCGATTGCGCGAGGGCGACCACCGGCACACGCCCGTCATCGCGCTCACGGCCGACACAACGAGCGCCGCACGCGAGGCTTGTTTCGCCGCAGGCATGGACGATTATCTGGGCAAGCCCTTCAGTCGTGCGACCTTGCGTGCCGCGCTGGCACGCTGGGTCCCTGCCCGCTCCGAACATCCCACCGGGAGTGAACTCAGCCGAAAACGCGGTCTCTAATAGCAGGCGTATAAGAACGACGAGGCCGAAAGCCATGGACATTTCCACGCTCGTTGTCGTGTTTCTGCTGCTCACGGCCGCCACCCTGGCCAGCTATGCGCTGAGCCACTGGAGCTGGATTCGCGGCACGCTCGGCGCCGGCTGGGCCGCCACCAGCGTCGGCACCACCCTGCTGCTGATCGCCGCCGCCATCGTCGTGCTCACGTTTGTATTCAAAGGCCCGCTGTGGCAGCGGAACTCAGCAATGGAGCAGCGGTTGCGGGAGACCGCCGCTGTTTCTAAAGAAATATTGCCGCGCGGGGCGCTTGCATCCGCAGCTGCAGACTCATCTGCGCCTGCATTGCCAACGACTTCGCACGAAGCACCACGAACGCCAGCTACGACTGCAAACAGCCCGGCTCCGGCCGCCGCCCAGGAACAGCCACAAGACCCAGCGGTAGCGCGCGTCGTGGCGCAAATGTTCGCTGGGCCCAGCGCACCGCTTCAACCCGCGTTCAATGCACTGGATCCGTGGGCCGCGACCCGCTGCGTTCGTGTGTACCACCCTGGCAGCGACAACACGGAATGGAAGATCGAGAACGAATGCGACCCGCCGGTCGGTCTCATCATTTCCGGCTGTGACGACTGGCAGGAGTGCGGCCCGAAGGTCGTTCCCTCCAAGCTGCAGCGCTCGATCCCCTTGGATGAGCAGATCGTGCACGGCCACGACGTTCGCGTCCGCGCGTGCTTCGCAGACACGCCGTCGGTCATCTATCTGATGGGTGCACCGAGCGAAGAGCGAGCCACGAACACCTGGCGAGAGCAATTCGAAGCGGCACGCGCGAACGACGGCTGTCTCCTTCGCATTCCGTACTAGACCGTCGCTCCCGAGTGCCGGCTAATTACGGCGGAAGCAGCGTTCCCTGGTCGGCGATCGACAGCCACCTGCCGCGATGATAGGTGTAGGTGACACCCGTCAGCGCGCGCTGATGAAAGCCCGATGACGGAATGTCATAAGTCGTTTCATACAAAATGAACGCCGACTTGCAGCCGTCGACGACGCGATAACGTTCCGTCCACGCCCACACCGCTTCCTTGTTTTCGAAATGGGAGCGCAGCACTTCCATGATGGCATCGACGCCATAGCGAACTGCGCCGCTGGCAAAGATCGTCACCGCCTCCGGGTGATGGGCAGCGCGGAATGTTTCAGCGTCGTAGTCTCGGAACGACTCCATGTCGGCTCGTTGCGCCGCCTCGAACTGTCGCGCACAGCCCGCCGCGATCTGCGGCGCATCTCCCTGCGGCGAGCCCGCCGACGCGCTGCTCAATCCGAAAACGGCGATGCCAGTTGCAATCATTGCGCGCATATTCATCTCCTGTGGGTGCCCGGCGGCCTTTGTATGTCGCCGGGCACGTTGGATGCGCACACAAACCGACGCTCACCGATACAATGCGCTCATGTTTCATGGGGCGGCGGCAGGGAGAACATTCGATGATCCAGGGCGCGTGTCTGTGTGGCTCGGTTCAATGGCGCTTCGACGGCATGCCCGACGGCGCGACCATCTGCAATTGCACGGCGTGTCGTCGCTACGGCGTGCTGTGGGCCTACGACTATGAAGGCGAAGGCATCCACGTCTCGGGGCCCGCGCATGCTTATGTGAGAGGCAAAGCGCTCAGTTTTAATTTCTGCCCCAACTGCGGCTGCGTCGCTTTCTGGCGAGGGCTGCAGACAGACGAGGCCGGCCGCCGGCGCATCGCCGTCAATCTGCGCCTGGCCGAGCCGGATGAGGTCGCGAAGATTCCCATCGATCGTTTCGACGGCCTGAACACGTGGGAGGACCTGCCCCGCGACGGGCGCTGCGTGGTCGATTACTGGTTCTGATCGCGGGCGGCGGCGTTCAGCCGCCGTACAGCCAACCCTACGAAATCCGCCAGGCGGGTTGGCGCAGCGGCGTTCGTATCCTACGATTCGCCCTATGAACCTGCGACTCCGTCTCCTTGCCCTCGCCTCTGCGTTCACCTTCTCCGCGCACGCCGCCGGTCCCGCGCCGTTCGACCTTCGCGGCCCGTCGCTCGAAGTGAGCGTGGCCCGCGAGAAAACCATGCTGCCGATCGCGCAGGTCCCGCACCTCGCGGCCGGCGACAAGCTGTCGATCAAGGCCGATTTCCCGAAGGATCAATCCGAGCACTACCTGCTGATCGTCAGCTTCCTGCGCGGGCCAACCAATCCGCCGCCGAAGAACTGGTTCTTCAGGTGCGAGACCTGGAAAAAAGCCTGCGCCGAAAAAGGCTTGAGCGTCACGATCCCCGAAGACGCCCAGCAGGGGCTGGTGTTCCTCGCCCCCGAGGCGGGCGGCGATTTCAAGACGCTGCTGAATGCAGTCCGCGGCCGCCCCGGTGCGTTCGTGCGCGCCTCGCAGGATTTGAATCAAGCGACGCTGGATCGATCGCGGCTCGAACGTTATCTCACCGCCATTCGCCGTGCGAACGCCGCCAATCCCGCGGTGTTGAAAGACACGACGCCGCTGCTCGCACGCAGCCTCGGCATTCGCGTCGATGAGAAATGTCTCGATCGTCTGCCGCAGCTGCAGGCGCCGTGCCTGATGCAGGGACAGGACACACTGATTCTCAACGACGGTCACAGCGTTTCCATCGTCGAGGCGCTCACCACCGGGCCCGCGAGCGATCTGGTGATGGCCGCCAGCACCACGCCGCAGGCGAACTATGGTTATTACAGCCCGTATCTCGCCTCGCTGCTGGACCTGGGCCGCCTGTTCGATTCGTTCCGGCTCGCAAACTATCAATACATTCCGGCGCTCGCGACCGCCGTCGGCAACCAGCTCACATTGACGCTGAACACGCCGCCTTCCTTCCACGATCCGAAGTCCGTGCTGGTCTCGGCGCTGCCGGCGATCGAGGAAGCGCTGCCGCCGCCGCTGCATGCGGTGAGCCCGAAAGATATCTACTGTGCGCGCAGGAACTCGCTCGTGCTGCCGGTCGAAGGCGCACCGCTCGTGTTTGCGACGGAATATGCGCACAACACGTTTCTGCGCGTGAGCGCAAAGAACGGCGATGTGATCGATCTGCCCGCCACCGCCGATGCCACGCAAGGCGGCTTCGTCGTCGACACCTCGCCGCTCGCGTCCGCAAGCCTCGAAGATCGCTTCAAGGGCTCGCTGCACGGCTACTGGGGCTTCGAGAAATTCGACGGCCCGGGCTTCCAGCTCGTCAACACCCATTCGCAGTCCTGGGCGCCGGCGTCGCCGGACGATGCGTCGCTGATCGTCGGCCGCGAGAACACCATTCATCTGCAGGCCGGCAGCGTCGCCTGCATCGATCGCATCATGGCCAAGGATCCCAGCGGCAAGGAGCTGCGTGTCGAGTGGTCGCCGGTCAAGACCAACGAAATCGAAGTCAACCTGCCGTTGCAACAAGCCGAGCCCGGCGCGCTGACGCTGTTCGTTTCTCAGTTCGGCTCGGCCGAGCCGCTGCCGGTGGAGCTGCGTGCATATCCGGAGGCCGGCCGCTTCGAAAGTTTCTCGATTCACGCCGGCGAGTCGCATGGCGTGTTGAAAGGCAGCCGGCTGGTCGATGTCGCCAGCCTGTCGCTGCAGGGCCTGGAGTTCGTGCCCGATCGCTCCGCCCCGGCTGCGAGTGATTCGCTGCGCATGGAAATAAAGCCCGCCGAAGCGCCGGCGAATACGCCAGCTCCCAGCTTGCAGCAAGGCGACACCGCGAAAGCAAAAGTCACATTGCGAGATGGACGCAACTACACGGTGAGTGTCACTGTGAATGCGCCGCGACCGAGCATCGAGCTGGTCGGCAAGAGTGTGCAAGCCTCCACGCGCACCAACGAAGCAAACATCGAGCTCGCGAGCCAGGATCAGTTGCCGCAGGATGCGCAGCTCATCTTCTCAGTGCGCGCGAAGTCGCCGGCGACCTTCCCTCGCGAGGCGAACATCGAAATCGCCAGCGAAGACGAAGCGTTCGCCACCACGTTGAGCCTCTCGAATCGCACCATCACGCTGGCAGATGCCAAGGTCGCAGTGGCGACGTTCGATCCGGCCAAAGCGTTCGGCTTTTCTGCCTTCGGCAAGCTCAAGTTTCGAATCGTGAATCAAGGGGTCGCAGGCGATTGGCAGCCGTTGGCGACGCTGGTGCGCCTGCCGGTGCTGCAGGCATTGCAATGTCCGACGGCCGAAGATCAGTCGTGCAAGCTGACCGGCTCGAATTTGTTCCTGGTCTCGTCGGTGTCCAGCGATCCGGATTTCAAACATGCCGTCGATGTGCCGGCGGGCTTTCCGGGCCGCGCCCTGCCCGTGCCTCGGCCCAGCAAGAGCGGGCTTTATCTCAAGCTGCGCGATGACCCGAGTGTGGTGAACGTCGCTTCGTTGGCTCCGCAGGAGCTGCCGGCGCCGCCGGCCGAGACTGCTCCCGCTGCGGCTGCCGTCGAGCCGTCGGCAAGTGTGAGCGCAGCGGGATCGTAATGCTCTAGCCGCAAATTTTGCGTCGGCCTGTGATACTTCGTCCTGGCCGACGTATAACCATCATGAGCCCTGGACAGGCAATGATGGAGCGAACGATGGCATGGCTTCCGGTCAAGGACGTTGACTGGAACGCTGTTTACAAAGATCAGCTGCCGCGCGTTTATAACTACCTGCGCTTCCGCATCGGCAACGAATCGGATGCGGAGGAATTGACCTCGCGCACGTTCGAGAAGGCGTGGCGCGGCCGCAAGTTGTATCAGCGCGACCTCGCCGGCTTTTCCACCTGGCTGTTCACGATCGCGCAGAACGTCGCGATCGACCATCTGCGGTCGAGCCGTCCGCACCTGCCGTTGGAATCCGCCATGGAGGTGGTCACGCTCGACACTCCTCACGACGATGCCGAACGCGATTCGAATCTCGCGCGGCTCGCCGCTCTCTTGCGTCACCTGCCGCAGCGAGACCAGGAAGTCGTCGCGCTGAAATACGGCGCCGACCTCACCAATCGCGACATCGCGCGACTCACCGGCCTGAGCGAATCGAACGTCGGCACGATCCTGCATCGGGCAGTGCGCGAGCTGCGCTCGGGCTGGGACTCGCGGGAGCAGCAGCCATGAACGACGATTTCCTGCGGAAACTGCAGCGCCCGCCGTCCGCCGCGTTCGAGCGTCAGCTCAGAGCGCGGCTGCGCGAACAGGAGCTCACCGAAACGACGGCACGTCGCCCGAGCTGGACGCTGCTGCTGATTGCTGTACTCATCGGCGGGACCGCGCTGGCGGCTGTGACGTATCTAACGATGCAACCTGCACCCGCACCTGTGGTGCAAGTCACATCGGTGAAAGTCACCGCATCGAATGCACCATCGGCGCCCTTGCCGCCGCCAGCAAACATCGCCCGAGCCGCTGAACCGCAGGACAAACCTGCAGCGGCACCGGCGAGCGGCGCCAGTCTGGCGTCCGACATGCAATCCTCCGCACCGCCGCTCATCCGCATTACTGTGACGCCGGATGTCCAGGCGCTCGCGAAACTAACAGCTCCGTACACGGCACCCATGCGCTCCGGCTCGTTCGAGGCGAACGATGGGGCTGTAGCCTTGCGAGAACTTTGCATCGGCTCGGCCGAGAACCCGGCGATCGTCATTACGTCCCGACGCATCTCCAAGGATGAGCTCGATGTATGTAATGCGCCGGCCGTGGGCGGACTGTTAGCAGCCACGTTGGCTCACGTGGCCGTCGTGGTGACCGCGGCACAGACCGCCAGTCCCATGCAACTGTCCCGCGACGCTGTGCTGCGTGCCGTCCTGAAACGCGTCCCCGCGCCGGACGATCCGTCGCGACTCATCGACAATCCCTATACGCGCTGGAATCAAATCAATGGCGCACTCGACGACCGCCGGATCGAGATCTTCGGACCGGCGCGCGATACGGCTGCGTTTCAGATATTCGCCGCCGCGCTGCTGGAACCGGCGTGCGACAAATATCCAGCGATCCAGACCCTGCAGCACTCGGACAGAAAGGCCTACGAGAATATTTGTTTCGCCCTGCGCGAAGACGGCGTGTACACCGAGACGCGGCTGAACGGCACCTTCGTTCGCCAGCAGCTGTGGGCAAATCCGAACGCCATCGCCATCGTCGATTATCTGTTCTACTCGGCAAACAGCGCGGATTTCCTCGGCAGCCTGCTGGCCGGCGCGCCGCCGACACGCGAATCGATCTTGAACGGCAGCTATGGCGCCGCTCGCACGCTCTACTTCTATGTCCCTCGCTGGCGCTATGAGCGCATTCCCAGAATCCACGGGTTCGTGGACGAATATCTGCGCCTGCAGGGCCTCGGCACTGGAGGCGCGCTGATACCGGCGGACGGCAACTCGGACGCCCGGCGATCCCACTACTCCGTGCCGCTAACCGAAGTCAAATTGAACTGAGCACGAGGAATTCACATGCACCCGCACTTTCGCCGAGCGCTTGCTGTTGTCATCGCTTTCACCCTGCCATCGCTGGCAAACAGTGCCGACTCGCGCAGCGATGGCGCGAACACGGTTCCCATCTCGACCGTGATCGCCGCGGTCGCCAGGCGCAGCGGCAAGAAATTCATTGTCGACCCGCGAGTTCAGGGCGACGCCGTATTGTTACAAGACAATCCCGCCGCGCTGTCGTATGACGATTTTCTGATGTTGATGAACGTCCACGGCTTTGCCGCCGTCACGAATGGCGATTATGTTCGCGTCGTGCCGGACGCATCCGTGCGACAGATGGCGCTGCCGCTCGCTGATGGTGACAAACATCCGCTCGCGGAATACGTCACGCGCGTCATCACTGTGAAAAGCATTCCGGCGAGTCAGCTGGTGCCGCTGCTTCGGCCGCTGATTCCTCAGCAGGGTCACCTGGTCGCGCTGCCTTGTACCAACGATCTGATCGTCGTCGATACGTTTGGTAATACGCAGCGCCTGGAGCAGATCATCAAAACCCTGGATCGCGGCGAACCGTATGTGCCGGAGAAATGCCGGCCCGGCGAGGCTGCCCGTGCGGCGGACAAAGGTGATAAGTAACGAATTACTTCAACACCGGCGTGTTGATCTCCACGACACGCCGGTCCCGCAGTTCGACGCTGCCGCCCAGGAAACTCCCCGAGTCAATTTCCAACGCATAAAACAACGTCCGCCCGGCTCCGTCTGCAGAGGGCCGCGCGGATGTGGGCGCCCCGAGCGCTTCCACCACTTCCAATTCGCTCATGCCGACGCGCAGCCGCTGCCAGTTGTTCAGCTGTAGCCAGAGCGGCGCGGTTGAAGGCGCCGGCTTTTCTTGATCCCTCTGTGTCGAAATCGGCGGCGCTCCGGACTGTCGCCGCAGGTCCGAGATCTCTCGCGACAGATCGCGCACCTGCTGTTCGAGCCGGCGCACGTCCTGCTCGAGTTTTATAACTTTGTAGTCGTCCGCCGCGGCAGCCGGCCCGGCGGACGACAACATCAGCATCGCGACGATGGCGTGAGACGCTTTCATGGTTTCACAGGGGTGTCCCGAATAGCTGTGCTGATCGCCTTCAACTGCGCGAGAAACTCGGGAGCATAAGTGCCGTTGCGCTGTGCCGGCGTATCCCAGGTGACCGTGCCGCCGACTTCGGCGACCCGACGGCTGAACGCGACCGCCTGATCGGTTTGAAAGCGCGCCGCGCCTCGCCCCCACGTGGCGCCAAGATAACTCAGGAAATGAATCCGTGCTCCATCGACCAGGCCGTCGGTGTTGCGGCGGGTGGTATTCCACAGATTGGGATCGGAAATTTCTCCCGCGATGTAATCTTCGTCCGGCGTGAGCGACAGCACGCGATTGACGACGCCAGGGTTGAACGCCACCGCCGCCTGCGGATTGCCGGCGCGGGCCGCGGCTGCAAACGAGCTGAAATTCGGCGCCTCGACGCTGCGATACATGCGGTTGGGCCAATAGACGCCATCGAACCACCAGCCACTGACGCGATCGCCCCAGCGCACCGACCACTCGCGAATGATCGCTTCCCAGCTGCGCTGAAACTCGGCGTTCCGATACGGGCCGTTCTGCCATTTGAGCGCGGCCTTCGCGGCCTCGTCGCCCGCCGGCCCGCCCGAAGGCAGGTACACCATCAACCTGATCTTGCGCTTCGCGAGCGCGGCGGAGAGGTCCGAAATGAGATCCCGTCGTGACAGCCGGCTCGGCTTGATGCCCGTGAGCCGATCGTATGTCGCATTAGGCGCGAGGTAATAACCCGAGTTCTGGCCGATGCTGATCAGGAAATATTTCGCGCCCACCGAGTCCAGCTGCTGGGCCAATGTTTCCACGTCGAAGCCGTCGATCAGCTGATTCCAGTTTGCCGGCGTCATCGCGTCCGGCTGATCCTGCATGATCCAGTCATGCAGGAAATGCATCATCACCCCAAAGCGCGCTTCCCGCATCCAGTCGGCGCGGTTGGAGTTGGTCGGGGCGGAACTGGTTTGAGCGCCGACGTTCGCGGCAAACATGAAAGCGAACGACGCGAACAGAACGAGCGGGACGACAAAGCGATTGCGCATGGTGGCGTGTGACTCCATAGATGCAGTACCACACCCCACCACACAGCCATCATGCCGAACTCCCTTGCGGAGTTCCAGCAGCGCCGGCTCGCACGCCTGGGCAGATGCTAGTATCCGGCGTGGCGGGAGTTGGCGCGTTTATAACTTTGAGACAAGGAGTCCTCATGCGAGTGCAACTGGTTACGATCGGATTACTGGCCCTGATCTCCGGCATCGCCCTGGCGGGGCGCGTGCAACCAGCACCCGTCGTGGTATTCGTGGATGCCGACGGGTCGGGCCAGGCGAACGGCAACATGGCAACGGCACGGTTGTCGGCGAACAATGTGGAATACATCGGCTGCGGCGTGCGCAAATCAGACAACGGCGCGGGCGGTGCGGCCGTCAATGGATTCTGCCAGGCCAGCGACGCGGCGGGTGTGACCGCTTATTGCTCCACCCAGAATGCCGACTTGCTGGATGTGATCGAGAACGTGGCGGATTATTCCTTCGTCACGTTCGCCTGGAACAGCGACGGACGCTGCCGGACCATCGGCATCTCGACCCAATCCATGTATATCCCTTAGCAGAGGCTCCCTGAAAAAATCCGGCGGCGACCTGACTTGAGGCCGCCGCCGGTCAGGGGATCAGAAACGAACGCGGGCGCCGAAGTAATATTGGCGGCCGGTGCTGTGATACAGGACCACGCGATCGTCGCTGTCGATATAGAAGTCCTGGAACTCGTTGGTGAGATTCAGGGCTTCCAAGGTCAGCGTCACAGCCTCGGTCAACTCATAAGAAGCCGACGCATCGACCATCAGCGAGGAATTCACACCCTCCTCGGTGCTGCTCTCACGCGCGCCACCGGCGAACGCTGTGACGTAGCCCGAGCGATATGACACCGACGTGCGCATGCTCAAGCGGTCGTCTTCATAGAACAATGTGCCGTTCGCGGCATTCTTGGACAGGTTGGTGAGCGGGCCGCTCACCGGCGCGGTGCCGCCCGGGCCCGGATAATCGATATCAGCATCCACGTACGTGTAGTTCGCCAGCACGCCGAGGTTCGACAGGAAGCCCGGCAGGAAGCGCAGCTGATGCTGGTAGTTGATCTCCAGGCCGTTGATCTCGCCGCCATCGCCGTTCACGACGCGGCGATATTCAAACAAATCGCTGGCCTGCACGTTGGTGCCGTTGAGCAGGCTCGCCGGCAAGCCCAGCTGCGAGAACGGCACCGAATCGCTGATGTTGGTGCCGCTGAGCGTGCTGATATCTTTCTGGAACACGCCGAGCGAAAGCAGCGAGCCCGGTGCGAAATACCATTCGGCCGCGAGGTCGAGGTTGGTCGCCTTGGTCGGGTCCAGGAATGGATTGCCGGTGTTATAAACTCGATTCGACGGCAGGATGGTCAGCGAGCCGCCGGGCGACAGCGAACCCAAGCCCGGCCGCGTGATCACCTTCGCAGCTCCAAAGCGCACGATGACGTCGTCAGTAACTTCAGCCGCCAGGTTCAACGACGGCAGCCAGTTGCCATAGCTGCGCTCCACTCGCAGCGGAGAAATATCCACCGAGCCGTTGGGATTGGTGATCGCCGCGTAACCGAGCGTATCCTGCTCGGTGCGGGCGTAGCGCACGCCGACGTCACCTCGCAACGTAATCGGCCCCACCGGCACATCGAAATTCGCCTGCAGGAAACCGGCGTAGACATCTTCATCCACCGTGGACCAGTTGCTGCGTGCCGTGGCGTTCTCGATTCCTTGCATGCGGAAATCGACAGTCTGGCCGTTGATGGTGGTCACGCAGTTACAGTACAGATTCAAGTTCTGCACGAACACGTTGTAGTTGGGAACGAGATAACGGTGGTAATCGGGATCGCCGGTCTGGGCGTTGATGGTCCGGCTCCAAGCGCGAACCTGGTCGGCGGTCAGCGTCGGCACCTGCGTTTCCGCCACGGCGCGCCGATATTCGCGACCGCTGTATTCGAACTGGCGGCCCTCGCCGCCGAACGTCAGGCGCAGCTCCGGCATGATGGTCCAATCCGCGGCCAGCTTGGCACTGGTGAAGTCGTTATCGGCGAATCCCTGGCGAATGCGCAGATCCGAAATGCCGTTGGTCATGGACCACGCCGCCGGATCGGTGGGATCGAATCCCAGATCGATCACCGGCTCGCGATCGTCGGCGCGATAGTCCCACGAATAACCGTCGCTGTTGGCGCGATCGAGCGTGATGGTTGTTTGAATCGGATTGCTGAACTCGGACTGCGCGTGACCGATGAACGCCGTGGTACGCAGTGAGCCCGAGAACTCGAATTCGTATGACGCTGTGTATTGCTGGAACTTGGTTTCCAGCTCGTCGTAGCGCGACTCGATGCGCATATCCACGTCGTCGAAACGACCGTACACGAGCTCGTTCTGCCCGTTCACCACGCCGTCGCGAATGATCGTGAACGGCTTGCCGCCCGCCGAGGCCGTGCGGCTGAACGACAGCGCTTCGATATAATTTTCTGCGCGCGAAGTATCGGCATCCGAATACAACGCGTCGATGGTCAGCAGCCCGCGATCGCCGGTGCGCCATTGCACCGAGCCGGTTACGCCGAGACGCTCGATGTCGTACTGCCAGTTGTCATAGCGAGGAATGCGAGGATGGTAGATCAGCTGATCCCAGTTGCTGCCATCGCCGGCCGGCGTGCGATTGATCTGCGCCAGCGTGTAGCCGGGCAAGGTCGATGCAGCGTTGAAGCCGCCGTTCGCACCCGACGGGCCCCAGCGCACGGTGCTGTGACCTTCTTCCAGAACATCGCGCTGTGACCAGGCAGCCGACAGCAGCGCACCGAACGTCGATGCTTCGTTCTGCCAGCTGACCAGGCCGGCGACGCGAGGATCTGTTTGTTCCGACAGATCGTTGTAACCGCCCTGCGCGGAGCCGGCGATCACCAGGCGTTCTTTGTAATCCAGCGGCCGCGCAGTCTGCAGATCGACCGTCGCACCGAGCGAACCTTCTTCCACATCCGCCGATGCGGTCTTGCGCACGGTGATGGAGTTGAACAGGTCGGACGCGAACACGTTGAAATCGAAACCGCGGCCGCGATTCACACCGCCGTTCGCATCGGCACCGCCGGTGGTCGCCACTGCTTCCATGCCGTTGATGCGGACTCGCGTGAACTCGGGGCCGAGGCCGCGAACCGACAATTGCCGGCCTTCGCCACCGTCGCGAGAGATCGCGACACCAGGGATGCGTTGGATGGACTCGGCCAGATTGTTGTCGGGGAAATCGGCGATGTCCTCGGCCTTGATGGCGTCGATGACGCCGCTGGCGGCGCGCTTCTCGTCCTGAGCCGCATTGACGCTGGCACGAAAGCCAGTGACCACAACTTCTTCGAGGCCGCCTTCGCCGCTCGCCGTGTTGGCTGCGCCCGCCGCCGGTGCGGCTTCCTGAGCCACCACTGGACTTGCACAAAGCACCGCAATTGCTACGGCCAATACTGTACGAACTGCCCGTGGCTCGAGCCACGGGTCACAATGGAACGTCTGTGACACCTTAAACTTCCCCCACCAGCGCCGGCGCCGCGGGACGCGACGCCTAATGAATCTTGTGAGCGCAACACTAGCGTCCACCCGGCCGCGAGGCGAATTCCATGTCGGCATCGGATGATGCGCCTTTGGCAATGATGGGCCGCAAAGGAGGCGCTAGCATCGGGCCTGCGTGCTAAAAGAACTGATCGAGCCGACCGTGGGGGAAACGAGTGACGAACGCTGACGCCGCCGACAAACGCACGTGGGTGCGCTATTACATCATCGCGTTTATTTTCATCATCACCTCGCTGAACTACGCCGACCGCGCCACGTTCTCGATTGCCGGCGCCGCGGCCGCCAAGGACCTGGGGCTTTCGTCGGTGGACACCGGCATCATCCTGTCGGCCTTTGCGTGGGCCTACGTGCTGGCACAGATTCCCGGCGGCGCATTGCTCGATCGTTTCGGCACCAAGCGCATCTATGCCGGCGCGATCGCGCTGTGGTCGTTTTTTACCTTCTTGCAAGGCTTCGCAGGCTTCGTCGCCGGGTTCTCCGTGGTCACCGTTCTGTTCGCCATGCGCTTCATGGTGGGCTTGTCGGAAGCACCGTCGTTCCCTGGCAACGCACGTGTGGTTGCCGCCTGGTTTCCAAGCAGCGAACGCGGCACTGCTGCGGCGATCTTCAATTCAGCACAGTATTTTTCACTCGTGGCCTTCGCGCCGCTGATGGGCTGGATC
>CAMLEO010000017.1 GCA_946478975.1 uncultured Steroidobacter sp.
AGTTCAAAGCCGGTGGCAATTACGGCACCTCGGCCGATGAAGTCGCTGCGCTGTTCAAGAACGAGCTGCCCAAAGCGATCGACACCGCCGGTTACAAACACATTCTTTTATATGCACACGGCGGCCTGGTCAGCGAGACCTCGGCTGTGCAGCGCCTGGCGGACTATCGGCCCGGCATGTTGTCGGCAGGCGTGTATCCGTTCACGTTCATCTGGCACACCGACTACTGGACCACGATCAAGAACATTCTGAACGACGCGTTCCAGCGGCGCCGGCCCGAAGGCGTGCTCGATGCCACCAAGGACTTCATGCTCGATCGTCTCGACGATGCGCTGGAGCCGCTGGCGCGAGTGCTCTCGGGCAAGGCCGCCTGGGATGAAATGAAAGAAAATGCGCTCGGTGCCACGCAGAATCCGAAAGGCGGCGCACGTGCGGTCGTGGGTCACTTGAAGCGGCTGTTCGAAAAACTCCCCGCGCAGCAGGTGCCGAAGATTCATCTGGTCGGTCACAGCGCCGGCAGCATCTTCCATGCACCGCTGGTCACGGCACTGAATGAAGCGGGCATCGATGTCGAGACCTGCACGTTGTGGGCGCCGGCATGCACGGTCGAGCTGTTCAAAGAACATTATCTGCCGGCGATCAAAAAGAAACGCATCAAGCGGTTCGCGCTGTTCACGCTGTCCGACAAGGCGGAGCAGGACGACCAGTGCGCGAACATTTATCACAAGTCGCTGCTGTACCTGGTGTCACACTCGTTCGAGAACGAACCACGCATTCCGCTGTTCCGCGGCGGCGTGCCCATCCTCGGCATGGAGAAATACGTGCGCAAGGATGAGGACCTGATGTCGCTGTTGAAGAACGACAACGCCGATTGGGTGATTTCACCGAACGGCAAGTCGCTGGGTTCCGTCGATGCGTCGACATCACTGGAACATGGCGGCTTCGATGACGACGATGCAACGGTGCGTGCGACGTTGCGTCGAATCCTAGGCGACGGTCCGGCGAAGAGCGGCGCCATCAAGTTCCAGCGCTCTGCGGCGTCGCTGCGGGAAAGCCGGGTGAAGGCGGATCGAGCAGCAGGATTCTGATGACCGTTTCAGGCCGGAGGCTGTCCGCACCTGCGCTTTGAGCGTTCGGGTGCGGCTGCCATACTGCCGCGAACGCTCGCTGCGCAAAGGAACGCTGTGACCTACTCGCTCTATTATTCGCCCGGCACGGCCAGTCTGGCAGTTCATTGGATGCTGCTCGAACTCGGCGTTCCGTTCGAAGCCATCCTGGTCGATGTCGACTCGGGCGCGCAAAAGTCGGCCGAGTATTTGCGCTTGAACCCGAGCGGCCGAGTTCCGACGCTGGTGGTCGATGGCGTCGCGCACGGAGAATCGACGGCGCTGCTCATGCTTTTGGCCGAGCGGCATCCGGAAAAGAAATTCGCGCCATTGCCCGGCGCTCCAACGCGAGCGGACTGGTTGGAGTCGATGATTTATCTTGCGAACAGCGTGTTGCCGGCAATGCGCGATTGGTTCTACGCCGACAAGGACGGCGATCCGCAGGGTTCCGAAGCAGTCAGAGCGCTCGCGCGGCGTCGAATCGAAGGTGCATGGGATCGTCTCGATGCGCGACTCGCCGATGGCCGTGAGTTCTTGCTGGGCAAAGAGCTGAGCACGGTCGACTTCCTCGGCACGATGCTCATGCGGTGGTCGCGAAACATGCCCCGTCCGGCGACTACCTGGAAGCATCTCGCACCATATATTCATCGCATGCGCGCCCGTCCCGCTTTCATCGAATGCAACAATCGCGAGCGCTTGACGGATTGGCGCAACGACTGAGCGTTCAGCGGCTTCATGGGTTTCGCTGATTTCTGCAAGTTGAGGAACCCGATCGACTGATGCAGTCTGCGCGTATGCCCGCAGCTCGCCGCCTTCCGCCCGGTCAACGTGCCCTGCCGGAGTTTCCACGCTTCGGCGTCGTTTCCTTTGCCCGACGCCCGCTGAAGAACAGAAACATTCAGCTGGAGATCTCTGGGCCGTTCGAACAGCCAATCGTTCTGACCGCTACCGAGCTCGCGACGCTGTCTCGCGTAACGCACGCGACGGATTTTCACTGTGCGGCGGGATGGAGCTACCAGGCGCCGAAGTGGAGCGGCTTTCGGTTTCGTGACGTGTGGGAGAAATTGATCCTGCCGAAGATGAAGCGCGGCAGCGACATGCAATTCGTCGTGCTCCGCTGCCAGGACGGCTACCGCACATCCTTGCCGCTGTCCGATCTGCTCGCGCCCGATGTGTTGATCGTGGACCGACTGAACGATCAGCCATTGACGGTCGAGCATGGCGCGCCCATCCGACTGATCGCGCCGGCACATTACGGATACAAGAGCGCGAAACATCTCGATCGCATCGAGCTGTGCGCGAACGACGAGGGTTACCGCCCACTCTTGCCGAGACTTTTAGATCACCCTCGCGCACGCGTGGCGCTCGAAGAGCGCGGCCAGTTTCTGCCCGGCTGGCTGTCGCGCTACGCGTTTCGGCCTTTCATCAAGCCCATCATCCGCAAGCTCCAACGAGTGGCGCCGAAAGATGACTAAGCCAGCGATTTCACGATCGCGCCATTCACACGAACGTTATCGAGTTGCACGCTGCGAGTGTGCTTGACGATGCTGGGCATCGTGACCTGGCTGAACTCGCAGTTGCGGATCGTGATGTCGTTGACCGGCGCCTGCGGCAGTCCTTGGGAATCGAGCACGCGCACGGCTTTCGCGACGCGCATTCGCTCTACCACCACGTTGCGCAGCTGAGGAATGAACTTGCCGTTCGGTCCTTCTTCGTAGTTGAAGTCGCAGGTGATCGCGGCCCGCCCGACCTGGCCGACTTCGAGATCGCGATAGTAGAAGTTCTCCAGCAGCCCGCCGCGCAGGGCGTTGTTCTTGAAGCGGAGCGCATACCAAAGATCAGGGCTGTCCATCTGGCATTGCTCAGCAAACACCCAGCGCGCGCCGCCCGAGATCTGGCTGCCGATGACGACCCCACCGTGACCTTCCTTCATGCGACAGTTGCGAATCAGGATGTTTTGTGACGGCACGTTGATGCGACGGCCGTCGGCGTTGCGGCCGGAGTTCACGGCGATGCAGTCGTCGCCAGTGTCGAAGGAACAATTCTCGATGAGCATGTGATCGACCGACTCGGGATCGAGGCCGTCGTTGTTCGGCCCGTGACCGAACACATCCACGCCTCGCAGCGTCACGTTCCGGCACAGCACCGGATGGATGTTCCAGAACGGCGAGTTGCGAATCCGCACGCCTTCGATGAGCACGTTCTCGCATCGATACGGTTGAATGAACGGCGGGCGCAGATAACTGCCTTCGCCGAACACGCGCTTTTCCACTGGAACGCCGGCTTCGGCCATGTTGAACAAGTCCGCTCGCGCCTTGAGCTGCGTCGGCATGCCTTCGACCCAGCCATGCTCGGTTGTTCCGCCCCAGCGACCTTTCCACGGCCACCAATGTTTGGCGCTCCCCTGCCCATCCAACGTGCCCTTGCCGGTGATGCCGATGTTCTTTTGCTCGAAGGCGTAAATGAGCGGCGAGTAGTTCATCAGCTCCATGCCTTCCCAGCGCGTGAACACCAGCGGATAACTCGCGGGGTTCGTGTCGAACAGCAGCGTCGCAGCTTCGCTGACGTGCAACTCCACGTTGCTCTTGAGGTGAATCGCGCCGGTGAGAAACTGCCCGGCGGGGACTAGCACTCGACCGCCGCCCGCCGTGGCACATGCGTCGATGGCCTTGGCAATCATCGCAGTGTTCAACGTCTTGCCATCGGCGATGGCGCCGAACTTCACGATGTCGAACACGCGATCCGGAAACGTCGGCGGGCGTACGTTCCGGGCGATGTCAGCAGCGCGCTCCCACGCTTCACCCGAGTCGATCGCGGCCGGCACCTTGCGGGAGGCAGCCAGGGCAGCGGCGCTTGCGCCCAGCACAAAGGTCCGTCGATTCATCGGATCCTGCATTCCTATCCGGGTTGATGACACGCGACGCACAGCTTGTTGCCGTCCGGGTCGCGGAAGTAAGCGCCATAGTAATTGCTGTGATACTCCGGCCGCAGCCCCGGCGCTCCCTCCGAAGTCGCACCGTGTTCTAGCGCTGTGGCATACGCGAGATCGACGATGGCGCGTGACTTGGCAAGGAACGCAATCATCTGACCATTGCCGGGCGCGTGCGGTTCTTGATTGTAAGGACGGCCGATTAGAAACAGCGGCCGAGGCTCGGGCGACGATTGCCAGCCCGCCCAGGGCCGCTCGCGCTC
This sequence comes from uncultured Steroidobacter sp., assembly GCA_946478975.1. Next base: position 4,299 of record CAMLEO010000017.1, read on the forward strand.
ACAGAAGCGTGGCTGAATGCCCAGCGTTTCCATCAATGGCGTGTAGAACGCCAGCGCACGCTCGAAGTCGGTGACACCGACGAAAACATGAGAAAACATCGCCCGACCTCCGCTGCGAATCACGCCAGACTTGTCACTCCCACCCGTGGGGAGCGCACCCCTAATCTTGCTCGCGACCAAACCACCCTCGTAGGGAGAAGATGATGGAGAGCGCGATGAAGATCAAATGGGTTGCAGCCCTGGCTGCACTGGGGCTCGCTGGCCTGGCCGCGGCTGACTCAGTGCCAGCGAACAACACGACCATTGAAGCGATGCCCGCCAAGCTCGAAACTCAGTTCGCGCTGAGCGCGGTGCCGCCGGCGATGCGCGAACGGGCCAGCGTATATTTGCTCGATCCCAAGAAAGGCTACGCGCTTTCAAAGCAGGGCACGAGCGGTGTCGAATGCATCGTCCAGCGCACCGATTGGGAGATGGCCGACTATCGCAACGATATCTACTGGGCTGTCTGCTACGACGCCGCCGGCGCGAAGACGTATCTGAAATCCATCAAGGATGCAGCCGCGCTCCGAGCACAGGGCCTGAGCCCCGCAGCACTGAAAGCTGAAATGCAGAAACGTTTTCGCGATCAGACGTACACCGCGCCCGATAAGGCCGGTGTCTCCTACATGATCGGGCCGGTCATGCGCACGCTCGGACCGCCGGATCTGAAGGTGCACACGATGGCCATGCCGCATCTCATGTTCTACGCCCCCGGCGTGACCAACGAGGACCTCGGCGCCGTGCCCGATTTCAAAGATCCCGCCAGCCTGATGTATCCGTTCATGGATAAGCACACGGCGAGCAGCGGTGCGGAGAGCTACATCATCCAAATGATCGGCGAGGCCGAGCGGGCGAAGATCCTGGCTGCGGAGAAGCCGCTGGTAGATGAGCTTTGCAAATATCGCGACGTGCTTTGCCTGAATCACGCGGGGCACTAGCACTCCCAGCGCCGTCGCGCGTTGAAGTCAACGACACACTTCCCTCTCACCGGTCCACCGCAATGCTGCTGCGAGGGTACACGCAGCGAAAATTGAATCGGCTCGCGCTCGCAGGGGCGCCCGGTGCGATTCGGCGGCTGCGAATCGACGATGAGATAAATTCCTTGCTTGAGTTTGTGAGCAGCGATCTGGCCGGCGGCGAGTTCGAGGACGCGGCGTGTGCCTTTGGGCGCGACTCGAACTCGCCACGGCCGCACGTGCTCGGCGAGGCCGAGGATGCGCATTTGCCGGTTGAGAAAGACCACGTCGATGGGAAACCGCATGCCCAGCGTGTGAATGCTGCCGCCGGGAATCATCAGCAGCCCTTCGCCTTTGGGCATGGCCTCGCGACTGAGCAGCCCCATGCAGCGCGATTGAAAGGAACACGCCAGCTGCACGTGACGTGCGATACAGCGACCGGTGGCGGTGCGTAGCTCGAATGTTTTCATGGCTTCCTTGCTCGGGTTCGATCTAGAACAAATTCAACGCGCCCGCCTCCAGCAGCTGAATCACGATTGGAAAGCCAATGATGATGAAGGTAATGGGGAACAGCAGCGCGATCAAAGGCAACAACATCTTTACCGGCGCCTGGTTCGCCAGCTTCTCGGCGCGTAGAAAGCGTTCCTGCCGCCGCTGGCGTGCTTGATCGGCCAGGACATCGCCGAGCGAGCCGCCGGTCTGCTCCGCTTGCACGACCGAAGCGGCGAAGTTTGTAACAGAAGGAAGCATCACACGTTCGGCGAGTCGATCCAGCGCTACGCGACGAGCCACGCCTGTGCGAGATTCGCGAAGATATCGCGAGAACTCCTGTTGCACGGGGCCGCTGCGCGAGGAGGCAACTGCCTGCTCGACCGCAGCGGTGAAGTTCAACCCGGCTTTCATGGCCAGCACCAGCACGTCCAGAAAGAACGGAAATTCCTTTTCGAATCGCGCCTGGCGCTGCTTGGTGAGCTCCCGCAGTCGCAGATCGGGATATAGATACGACAGCGGTGCGACTGCCACCGCAATCGAGAGATACAGTGGATCTTTGAGCTTGAGGACCATGGCCGCGATCGCCGCAACAACGATTCCCGCGATCACAGCCATCCGGCGCAGGATCACGAACTCCGCCGGGCTCAACAGGTACGCCGCGCCAGCCGCATTCAATTGCGATTGAATGACCTCGCGACGCTGCGGACTCAGCGACGCGTCCACACTGGGCGCATACCACTGCAACGGTGCGCGCAAGAGGCGCAGGAACAGCGGCAGTTCGTCACGCCACGCCTGATCTCGCTCGGTGACCGGCTCACTCCGCCGAGGCAGCACGATTGGAATCAACAGCACCAGCGCGCAGCTCAACCCAGCAAACGAGATTGCCCAGAACATTTGCATGATGGTTACACGTCGATGTTCACGATCTTGCGAATCATCCAGGCCGCGACGGTCATCATCGCCGCCACGACGCCCAGCACGATCCATCCATACCACTGGGTGAACAGCAGGCTCATTCGTTCCGGCTGCTGCTGATACAGAACCAGGCCGATGAAGATCGGCAGCAGACCGACCACCCAGCCTTGCGCCCGCCCCATCGACGTGAGCGCGTCGATCTTTGCTTCGACATGCGCTTTGTCCTGCAGCGTGCGTGCGAGCGATTCGAGCGTGTCAGCGAGATTGCCGCCGACTTTGCGCGAAACGTTGATGGCGGTGTTCATGAGCTGGAGCTCTGGCGCGCCAATGCGACGATGCATTTCATCGAGCGATTCGGCGAGCGGCCGGCCGACGCGATACTCGGCGAGTACGATGGTGAATTCCTGATTCAACGGCGCCGGCTGGCGCTCGGCCATCAACTCCAGCCCGCGAGAGAGCGTGCAGCCTGCGCGCAGCGCCGAGCCGAGAGCGAGCAGCGCATCGGGTAGTTGATAGACGAAACGTTTCCTTCGTGCGGATGTGACGTGTCGAGTGAACAGCCATGGCGCGATCAAGCTCAGCACAGTAGCAATAACCGCACCCGCCGGGCCGAATGTCACATAGGCAGCAATCGCACCGATCACCGCGGCGGCGACGCTGATCATGAACATGGATCGCGGATTGGTGAGCACGAAGCTGCGAGTGAGGCGACTGCCGAGATTTGAGATGAACGAGCTTCGATACAGCACGACGGCTCGCCAACCTGAGGCGGCCAGCAAGACAGCAGCGATCACGGCACACAGAATGGATGCGTTCATGGGCCGAACACACTCCGATCCAGCTGGACGCCCGCTTCGCTCAGCCCTTCATAGAACGCCGGCGGTTGCCCGAGCCCTCGATACGAGCCGACGATTTCACCGCTGGCGCTCGAACCTTGCTGCCTGAACTCGAACAACGGTTGAGTCAGGATCACATCGCCTTCCAGGCCTTCGATCGCCACTATCGAGGTCACGCGTCGACGACCATCGCTGAAGCGCGAGAGCTGCACGACGATGTCGACGGCAGAGGCGATCTGTTCGCGAATCGCACGCACCGGCAGATCCATTCCTGCCATGAGCACCATCACTTCCAGGCGCGACAGCAGATCTCGTGGAGAGTTGGCGTGGCCAGTCGTGAGCGAGCCGTCGTGGCCCGTATTCATGGCTTGCAACATATCGAGCGCTTCGCCGCCACGACATTCGCCGACGATGATTCGGTCCGGGCGCATGCGCAGCGCGTTGCGCACCAGGTCACGGATCGTGACCTCCCCTCGCCCTTCGACGTTTGCTGGTCGCGCTTCCAGCGACAGCACATGAGGCTGTGCGAGCCGCAGCTCGGCGGCGTCTTCGATGGTGACGATGCGCTCGTGCGTCGGAATGAATTCGGACAGTGCATTTAGAAACGTCGTTTTGCCCGTGCCGGTGCCGCCGGACACGAGGATGTTCTTGCGATACTGCACGCAGACTTTCAGGAACTCGGCCATCGCCGACGTGAGCGCGCCGACGTCGACCAGCCTCGCCATCGAGTAACGTTGGCCGGCGAAGCGACGGATCGTAACGATCGGCCCGATCAGCGACAGCGGTGGAATGATCGCGTTGACTCGCGAGCCATCGGGCAAGCGCGCATCGACCATCGGCACGCCTTCATCGATGCGACGACCGACTGGCGCGACGATGCGCTCGATGACGCGCATCAACGAGTCAGCGCTGATGAAACGAGCCGGCACTGCGGACAGCAGACCGTTGCGTTCGATGTAGATTTGCTCTGGGCCGTTCACCATTACTTCGCTGATCGAGTCGTCGTGCAGATAAGGTTCGATAGGGCCGTAGCCCATGATCTCCGCCGCGACTTCCTGGATGAACGTGGCGCGCTCGATGCCGTCTGGGATTCTCAGTGCTCCCGAGCTGAGGATGGTCTCGATGGCTTGCGTTGCCTCGGCTCGCAGATCGGCACTCGCCAGGTTGTTGAGCGCTGTGCGGCGGAAGAGATCCAGCTCTCGTAACACCAGGGATTGCAGCTGTTCCTTGAGTGCCGCGATCGTTTGTGGGGACGTTGGTTTCATGGCAGGTAGCGAACGTTGTTGCACGAGCGGCGAATGTGTTCGGCGAGGTGCGTCGATTTGTTTTTCAGCGTGGTCAGCTGCATCAGCACTGGCGGCTTGCCGGGCTGCTGGCCGCAGAAGGCGCGGACTTCGATGGGAATGTTTTGCGATTGAGCGGTGAAGATGGTTTCGTAGCCGATCAGGTCGCCGTAGCGCTGATGTTTGATGGGGATTTCTGTGGGCGCTCGAACGTGATGATTGGCGGCGACCTGATGGAGGGCGCCCTCGGCGCCGGCCTTGAATTCGTCTGTGTTGAACCTGAGTTGCGGGAGTGTGGTCCAGCTCATTTGCGCTGGCGGATACGTGAGTACGGGTGTTTCGGCGGTGAACGTCACGGCGCCTGCGCGGGTGCTCAGGTGTGTTTCCCATTCCGGGTCCTGCTCGGTCCAGATTTCCAGGCCCAGCGTGGGCAGGCGATGAATGATCATCGGGCGGCCGGTTCGCGTGGCCGCGCTCGCATTCAATGCCAGCAGCATTGCGATCAAGATCAGTGCTTGCTTCATGGCGCACTCACATTCGCTTGCGCTGCTATGAGGCCGAGCAGGAAGAACGTCGTGGTCGCGGTGAGGCCGGTCCGCTGGTTGGTGCGCCTGAAGGCGTCACGCCAATTGAGTTTGGCCAGGCCCAGCCAGATGGCGAGCCAGACGGCTGCATATGAGAGGGCCACACGGCCCAGCACGTTGCCGATGATGTAGGCGGTCATGGTGGCGTTCCTTGCCTTTGCCGTTGTGATGTTTCGTTTAGGTTTGCTGCCGGGCCTGTTCTATGGGTGTGTAGATCACCGTGAGCTGCCTTTCGGTGATGTTTGTGTGGTCCTCTATCAGCTGGCGCACGGCATGCGCCGGCTCTTCCAACCCGATGTGCCATTCGATCGGCACCCCACCCGCTTTCGCGGCTGCGCGCACTTGTCGCTTCGCCTCGTTCAACACTGGCCCGTCCCAACCTCTCAAGCCCCATTCCTTCGGGTGCCGCCGCAAACGGCGGAAGAGTTTTGCGTAGAGCAGGACTTTGCGGTCGGGGTCGTAGCCGTCGAAGTTCACGCAGTGAACCGTGTACTTTCGATCAGCCGGCGCGCCGCTGATGTATTGCTCATAGAGCGTTTCTTCCGCGTCCGGCGGCCAGCCTGCAATAGCGAAAGTTGCATTGGAGATCAATCCCAGATCATCCAACGCTGCCTTGACGTTGTCGCCCGCCGCCAGATCCGAAGCATTGTTTGCATCGGGCAAGTGTGGCGTGCTCGCAATCAGGACTCCTGGCCCGAACGGCTCCGCCCGTATCATTGTTGACAGACAGCGTCCGAGATTTGGAAACGGTAGATAGAAAAGCCACTGACCAGCGTAAGTGTCCCTGCCATCACCCCTAATCCTTCGTTGATACTCTCGGAGCGATACTCCACCGAATGTGCAGTCCCACTCTGCCACGAGGCATTTGAGAAGCGCTCTTATGACGGAGGGTTCGTGAATGTCATCTCGACCGTCATTCGGAAGTCTCAAAACTACGCTGGCGCCACCGTCTTGGTCGGCAGCAACGCCACGAACCGTCAATTCGATACCACCGTTCTCCGGCAGCAGTACGGAATCCGACGTCCGCCCTGATGTGCAATAGGTAGCTGCAAACCCTATCCTGCTAAAAGAATGTGGAGCTAATGTCCCATCAGGTAATTGATTGACGTAATCCTGAGGATGCGTGCTGTCAAATACTTGCTCAGCAAGTATCGCGTCTAGCTCCAACAGATCATTTGGAACCGGCCTGATTCCTTGGCTGCCTATACAACTCATGTTTAAAAATTTCGGGTGTATCTCCCGAAGCGCAGCGACCAGAGCTCGGCTTCGTTCCTGATAGCGAGAAAGCGTGTGCGGAGCGAAGAATTTTCCAACTGTCCATATCAAAACGGTGTCCATAGGTATAACTCTGCGCGTCCACTAAGGTGTGATGTCCGACAACGGAGTGAATATCACTGTTATCCGACTCCGCTCATCTTGGCTTTGAATCGCATCATCAAGGATTGAACCGATTCGCAATGTCATCTCCTCGTCAACGACACGCCACTCGATTGCGATGTTCGTGCCACGCGTGGCATCCAATTGGCGAGTGGCTTCCTCAACCAATTTCCTTGCTAATGCTTGCTTCAGAGGCTCCGAGCGGCAGCGATCGCCGAGGGGGCACTCTTGAGTCCAATGCTTCGCATCTAACAACACATCGCGCTGCGAGTCGTAGCCGTCGAAGTTGACGCCGTTGACATTGTACTCAACGCCGCGAGGGGCGCCGGTGATGCGTTCTTGGTAGCGGTAGGCATCGGTGTCGGGGCGGGAGATGCGGGACCAGGTGCCGGGGCCGCCGTCGGAGGCGCCGAGGGCGAAGTGGCTGGGGCTGCGAGGGGGATGGAAGCGAAGGCGGACGGTGCAGGTGGCGTTGTGGGCCCACACGCGTTCGGCGCCGACGAAATAGCTCTCGTCATTGGCGACGCTGAGATTGAAAACCTGCAGCGCTGCATCGACACGCCGGTTCGCAAGAACCAACGTATCGCCATCGATAGTCGCAACAGGCGCACCGACTTCGATGTCTCGGACCGGCGTCCAGCCGCGGCCCTGCACCCACAACGGATGCTCTTCAGTAACAGCAAACCGAGACCCTTCAGTAACGATCTCGTGATACGAACCAACGCGCCGCTGGAACGTACGCGTAACGACGCGTGAAGCATCGAGATACGTCTGCTCATTGCGAGACGAAACCCGCGAGCCCGGCTGCAACGATCGAATCGGCACAGCGCCATCGCCGATCCACACCAGGGTGTCGCCAGCGAAACTCGCGCAGCCAAGTTCTCGCTTTGTGAGTTCCGCCGCGTAGCGAAGACTGGAACGGCCGAAGTGCGCCAGCTTGCTCGCGAGCTTGAGCATGAACGCCGGGCTGACGTTGCTGCCCAGTACGCGTCCGCGGTCGTAAGCACCGCAATGAATGAGTTGGCTGAGGTCATGACCGATCGCCGCGCCGATCGTTTGAGCCGTGCCGACTGGATCGTCGAGGAACGCCTTCGCGAGTTCGCAGACGCCGCGCGCCGTTTCGACGGGATCGGTGATCGTGGCGACCAGGTCGCCGATCTGACCTTTGATGCCATCCCAGAAGCCGCGAACGAATTCGTATGCATCGGAGGCGAGGTCGCGGAGCGCGTCCCATACGCGGCCGAGCGTGCTCTCAGCTGCAGGCGCCGTTTGTGAGTTGGACGGACTGGGAGTGCAGAGTGGCGGCTCGCCGAGAGGAGCTGTCGCGCCGCCGGCGTGCCCATCACCGTCCGAAACATCGGCCGGCCCGCTCGTGCCTGAGCCAAAGCCAAAGAAACCTTCGCCGAGATTGCTGCTAGCCTGAGACGCGCCAGCAGATGTATCAGCAGTGCGCTCGGAAGATTCGTCGTGATTGGCGTCGGCCAAACCCGCATCGGCAGCGACACGCGCAACCTCCGGCAGATCCGCACGCGAAACCAGCAGCTCGCTGAACCGCAGCGGACTCTGCATCCGCACGGTCGCCGTCGCAGTGATCGGCAATCGATGACGACGAAGCAACTGCTCGTGAAACGGATCGATCGCTCGGGTCGCGAGCAACGACAATCGCGACAGGAATCCGTTGACGATCGGAACCTTCAGCTCGTATCCATACGTGATCTCGACACGCAGCAGGTTCGCGTCTTGGATGCTGAGCCCACCGCGTGGGCCAACCTGCGTGCTTCGCATCGACAGCCGATCGTTGGGTAACTCGCGAACGCCATCGACATCGGTGGCGAAGTCATCGAACGATTCACGCGTGGGGTTGAGAATGCGAATGCGCGCATCGGTCGGCAGCTCGGCCTCGACTCGTGCGACAGCTTCAGCAGCACCTTGCAGTGATGAATCCGGCGAGCCGAGCGGCGCCAATCCCAGCGCGAGCCCATGACGAAGCGCAGCTGGCTCGCCGTTTCGAACAGCACCGGCACGAGCGGCTTGTAACGCCGCATGATTCAGCGTCGCCTTTGCTTGATAGACGAAGCCGAACTGAATCGCCGCGAGGATGACGGCGATCAGGATCGGCAGCGCGATCGCTGCTTCGACCAACGCGGCGCCGCGTTGGCGACCGCCGCGTTTGAGAGGAGTTGTCACATCCATGTGACGTTCGCTTCCTTGCAACGGATGAGACGCTAGTCGTGCAACTTGGGCTTCAGGGCCTCGTCGGACTCGCGTTTGAGATCGTCATAACGCTGCACGCCTTCGCGCGCCGCGCCGGAATCGGGGTCGAGGATTTGTGGTGTGACGAGCACGACCAGCTCGGTCTCGCCCCGACGAAACTGCCGTGACTTGAACAGCTCGCCGAGCACGGGAATGGAGCCGAGCCCAGGCACCTTCGCCACCGTCTTAGCGTCGTCGGCGCTGAACAGCCCGGCGATGACCATCGGCTCGCCCGACTGCACATTCATTTCCGTGTTGGTCTTGCGCGTGGCAAAGCCGGGAATGCCGAGCACGGAGTTCGCCTTGTCGACGCTGCTCACTTCCACGCCGACCTTGGTGCGAATCAACCCGGCCGCGTTCGCTTGCGGCTCGACGTTGAGGATGATGCCGAACTGTTTGAATGTGACATTCAGCGCGCCATCCTGGTTTTGCACCGGAATCGGCACCTCGCCGCCGACCAGGAAATCGGCTTGCCCGCCGTTGATACAAGTGAGCGTTGGCTCAGCGAGCACGCGCGCGTTGCCGCGATTCACGAGCAAATGAATCATCGAGTCGACGGAGGTCGTCATCGCGAAGTAATGATTGTTGGTGCCGAAGATCGGGCCCGCGGCGACATCGGCCCAGTCGATGCCAACGTCCTGCAACGCCGATTTGCGCACCTCGATGAGCTTTGCCTTGATGAGAATGGTCGATTCGGGTTCCAACGTCGGCGTCGGTGCCGCGATGGGATCGACGATGCCGAGCACCTGCACGAGATAAGCGGTACTCGTTCCATCCTTCGACCAGATGCGCAGATCGGTCGTGCCCGCTTGTCTGCCCAGCACCAGGATCTCCTGCGTGTCGTCGAACACTTTCACATCGACCGTTGCGCCATCGCCGGCGGAAACGCGTCGCACGCCTGGCGAACGAATCAGCAAACTTTGGCCGACGGGGACGGAGAGCACGCTGACCGGCGCGCTACTCGTGGCTGGCTCGGACGCCTGTGCCGCAGCCAAAGCGCTGATCACAATGGAGCCGAGTTGTTGAGCGAAATGCATGCTCAGACTCCGCCCAAAATGATTTGAATGCGTGCGCGCGGGCGCGAAGCGGCCGTTACCTCGTTGCCTTTCAGTAGCGAGTTCTTGGTGATCCTGGCGATGCGAATCGGCGCATCGTCCTTGGGCTGGCGAAGCGCGACTGTGATGCGCCCTGCTTCTTGAGCGAGCGTGATCTTCGCGGCGTCGGCCGGCGTGACGGATACCGTGATCGTGTGAAACGGACCCTGCAGTTTGTCGGGCAGCGAGTTCTCATTCGATTGCGTTCTTGGTCCCGTCGCAATCACAGGAACACTGAACAACAACGGCACCGTCACGCTTTCATTCGCAGCCGTTGTCGTGAATAGAAGGTCGACGCGATCTCCCGGCGCGAGCATCCCTGCGATGGAGGCTTCTTCGTTGACGGGAAATGTGAGAGCTCGCAGGCCTTCGGGGAGCTGCGCAGAGAATCCAGCGCCGGGGCCTTGTGCGAGATGCGAGCTCAGAATCGTTTCGCCGCCACGAACAGCGCGCGCGAGTACTCGGCCGGCGATGTCGTTCCAGCGATCCGATGCAATCGCTTCGGTGTGCAGAAAGGTCTTTGGGACTTCACGCAAGGCAACCGTTCGAGCGGACAGCACGGCTCCGGGTGCCAAGTCGCTCTTGGCGACGACAACACTCACGAGCTTGTACTGAGCTTGCAGCTGCTCACGTTCGCTGCGCACTTCGTTCGCGATATAACCCTTCGCGAAGTACGCAGCGCCGGCGCCAGCAGCGAGCGCGCCGCCAATCATCAAGACGGTGGTGACTATGGCTTTCATTGCTCTTCCTTGAGCGTTCGGCGTTAGAACGGAATCATCAACATCCAGGAGAATTCGTGCTGATGCTCGGCGAGCAGGCGCAAGACTTCGTGCGCGCCACGCCAGAGCACCATCAGGCCTGCGAGAACCGCGAGGTACTCGGCTGAGCTCCAGCCGCGGTTGAATCGGCGCCCGCGCATCATTTCCTCCAGGTGATCGCGATGGCGGTCGTCGCGGGTTGTGCGGCGTTGGGAACGAAGACGAGCAGCGCCTGCTCGGCTTGTCGCTGCACTTCCAATACGAAGCCCCGCTGCACTTCGCGCGTCGGCCGGGTGTCGACGACATTCCAACCGTCGCTGATCAGGAGCTGAGAGAAGTCCTGCAGCTCGGTGAACGAGGCGCGACTGCTGGATAAGCTGATGTGCTCGGACTGCACGCCGTCATCGTCGTATTGCTGGAGATTTACGATGCGAGTACTTGGCGGCCGCGGAAACTCGGTGCGCATCCGCAGCGACGCGGGTTCGAGTGCCGGGCTCACCAGAATCGTTCCTTCGCTGCCGCCTGCAACGGCGCGTGCGTGCACGGTGATAAAGTGATCCGGTGATCTCAGCATCAGCACCTGCCACGGTGCGTTGGTCGTTCGGCGCGACTCATGAGTCCCACTCGCTTTTACGAACGACTCATAGTGAGACAACACAGCGTCGGGCGTGAGTCGGGACTCGAACACTTGGATCGTCATCGGCAGCCCGTTCATGCGCATGCTCTTTGCGACCCAGTGCGCCGTGCCTTGAGGTGGCGCTCCCAAGTTCGGAAGTGCTTCAGTCGCTCGTGACAATGTTCCAGCCAGGGCGGGTAATGCGAGCATCGTGAGTGCTGCGAGCGTGGGGATCTCGGGGCGCATGATTCAGTCCTCGCGATCGGTGATGTATGCGCTGGGCAGCGCGTTGGAGTGTGGACGCAGGTCGGGATCCCAGCTGTAGCGGCCTTCGCCGTACAACGGCCCGCCTTTGCTCAACGACTGCATCGAGAGTGGACGCGCCGGCAGTTCCAAGCGCTCGATGAGCTCATCGACGATGAGATTGTCGGTCTTGCGACCAAACTCGCCTTCGTCACCAGAAGACCACACGTCGCTCAGGACGGCTCCTGCCGCGACGTGTGCAATGGGCCGACGATCGGCAAACAACGGACGAATGTTTGCTGTGATGTTCGCCTTGGCAAAGGCGTGGGCATTGAGATCAAGATCATGCAGTTGCAATGAGCCTGCGACGGAGGCCAACGGTCCACCGCCGTAGGCGAGCGCGGGCACGAGTGCGTAACCTGCGTGCGTCGGCGGCGCAGCGACGGTTTGAGTTGCGCCAGGCGCGTCCAATAGCAATCGCTGTCCTCGATTGGTCCAGAGCGGATTTCGTGAGACACCTTTGGAACGCAAGGTGTCGATCGCGGACACGCCGCTGAGCGGATCACCAAACGAACGGTCGAGCGCTTCCAGCGTAATGTCGCTCGCAGATTTGTTGGTCGACACGGTGCGTTCCCAAACGGAGTAACGAACCGCGTCGTAGGTCTTGTGTTTTACATCGAGCTGCTTGCCCAGCAGCACCATGCCAGTAACGAATGGCGACAGCGCCAGCAGTGCCACCATCGTCTCGATCAACGCGTTGCCACGATTGCGTGTCATCTCAGTAGCTCCACGTGACCGGCGCGAGCTTTGCTTCCCAGAAGGGATTGAACAGGTTCGCGTATTCATGTTTGTGCTCGCCGAGTGCAGCGAACGCCGAGCCGGTCGGCCGGCGGAACTCGACGCGTGCGACCGCGGCCACGGCGACAGGCGTCGTCGTGTTCGACATGCCGAGCAGATCGGCGGTCGCGACATTCGCCTGAGATTTCGTCGCGATCACAGCGATACGAAGCGACGCATCGCGCGCCTGGCCGGCAACGTTGTAATAGCCAGGCACACCTGCATAGCCCGAATCGAACTCGCGGGCGCTGGCGGTGCTGACGCGATCGCCGATGCGCCGCCAGCTGTGCCATCCAAACAAACTGCGCGTGCGGAATTGAAGTTGATCTTCGGCACGCCAGTCTGCGCCGTTCGAAGATTGAGAGACCGTCGTGGCGCCGCGCTTTCTAATCTGCGCAGCAAACAAATACTCTCGCCAGCCGCGCTCGCCGGTGACCCAGCGCTGCAGATCCGAATCTGAGCGCAGGCTCGCGCTGACGAGCTCTTGCATGGCATTGCCATCTCGGCCTGCCGAGTATCGCTGCACGAATACAGGTACCGCAGCCATCTGCGAAAGCATCTGCGCGTCGAGCAGTTCCCGCAGCTCGCTGGGCATGCGCGCGAGTGCCTGATCGTCGTTGACGCGGATATCGGCGTCGTACGTCATCGCGGTCTGTGACATGAGCGCCTGGAGATTGCCCAGCGCGAGCGACGCCTGTGCCTCGACCTGCGCCGCGCGAAGGTTTGTGTTCCAGCCGTCGATCAGCGGCACGGTTATCTGCGCGGCCTGCTCGGTGGCGTCGCGGACCTGTGCCGATATTTCCTGGGCCAGGTCCACGTACTGGCCGACGTATGGAATCCACTGGGTCACGCGATCGATGGCATCGAGCGAATCATTGATGTATCGGACCCAGCTCACATAAGAAATAAAGTGGCCGACCGCGACGTGGTTCGCGATCATGGCGCGATTGGTGTACGCCATGAAATTCAGATGCCGTGCGGTCCACACTGCCCCGCTGTACGCCGCTGCATCCGCGGCGTTTGCAACGAGCGATCGCTCCGTCACTTTTTGCCCGGTGTTGAACATCACCACCAGCACAGCACTGGTGATGAGCACACCGAACAGCGCGACCGGAGCGATCTGCCCGCGGTGCCAATGTGCGTTACTGAGCCGCATTGGTCTGCTGGTTGTAGTTGGACAGGCTGTCCGCCTGCGCCGCGCGGTTTTGCGCCGTGGTCGCAGATGCCTGCGCATCGCTGATGTCCTGAGACGCGGATTGCCCCGCCATCTCGCGGCTCATCCCGGCCATCTGGTTCTGCAGTACATCGCCGAACGCCGCGAACAGGCCGATGCCCGCGACGGCGACCAGCGCCGTGATGATGATGTACTCACTCATGCCCTGGCCGCGCTGCCTGCCGGCCGCCACTGATTTGCGCTTGATCATCGAAGCCCTCCTGGCATTGAACTGGGGTGGGCAGACGATAGGCGCGCAAGCTGCCGAAGATTTGTTGAATAACTCGGGTTTTGTCGAGAAATGCGTGGACTGTTTTGCTTTGGACTGTGAACGGGTATCGTCGCGCATCGCTGTATTGGAGGATGCGAATGCGCTTAACCATCAAGATTGCATTGGGATTGGCGGCGGTCGTGAGCACGGTGCAGGCCGCGGAGCTGGTCCAGCCGACGGTGTTGAAGGCGGCCTACCTGTTCGACAGCAAGGCCGGCAAGCTGGTCAACGGCGGCGTGGTCGTGATCGAGGGTGACAAGATCAAGGCTGTGGGTGCGCAGGGTGCGCCGGCCAATGCCAAAGTGATCGACCTCGGCGATGCGACGCTGCTGCCGGGTTTCATCGACGCGCACACTCACATTACCAGTGAGATGCACGACGACTTCTACAAAGATTTCCACACCGAGATGTATCAGTTCGCCGCCGAGACGGCGTTCGACGCAGGCGTGTATGCAAAGCGCACGCTCGAAGCCGGCTTCACCACGATTCGTAACGTCGGCGCCGGCGAGTTCGTCGATGTCGGCCTGCGGAATGCGATCAATCGCGGTGTCACGCCCGGGCCGACGATCCTGACAGCGATCCATGCGATCGGCTCGACCGGCGGCCACTGCGATCAGGGCCCGTTCCCGCCGGATCGCGTCGCGCCGCTCGGCCCGATGGACGGCGTGTGTAACGGAGCGGACGAGTGTCGCGCCGCCGTTCGTTATCAGCTCAAGTGGGGCGCGGACGTGATCAAGATCTGCTCATCCGGCGGCGTGCTGTCGGAAGCGGATCCGGTCGACGTTCCTCAGCTCACGCCGGATGAGCTCAGAGCCATCATGTCCGAGGCTCACGCGTGGAAGCGCAAGGTTGCGGCTCACGCGCACGGCGACCTGGCTGCACGACAGGCGGTCGAAGCCGGTGTCGATTCCATCGAGCACGGCAGCTTCCTCACCGAGGAAACATTGCGCTTGATGAAGACCAAAGGCACGTACCTGGTGCCGACGCGCCTCGCGGTTTATTGGGTGAACAAGAATGTCGACAAATATCCGCCGGCGATCGCGGCCAAGGCGCGTGCGGCCTGGGCGGAGCACGAGAAAATGTTTCGTTCGGCGTTGAAGATCGGCGTGCCGATCGCGTTCGGCACCGACTCGGGCGTATCGCCGCATGGCATGAACGCCAAGGAATTTTCGTTGCTGGTGGAGATCGGCATGCAGCCCGAGGCGGCGCTGGTCTCCGGCACGCGCGAGTCGGCGAAGCTGCTCGGTATTGCCGATAAGGTCGGCACGCTCGAAGCGGGCAAGGTCGCGGACATCGTCGCGGTCAAAGGCAACGTGGTCAGCAACATCGCGAGCACGGAAAAGCCGGTGTTCGTGATGAAGCACGGCCAGGTGGTCGTGCAGCCGTAAAGCTGAGCCGAGCCTCCGTCAGGGTACATGGATGTACCCCGCCGCTGCAGGCGGCGGCGAGCAGGCAAAAGTCACGCCTTTTGCCTTGCTCGCATGAGGGTCGTGGCAGGATGCCCGATCCCGAATCATTTAAGAGAGGCGATTGGCTACTCGAAGCGCTTGGTGAGGAACTGCTGCCAGCGCTTTTTCACCAGCAGCTGATAGCCTTTGTCGTACTTCGGCGCCGATGGTTGATAGAACCCATAGCCGGCGCCGCCATACAAATAGACCTCGCGGCGATCGGGCTCGACGGCGGCGAAGCGGCTCAGCCAGTTCAACTGGTCGCGAGTGATCGAGGGATCATCGGTGCCGACGTGGAACTGCACCGGCACATTCAATCGCGCCAGCAGCGTAATGAGATCCGGCCGCGGATCGGTGCTCGACTTCTCCGCAGATTCGATCGGCGTGTACAGCGCGATCACACCCACGATTCCAAGCGGATCGCTGAGCGCCATGCGCAAGCCCGTGTAGCCGCCGGCGCCGATGCCCATGATCACCACGGGATTGGCGTTCGGCGCGCTGCCATTCAATGTGACGATGCCGGCGCGAACATCACTTTGCACCTGGCGACTGAAAGCCTCGCTCAGCAGCGCGTCGGGATGCGTGGAAATCTTCGCCGTGCCACGCATGGCGCAGTCGACGACCAGTGCGACATAGCCCGTGCGAGCGACATCGCGCGCGAGCTCTTGCAAATCCTTCGGAATGCCCGGGGCGTCGTTGAGAATCACGACGGTGGTGCGATTCAAGCCGCCGACAGGTGCGGCCGTATACGCCGGCAGCAACACACCTTCGTTATCGATGGTGAGGCCTTTGGCTTCGATCTCGAAAAAATTGACCGCTGCGTCGGCGACCGTGCCAAACGCGGTGGCGGCCGTCAGCCCCAGCGCCGTGGTCAGGAACTGGCGCCGGGTCGCCGCATTGGCTTCGTTCTCTTCGTGGTGGTCGTCGTTACAACCCAGGCACATGGACCGCCTCCCGCCGCATGCTCGATGCGGGAGCGGCCATTATCGGCACGGGGACGCACGGCGCAAGAATTGGGCCCCAAGATGTGAACTGCGTACGCCTCGTTTAACGCTTGCTGGCCGCGCGTTCCGTATCGAGCAGAACTCGCTTCCGCTGAACGCCCCAACGATAGCCGCCGAGCTCGCCCGTCCCGCGGACGACGCGATGACATGGAATCAACAGCGCCACGGAATTGCTGGCGCACGCGTTGGCCACCGCTCGAGCGGCACTCGGCTTGCCGATTGCTGCCGCCACTTCTGAGTACGAGCGAACTTCGCCGTACGGCACCTTCTGCAAGTAACGCCAGACGATCAATTGGAAGGCCGTGCCCCGCACGTCCAGAGGCAGGTCGAGCCTCGGCTCCAGTCCACGCAAGTGACGATTGAGCGCGCCGAGCCACGCTTCGAACTGTGGCCGATGGCTATCGGGCATCGCTTGCACAGTTGCCGCAGGGAACTGTTGGCGCAGCTCCTTGAGCAAGGCCTCATCCGTGTCGCCGAACTGCAAGAAACAAATGCCGCGATCGGTCGCGCCGATCATCATCAAGCCCAGCGGTGTGGGGCCGCTCGCATGAGAGAGAGTCAGGCCTTTGCCGCCGCTGCGATATTCGCTGGGCGTCATGCCCAGCTGGCCATCGGCCTTTTCATACACCCGGCTGCCCGAACCGAAGCCGGCCTGGTAGATCGCATCGGCCACCGGCTTCTCATTACGCAACTCCTGTTTGAGCATGCGCACGCGCGCCGCCGTTTGATATTCCTTCGGGCTGCTGCCCATGATGGCTTTGAAGCTGCGCTGGAGATGAAACGGGCTGTAGCCCGCGCGCTGCGCGAGTTGCTCCAGGCTGAATGTTTGCTCCGGCTGCGCATCGATCTGACGCGCCAGCTCGTGCACGACCTGGTTGAGCACGGCAGACGACGCGCCTTTCGGACGGCAGCGTTTGCACGGGCGCAAACCGGCGCTTTCGGCTTCTGCCGTGGTCGCAAAGAAACGAACGTTCTTGCGCAGCGGGCGGCGTGACGCGCAGGACGGGCGGCAATACACACCGGTGGTCATCACGCCATAGAAAAACTCGCCGTCGCGAGTGGCATCACGGCTCTGGACCGCGTTCCAACGCCCCTCATCGTTCAACGTGACTTCGTTACCCATGGCGACTCTCCTCGTTTCTGAGGCCGCCATTTTCCGGATCGGGCGCCCGGGCGATTCCCGGCTCTTGCTGCGCAATTCGTGGTGCTTCGGAGGACGTGTCACGGCCTTGAGTTTAGCGCGCCCTGCCCGTTGGTACGCTGTAAATGCACCGACGATGTGCAGAATACGCCGCCATGAACAAACTGGTAAAAATCGTCGGGGGCTCGCTGGCCGTATTGGCGGTGGGCGCGGGAATCGTCGCTGGAGCGGCGGTATTTTTTAGCGAACGCAAGATGGAACGTATCGTCGATGTGGAAGTGACTCCCATCGCTCTGGCGAGCTCGGATTTGCAGCGTGGCGAGTATCTCTTCCTCACGCGCGGCTGTACGGAATGTCACTCCAAGGATGGCGGCGGCCACACGATGGTGGACGATCGGAAATCCGGGCTGTTCATCAGCGCGCCCAACATCACACGCGGCGGCCAGACCACAGCCGCTTACACGGACGCCGACTGGGTTCGGCTGTTGCGGCATGGAGTGAAGCCGTCCGGACGACCAGTGCTCATCATGCCCAGCGAAGATTACTCGCAGATGGCGGATGAGGATGTCGCGGCGCTGGTGAGTTATATCCGCAGCATGCCGCCCGCGACTGAGTATATGGCGGTGTTTCGCCTGCCGCTCATGATGAAGGCGTTGTACGCGTTTGGCTTCATCACTGACTCCGCCGAGCGGATCGATCACACGCGTCCGGCGCCGGCTCGGGTGCCCGAGGGTATTCACGACAAGGGCGCGTATGTCGCGAATGTTTGCTCGGGATGTCATGGCCCGGGGCTGTCGGGAGGGAAGATTCCCGGAACGCCGCCCGATTGGCCTGCTGCCGCCAATCTCACCACCGCGCCAGGGTCTGCGATGTCTCGTTACACCAGCGTGGATGCCTTCCGACAAATGATGCGCACGGGCAAGCGGGCGGATGGCTCATCGATTGCGATCATGCCGTTCGAGAACTTCAAGCTGATGAACGACGCCGAGATCGAAGCGCTGTTTACCTTCCTGAAAACTGTTCCCCCGAAGGCCTCTGGCGGGCGTTAGCGCCAGTGCCGACGACGGATTAGTCGCCGGCAACTTTCTTATATCCCGCAGGTGGCTCGAACGATTGCGTATCGATTGAGCCGCTGCTCACAGACACCAGCTCGTTGCTCATGCTCATGAGCGACATCAGCCCACCGGGCAGTTGTGCGGGAGGCGTGGCTTCCGGCGGCGGCGCGGTTGTTTCTTTCTTGCGGCCGAACATTCCACCCAACGCTCCGCCGATGGCCCCGCTGATGCTCGGCGGCGATGAAGACGAAGATCCGCTGTTGGCTTGTGCTTGCTGTGTGCTCTGGCACTGAGGGCCGCCGACGCCGAGGCCGAAGGTGAGTTTCACCGGATACCCTTTGACGTCCTGCATCTTGGTCGCGACTTCTTTCCACAATCCCTGGTACCGACCAAACATCGACTGCGCGCGCTCGGCGAAATCTCGTGAGCCGGACGGGCTCAGGCCGAGCTTCTCGGCGAAGGCGCGCTGATAGGCGAGCGTTTCCGCCGAAGCTTCGAACCCCGGCGCGACCCACTGATCCATCACCAGGCCAAAGTCACAAACCTGCCCGGTTTCTTTATCTTTGCAGGACTGCGTCGCCGTGACCGTCACTCGCTCGGCAGCGTAGCCGGCGATGGTTGCTTTCTCACCCGAGCGTTTCACGTCCGCCTTCGGCTCGGACCACTCGCACTGTGAGTCATTGACGCCCGAGGTCGCTTGCTGCTGCGACGCCTGCGATTCGCGCATCTTGTCCATCGCCTGCTGCATCTGGGCGCGGCGCTCGGCGAATGTGGTTTCGCTGTAAGTCTTTTTGCGGTTGTCGACGGAATACATCTTGTCCTGATCGAGCCGCACGATCTCCGTGCCCTGCCCGGCGCCGCGAGCGAAGGTGCGCATCAGGCCGGATTCGAACTGGAGGTTGCTGTCGGTGCGGGCGCGTTGACCCGAGATCCTGGTCGTCGTCGTGCCGCTCATGTTCGCCATCTTCATCAAGCCGGCGCCGCTGATCGACATATGTTCTTCAATGGTGACGTCGGCATGGGCGACGGCGCTGAGCACGCCGGCAATGGCGCAGCCGAGCACGACTTTGGCAGGCGGTAATCTGAAAAGAAGCATGACGACTCCCCGGATCCATCAAGCTGTTCAGGTGCAGCAAAGCTACTAACGCAATCGGCACCGCGAACATGCCACCAATGTCAGGGAGCTCGCAATCGTGTCTTCAGCGCTCGCCGGTGTTGGGAAGCAAAGGCACGCGCTTCGATTTCGAAGCAGTTATTCCAGTAACCGTTGCGCGCGCATTCGACGAGGTAACGCCAGATGGTGAGCCGGCGGGGCTGCCATTGGCGGACGACGTGGAAGTACTCGTGCAGGATCAGCTCCGGGTCCGCCCAGAAATCCTTCGCCGAACCGGTCAACAGGATCCGTCCGCGCCGTGTCGTTGCGCGCGCCCCCACGTGGAGGCGCGCATATAACGAATGTTCAACCACACGCACATACTCGACCGGCTCACCGAAGATTTCGCGGAGAGCTGCTGCGATATCAGCGGGGATGGAGCAGCGACGGCCTGGCAGCGGGTAACCCTCAGCGGCAGTTGGTGGGCAGATGTTTACGCGCGACGGTCGTGAACTTCCCCGGCTCATCGGAAAGGAATCGCGCGCCGACGGGCCCAGCGGAGTAACCGCAGCGCCAGACGATTTCATTTGCCGAGTTGACTCCGGGCACCAGCTCGACCGATTGGTTGGCAATGCTCTGGTGAGCTTGCCCGCCAAACGTAACGACCACGACGCCGTTGAGATTGTCGATGGAAGATACAAACCGGGAGTGAGCCGCGAACGGCGCCTTGTTCTGCAGCTGTGACAAATCTGTTTGATTGGCGAGCGCGTCGGCAATTGCGGCCTTGGCCTCCGCGGAGTTCAACAAGCCCTCCGTCACCTGGGCACGGATCGTATAGTCCTGGTAGGCCGGGATGGCGATGGCCGCGAGCAGGCCAATACCAAACGGTCCAAACAAAACGACGAGCGCGACGATTCCCGCGATCGCGAGGCCTGAAGCCTGCGGCGCCGGCGGTGCCGACGCGATCTCTGCCGGCGAGAAGTTTTTATCGACGACCAGCGTGTCCGCGATCTTGTCGTGAAGTGCCTGGCGCTTTTCAGTGAAACCTGCCATCGCGAAGCCGATGCTCAGGGTGAGACCGGAAAGGATCTTTCCGAAGTACCGCCCGGTCGCGCGGCCAAATCCGATGCGCTCGCCGTTGAGGTCCGTCACTCGGATGCCGATGGCAGACTTGCCCAGGGTGGCCTGCATGGAGGAGCTTTCACAGATGGCGAAGTACAGCCAGGGTGCGATTCCATAAAGAAACAGCAGCAGCGCCCCGGTCTCGCTATGTCCGACCTGCTGGCTTTTGCCGGTCAGGGACAGGGGAATGGCCAATGCCATCATGATGATGACGAGTGCGATGTAATCGAGGATCCACGCACCCACGCGTTTCCAGAAGCCTGCGTACGGTGGCAGCAACATGCTGGTCGGCGCTGCGGCCGCGGGGGCGCCGCTCAATGATTTGCCGCAGTTCGCGCAGAATGGCTTAGACGTATCGACCTGGGCGCCACAGTGAGTGCAGAACATCGAGACCTCCTTATCGACGAACCGTGTCGTTAGCGTTTGTTGTCGAGTTTACTTGCCTATACAAAACGTCGTGAAGATCCGGCCCAGCAAATCGTCCGGCGTGAATTCGCCGGTGATTTCCGCCAGACATTGCTGCGCCTGGCGCAATTCTTCGGCCATCAGCTCGCCGGCGCGACGTTCGAGCAGCTGCCGTTGGGCTTCATATAGATGAGCATTCGCGCGATCCAACGCATCGAGGTGGCGGCGGCGAGCAGAGATAGTGCCAGTGCCCGCGCCCTGAAATCCCATGCACTCTTTTAAATGTTCGCGCAGAAGGTCGATGCCCTCGCCGGTTGTCGCCGATAGATGCAAGCGCGGCGGGACCGATTGCTCGTAACGCGATGCCCTGTTCGCAAGATCGACCTTATTCAAGATGACGCTGACTGGAATGTCCTCCGGCAAGGCGGCCAGTTCGAGACTCATGCCTCGATCATCGAGCGCGCGTGTCGCATCGATCACATAAAGAATGCGATCGGCGCGGGTCATCTCAGTGCGCGCGCGCCGAATGCCCTCGGCTTCGACAACGTCGGCGTCTTCTCGAAGGCCGGCAGTATCGGCGATGTGCAAAGGCATGCCGTCGATGTGAATTCGTTCGCGCAGCACGTCGCGAGTGGTGCCGGGAATGTCAGTAACAATCGCCGCCTCGTAACCTGCAAGCCGATTCAGCAGACTGGATTTGCCCGCGTTCGGCCGACCGGCAATCACAACGGTCATACCGTCGCGAAGCAAGGCGCCCTGCTGCGCCTTCGCAGTGATCTGCTCGCAGAGCTCGATCGCGGCGTGAATGCGAGTTTGCAAAACGTTGTCGGCGAGAAAATCGACTTCCTCTTCGGGAAAATCGATCGCAGCTTCGACATGCATGCGCGTCTCGGTCACCGCTTCGGTCAAGGAATGAACCGCGACGGAAAACTCACCTTGTAACGAACGAAGCGCGGCCCGGGCAGCCTGGCTCGATCCGCTGTCGATCAAGTCCGCGATGGCTTCCGCTTGGGTGAGATCGATCTTGTCGTTGAGAAATGCGCGCTGAGTGAACTCGCCGGGCTGCGCGTTGCGAGCTCCAAGGCTGAGCACGCGAGCAAGCAGCATATCCATGACGACGGGGCCGCCGTGGCCGTGCAGTTCCAGTACGTCTTCGCCGGTGAATGAGTTCGGCCCGGGAAAATACAGCGCGAGGCCGCTGTCGAGCATTTCGCCGGCGGCGTCACGGAATGTTCGTAACGCCGCCCGACGAGGTTCGGGAAGATCGCCTAGCAGCTGAGTCGCGATCGTCGGAACCAGCGCGCCCGACACTCGCACCATCCCGACGCCGCCGCGACCCGGCGGCGTCGCGATTGCCGCGATGGTGTCAGTGTCGCCGGGCCGGGTTGTCATGTCGTGGTCAGTCTTTCTTGGTTTCCGCCGCGACCAGCTTGTTGATGCGCCACTGCTGAGCGATGGACAGCAGCGTGTTGGTCAACCAGTACAGCACCAGGCCGGCGGGGAACCACGCCATCGTCACCGACATGATGACGGGCATGAATGCGAACACCTTCGCCTGCATCGGATCGGTGCTCGGCATCGGCTGCAGCTTGAACTGAGCAAACATTGCGGCACCCATGAAGATGGGCAGGATGAAGAACGGATCGCGCGAGGACAGATCGGTGATCCAGCCGAAGAACGGCGCCTGGCGCATTTCCACGCTTTCCAGCAGCACCCAATAGAACGCCAGGAAGAACGGAATCTGAATCAGGATGGGCAAGCAACCGGCGAGCGGGTTGATCTTCTCCACCTTGTAGATTTCCATCATCTTCCGGCCGAGCTGCTCGCGATCGTCTTTGTAACGTTCCTGGAGCGCTTTGATGCGCGGGCCCAGCGTGCGCATCTTCGCCATCGAACGGCCGCTCGCGGCGGTCAGCTTGTAGAACGCCAGCTTGATCAGGAATGTGACGATGATGATGGCCAGGCCCCAGTTCAGCACCAGGCCGTGCACTTTTTCGAGCAGCCAGAACAACGGCTGGGCGATCGGCGTCAGCTTGCCGTAATCGGCGACCAGCTCCAGCTTGCGGCCGGTCTGCTCCAGCTGCGCCTGCAGCTTGGGGCCGACGAACAATGTTTCTTTAAACGTGTACTTGCCGCCGGCGGGCACGGTTTCGAGCGGGCCGCGGTACGACAGGATGTAATCGTTGTCGGGGTCGAGGCTCAGCTGATAATCATAAGAGGCACCTGTCGGGGGCACGGCCGCGGCAACGAAATGGTGTTGCAGAGCTGCCATCCAGCCGCCGGTGTAGCTGGCTTTGAAGGAGCGATTTTCCTCGTCTTCCAGCTTCAGGGTGCGATAGGCCTTGCCATCGAAAATCGCCGGCCCGCGATACGCGCGGCTTTCAACATCGAAATACGAGCTCTTGACGTGTTCGTAGTGACGCACGATCTGCACGTAAGAGGCGGCTCGATAATCGCTGCCTGAATTGTTGGCGACGTCGTAGTTCAGGCCGATGCGATAGCGGCCCGGATGGAACGTGAATGTCTTGGTGACAGTGACGCCCTGATCGTCGGTCCACGTCAGCGGCACGACCAGTTCTTTCTGGCCCGCCGCCAATTTGTATTCGCTCGCGGCCGACTGATACATCGCCATGTGCGTCGGCTCGGCGCGCTTGTCGGCAGCTCGCAATCCCGAGCGCGCCACATACAGCGGCGGATTCGGGCTGAACAAACGGACCTTCACATCCGGCCGATTCTTTTCAGCCGGGTACTGCAGCAGGTCGGCTCGGATCAGCTCGCCGCCGCGAGTGCTGATGTCCAGCGACAACACATCGGTGACGACGTGAATGACCGGGGCGTCATTGTGAACAGCATCGGAGCTCGCAGCCGGGGCAGCACCGCTCGACGGAGCATTCGGTGCGGCCGGCGTCGATGACGGCAGTTCGGGCAATGCGGTGCTTGGTTCAGCTCCGCCGGCAGCATTGCCAGACTGGGTTTGCGTCGTCGTGGTTGGAGCTGGCACAGGCTTGGGCGCGTAGTCGCCCTGCCAGGCCATGAAATTGAGATACAGGACCAGCGCGAGCGCGGCCCAGATGAATACGCGTTGGTTATCCATGAGGAACGGGCTTGTTCGCCTCATTATTAGTGGTGACCGGCGGCACGGGATCGTAGCCGCCTTCATGCCAAGGATGACACCGCAGCAGGCGGCGCACTGTTAAATATGAACCGCGCAACGCGCCGTGCTGCTGCAAGGCTTCTTCGGCATAACAGGAACAGCTCGGGTAGAAGCGGCACGTGGGCCCGAGCATCGGACTGATGACGTAGCGATAGGCGCGAATCGCGACGGTCAGGCCAGCTACGATTGGGGCGCGCATTGTTTTACAACCGTGCGCCAATGTTTTTCGAGGCTGCGCGCGATGGTCGCGTTGTCCGCCTCGCGGGCGCCTGAACGCGCATTGACGACGATGTCCACCGCGGGCAGTTCATGCTGGTGCTGACGAAATGATTCCCGAACCAGTCGCTTGATACGGTTACGCTGTACGGCGTTACCGATAGTGCGTGCGGCTATCGATAATCCAAGTCTTGGTATCGAGCCGCCGCTGTTACGTGTGAGGATCGCGAAGCAGGCGTCGGTGGAGCGGCGCGAGTCCCGATAGACGCGATCGAATTCGGATTTATGCCGGAGACGTTGCGCCGGTTGAAACGGTCGGGCCGGGGCTGGCAAGTCGAAAAGCGAGCTGATGCGCGCGCCGCTGCAAAGGGCGCCGCTCAGACAGTGAGACGCTTGCGACCCTTGGCGCGACGGCGTGCCAACACCTGGCGGCCAGCGCGAGTGGCCATGCGCGCACGGAAGCCGTGGGTGCGCTGACGGTGAACTTTGCTCGGCTGATAAGTACGCTTCATGGCGGTCTCGACGGAAAGGTGCGCTAAAACAAGTACATGCTGGTGCGCGTAGAGGGGCGGCAAGGGTACGCACCACCCCCTGCAGTGTCAAGCATACTCAACACGGGGGAGCTGAAAATTTCGCGTCCCCGGCCTGTGGATAACCTCGCGTCCAACGGTATAGACTCCCCGCCTCTCGCGTTGACCTGGCGCAGAACAATTTCATTTTTTGTCGATTGAGGGGACGAAATCCGTGCAGGGTTCGTTGTGGCGCCGCTGTCTCGCGCAATTGGAATCGGAGTTGCCGGAACAGCAGTTCAATACCTGGATCCGGCCGTTGCAGGCCGTCGAGGACGGCCGCACGTTGCGCCTGCTCGCGCCCAACCGTTTCGTGGTCGATTGGGTGAATGAAAACGTCGCCGGTCGCATTTCGGAGCTGGTCGATGCCGTCGGCGTCGAACCTTCGCCGTCGGTGGTGCTCGAAGTCGGCTCTCGTGCCGCCGCGCCCGCGATGACCATCAATAATCATCAGCCGGCGGCAGCCACTCGCGCGCCGACTTTTGCTGCTGCCCCACCTCGGGATATTCCCGCCGTCCTGGGCAGCCGCCTGAATCCCGATTTCACCTTTGCGAATTTCGTCGAAGGTAAAAGCAATCAGTTGGGTCGCGCCGCCGCTTTGCAGGTCGCCGAGAATCCCGGCCGAGCCTACAACCCGCTGTTCATCTATGGCGGCGTCGGTCTGGGCAAGACGCACCTCATGCACGCCGTCGGCAACATGATCCGCTCGCGAAATGAACGGGCTCGGGTCGCTTACGTGCACTCGGAACGATTCGTCGGCGACATGGTGAAGGCGCTTCAGCACAACACCATCAACGATTTCAAAACCGCCTATCGCTCGCTCGATGCGCTGTTGATCGACGACATTCAGTTTTTCGCCGGCAAGGACCGCTCGCAGGAAGAGTTCTTCCACACCTTCAACGCGCTGTTCGAAGGTCAGCAGCAGATCATCCTGACCTGCGATCGCTATCCCAAGGAAGTCGACGGCCTGGAAGAGCGGCTGAAGTCGCGCTTCGGCTGGGGTCTGACGGTGGCCATTGAGCCGCCGGAGCTGGAAACCTGTGTCGCGATCTTGATGAGCAAGGCGGCGGTCAGCCGCGTCGACCTGCCGGATGAAGTCGCGTTCTTCATCGCCAAGCGCATTCGCTCCAACGTCCGTGAGCTCGAAGGCGCTCTGCGCCGCGTGGTCGCAAATTCACAGTTCACCGGTCGGCCGATCACGATGGAGTTTGCCAAGGAGGCGCTGCGCGATCTGCTGGCGCTCCAGGACCGCCTGGTCACGATCGAGAACATCCAGAAGACGGTCGCTGAATACTTCAAAATCCGCGTGGCCGATCTGTTGTCGAAGCGGCGCAGTCGCTCGATCGCTCGTCCGCGCCAGGTGGCGATGGCGCTGGCGAAGGAGCTGACCAGTCATAGTCTTCCGGAGATTGGCGATGCCTTCGGTGGCCGGGACCACACGACGGTTTTGCATGCTTGCCGGGTGATCAAAGAGCTGCGCGAGTCGAACACTCGCACCAGCGAGGACTACTCGAATCTGTTGCGAACACTGGCTGGGTAAGTAGCTGAGTAAGTAGCGCTGAGGGCTGTGGATAAAGTGTGAGGTGTCGTTGAGCTTTTTTTATCCACAGCAACCGCACAGTTTCGCGACAGGTGTCAGATGGGTTTCGAGGGTAGGTTTTGATGCCGTTAAGTGGCTGATGAGTAATAGGAAAAGTACGTTATTCACAGAAACCTGCGGCCCTCATAATCATCATCATAATTCTTAAATCTTAATCTCTAATTAAAGATTGCTAAGGTGACCACGATGAAGTTCAGTGCTGAGCGGGAAAGCATCCTCGCGCCACTGCAGGCGGTAATCGGCGTTGTGGAACGGCGGCAGACGATGCCGATCCTGGCAAACGTCTTGATCACTGGCCGCGGCGAGCAGCTCTCGATCACGGCGACTGACCTGGAAGTCGAGCTGGTGGCGAAAGCCAACGTAACGCTGGAGCAGGCGGGTGAGATCACCCTGCCCGGCCGCAAGCTGCTCGACATCGTCAAAGCGCTGCCTGACAAAGCCAAGGTCACGATTTCGATTGAGGGTGAACGGGCTACGGTTCGTTCCGGCAAGAGCCGCTTTACGCTGGCCACTCTGCCTGCAAGCGACTTCCCCACCGTGGAAGACATCCGAGCGCAGAAGGCGATCATGATTTCGCAGTCCGCGCTGCGTCGTTTGCTCGACAAGACGCATTTCTCGATGGCCCAGCAGGACGTGCGTTACTACCTCAACGGCATGTTGATGGAAGCTGACGGCAAAACGCTGCGAACGGTCGCGACTGACGGCCATCGTCTGTCTTATTGCGAAACGACGCTCGAACACGAAGCCGGTTCGGCTCAGCAGGTCATCGTTCCTCGCAAAGGCGTGCTGGAGTTGCAGCGCTTGCTCGCTGGCGAGGGAAATGTTGAGCTGGCGATCGGAACCAATCACGTGCGCGCCCAGATCGGCGACATTCGCTTCACTTCGAAGCTGATTGACGGCAGATTCCCGGAATATAGCCGTGTGATCCCCAGCAACCCGACCAAGAAGGTCACTGCGGATCGCGATGTGCTGCGCTCTGCCCTCCAGCGCGCGGCCATTCTGTCGAACGAAAAGTACCGCGGGATTCGGCTTGCGGTGCGCCCTGGCGTGCTGGTCCTCCAGTCGCACAATCCGGAGCAGGAAGAGGCTGAAGAGGAAGTCGAGGTCAATTACGCCGGCGACGAGCTGGAGATCGGCTTCAACGTGAATTACCTGCTGGATGCTTTGGCGGCAGTCGACGGCGGCCAAGTGGATCTGGGGCTCACAGACGCGAACAACAGCTGCTTGTTGAGCTCGGGGGCAACTCCGCAGGCCAAGTACGTCGTCATGCCGATGAGGCTGTGATTGTCATCCTGAAACGGGTGACAGGCAGGCGCTGGTGCTGACCTCGGTCACGATCGAAAACTTTCGATGCATCGAACACGCCAGCCTGGAGTTTGATCCGCGCTCGACCGGCGTCATCGGCGCCAACGCTTCCGGCAAGACCAGCTTGCTGGAAGCGATTTACTTCTTGGGCCACGGCCGCTCCTTCCGAACCCATCAAGCCGAGAAGCTTCGTCGCTCTGGCACGAGCTTCTTTCGTGTCGTCGGCAAACTCGAATCTCCTCGCGGCCTGCTCACGGCCGGGCTCGAGCACAGCGAAGGTCGCACTCGTGGCCAGCTCGCCGGCCAAGGCATCTCTGGGATCGCGGATATCGCCGAGGTGCTTCCGCTCCAGGTGATCGACCCGGGGGTGCATCGCCTGGTTGAGGAAGGGTCCTCCCGCCGACGCCGGCTATTGGACTGGGGAGTGTTTCACGTGAAACATGAGTTCCTCGGTTACTGGCGTCGCTACCAGCGCGCCCTCGCCCAACGCAATGCCGCTCTCCGTACCAGTGATGCTGAGGAACTGGTTCGGCCTTGGGAGCACGACTTCTGTAGCGCCGGCGCCGAGGTTGACCGCCTCCGCCAGGAATACGTGCAGCATCTCTCGATGCACTTCGAAGCTCTGGCTACCCGACTCGTCGGTCCAGGCACCGGCCTGGCCTACCGCCGCGGCTGGCCTCAGGACGTCGACTTGCGAGAAGCTCTGCACGCCTCCATATCTCGGGACCTGAGGCTGAAGACCACCCATGTCGGGCCGCATCGCGCCGACATCGGTTTTGTCGTTGAGGGTGTGGCAGCCAGAGACCGGGTGTCTCGTGGCCAACAGAAAATGTTGGCGGCCGCTTTCATCCTCGCCCAGCTCCAATGTCACAGCGCTCTCGGCGCGCCTCCCACCACCCTGATGCTGGACGATCCAGCCGCCGAGCTGGATGTGGATAACTTGGGGAAACTGCTTTTGGCGATCGCTGAAATCCCGAGCCAATTGATCGTTACGTCGGTGCATGAGCAGGGGCTCAAAGGCATCGAGATCGGGCGAAGGTTTCACGTGGAACAAGGCAAATTCGAGCCGATGGTATAATCCCGCAGCTCCTTTTTCAGGCCGCACCATGACAGATAAAGACGTTTACGATTCGAGCAAAATCAAAGTCTTGAAGGGCCTCGACGCGGTCCGCAAACGCCCCGGTATGTACATCGGTGACACTGACGACGGCACCGGTCTACATCACATGGTATTCGAGGTCGTCGATAACTCTGTCGACGAAGCGCTGGCGGGATACTGCTCACAAGTGACTGTTACGATCCATGCGGATCAGTCGGTCACAGTGGCTGATGACGGCCGTGGAATACCTGTGGATATCCATCCGGAGGAGGGTCGATCGGCGGCCGAAGTCATCATGACGGTGCTGCACGCCGGCGGTAAGTTCGACGACTCTTCTTACAAGGTCTCGGGTGGTTTGCACGGCGTCGGCGTGTCGGTCGTGAACGCCCTGTCCGAGTACCTGCTGCTGACGGTCCATAAAGACGGTCGCCTGTACACGCAGGAATACCGGCTGGGTGATCCCCAGGCGCCGCTGGCCGAGACCGGCACGACCACCAAGCGCGGCACCACGATTCGCTTCAAGCCCAGCGCCTCCATCTTCACCAACATCGAGTTCGACTACTCGGTGCTGGCCAAGCGGCTGCGCGAACTGTCGTTCCTGAACTCCGGTGTGCGCATCGAGCTGATCGACGAGCGCGACGACAAGCACGAGGTCTTCCACCACGAAGGTGGCATCAAGGAGTTCGTCCGCTACTTGAACCGCAATGCCCAGCCCATCCATGACACGGTGATCTGGTTCCGAACCCAGGAAGGTCCAATCACGGTCGAGCTGGGCCTGCAATGGAACGACTCGTATCAGGAAACCATGTCCTGCTACACGAACAACATTCCGCAGAAGGACGGCGGCACGCACCTGCAGGGTTTCCGCAGCGCCCTGACTCGCACACTCAATGCCTATATCGACAAGGAGTTCTCGGCCAAGGACAAGGTGGCCATGACGGGCGACGACGCCCGCGAGGGGTTGACCGCGATCCTGTCTGTGAAGATGCCGGACCCGAAGTTCTCCTCGCAGACCAAGGACAAGCTGGTCTCGTCCGAGATCAAAGGCATCGTCGAGTCGGCGGTTGGCGCGAAGCTGGAGGAGTTCCTGCTGGAGCACCCGCCTCAGGCCAAGGCTGTCGCGAACAAAGTGCTCGAAGCTGCTCGCGCCCGAGAAGCGGCTCGTAAGGCTCGCGAGATGACCCGTCGCAAAGGCGCGCTGGACCTGGCGGGTCTGCCGGGCAAGCTGGCCGACTGCCAGGAAAAGGATCCCGCGCTCTCCGAGATGTTCCTGGTTGAGGGTGACTCCGCAGGTGGCTCGGCGAAGCAGGGCAGAGACCGGCGCACTCAGGCGATCCTGCCGTTGAAGGGCAAGATCCTGAACGTCGAGAAGGCGCGCTTCGACAAGATGCTGTCGTCCGCGGAGGTGGGCACGCTGATCACCGCACTTGGCTGCGGCATCGGCGCTGACGACTTCGATGTCACGAAGCTCCGCTAGCACCGCATCATCGTGATGACCGACGCGGACGTGGACGGCTCGCACATCCGTACGCTGCTGCTGACGTTCTTCTACCGCCAGATGCCGCAGCTGATCGAGCGCGGACACATCTATATCGCCCAGCCGCCGCTGTACAAACTGAAGAAGGGCAAGTCCGAACACTACGTGAAGGACGATGCCGAGCTCGACTCGATGCTGCTGACCTACGCACTCGAAGACGCGCAGCTGTTTGCGGATCCCGCTCAGGAGCCGATGACCGGTTCGGCGCTGGAGACTTTGGCGCGTCGATGGGTGGAGGTTGCCGCGATCATCAAGCGCTCAGCTCGTCGCTATGACCAGCGCGTGCTTGAGCAGCTGCTGTACATGCCTGAAGTCACGCCTGCGAACCATGACCAGCTCGACTGGCTGACTCAGTGGGGCCGCACTTTGGAGACGCAGCTCAACTCGCACGACGATGCCGCGCGGAAGTATCGCGTTCGGGTCATGGCAGCTGTCGACGGCGGGACCCCTCGGCTGCTGGTCGCGCGCACCGAGCATGGCACCACTTCGGAGAAGCACATTCATCGTGAGTTCTTCGAGTCGGCCGAGTACCGGAGCATCGTGGATTTGGCGGCCACTCTGAATGGCCTGCTGCGTCCCGGTGGCTACATTGCGAAGAACGACTCCCGGCAGGAGGTCAGCAGCTTCAAGGAAGCCATGAACTGGCTGATGGACTCAGGCAAGAAAGGCCAAACCATCCAGCGCTACAAAGGCTTGGGCGAGATGAACCCCGAGCAGCTGTGGGATACGACCATCAACCCGCAAACCCGCCGGTTGATTCAGGTGCGGATCGAGGATGCGCTGGCGGCAAACGACATTTTCGCCACGCTGATGGGCGATCAAGTTGAGCCTCGCCGCGAGTTCATCGAGAAGAACGCGTTGGCCGTCGCTAACTTGGACGTTTAATTAAAGCTAACGCTGGCTCGGCGCACCCGAGCCAGCAAGCCACTGCGAACCAAGAAAAACTAATTATTGGCGGGTCGTAACGGGGCCGCCTGCCGCTCTCCAGAGGCAGTGGCTGAAGCCGGAGAGATCGTCGCGAGCTTCTGCTCGATCCACGCCCGCACTTCTTCATTGAGCTCACGCGGATCGCGACCCGCTGCTTCGATCGCCGGGCCGATCACGACGCGAATCGTGCCGGGCTTCTTGACCCAACCACGGCGAGGCCAGAAATAACCGGCGTTGTGAGCGACTGGAATGACTTTGCAGCCAGCCCGTGATGCGAGCAGCGCGCCGCTCACTCCGTACTTTCGAGTCTCACCGACGGCGACGCGAGTGCCTTCGGGGAAGACCAGAATCCACAGGCCTTCTTTCAGCCGCTGCGTGCCCTGGTCGATCACTTGATTGACTGCCGACGCGCCGGCCTTGCGATTGATCGCGATCGGCTTCAGGCATCTCACCGCCCAGCCGACCAGCGGGATCCACATCAGCTCGCGCTTGAGCACCCAGGACTGCGGCGGGAAGACGCTGGCCTGTGCGATCGTTTCCCAGGCCGAAGAATGTTTCCACATCGACACGTGCGCACCGGCCGGAATGTTCTCTCGACCCTCGACCGTATAAGTGAGCCCGCAAAGCATCTTCAGCATCCACAGGTTCACATTCGCCCAGCTGCGCGCGATCACGTACAGCTTGTGGCTGGGCAGCCAGCCGAACGCGAGCACGATCACGGCGTACAGCAGCGTTCCCGCAAAGAGCCACGTGGTGAACAGAATTGACCGCAGAAACTGCATCGGCACCTCAACCTGGCAATCTGGACAAATCCGCGACCTGCAGGAACAGGCCCCGCAGGCGCACCAGCAAGCCCAACCGGTTGGCTCGCACCTCCGGATCGTCGGCCATGACCATCACGGAGTCGAAGAACCGATCCACATCTTCTTTGAGCGTCGCGAGCTGCGTGAGTGCGCTCTTGTACTCGCGTCGGGAGAACAGCGGGTTCACCGCGCGCTCCATCGAAACCACGTGCTCGAACAACTGACGTTCAGGTCCGTCCTGCAGCCGGGCGGTTTCCACCGCGCCGGACAGGTCGCCGGTCGCTTTGCGAAGAATGTTCGCAATGCGCTTGTTCGCAGCGGCGAGGCTGGTCGCTTCAGGCAACGTGAGGAAGCTTTCGAGCGCCTGCAGCCGGATGTCGATGTCGAGCGGCGAATGCGGCTTGCTCGCCAGCACAGCGTCGAACATTTCCGTGGTGATGGCGCGACCGGCCGCTTCTTCCAGGTAGGAGCCGCGCATGCGCTCCATTAAATAGCCCCAGATCTCCTCGCCCACGTTCTCCGGCGCCGACACCGGCTGCAGCGACACCGCGCCATCGACCAGACCGCGCAGGTCCAGATCCAGCTTGTGCTCGATGATTGTGCGAAGGATGCCGAGCGCAGCCCGGCGCAGGCCGAACGGATCGCGCGTACCGCTCGGCTTCTGGCCGATGCAGAAGATGCCGGCGATGGTGTCCAGCTTGTCGGCGATGGACACCGCGATACCGGTCTTGGTCGCTGGCAACCGATCGCCTGCGAACCGAGGCCAGTATTGTTCTTCGAGCGCGGTGGCGACTTCGGCATTCTCGCCATCGTTCTGGGCGTAGTACTTGCCCATCAAACCTTGCAGCTCGGGGAATTCTCCGACCATCGCCGAGAGCAAGTCACATTTGCTGAGTTGTGCCGCACGGCTTGCGAGCTCGCCGTTGCCGCCGATGGCTTCGGCGATCCGCTGAGCGAGCGACTTCACGCGCTGGCTCTTATCGAACAATGAACCGAGCTTCGCCTGGAAGGTGACGGCCTTGAGCGCGTTACAGCGCGCATCCAAGCGCTCCTTCCGATCCGTATCCCAGAAGAACGCGGCATCGGAGAGGCGCGGGCGCACGACTCGTTCATTGCCGTCGCGCACCTTGTTCGGGTCGCGGCTGGCGATGTTTGCAACGGTAATGAAATGATTCATCAACTTGCCGTTCGCATCGCGGACCGGGAAGTAACGTTGATGATCCTGCATGGTGGCGATCGGCACTTCCTGCGGCAGGCGCAGGAACTGTTCATCGAACCGGCCCGCGAGTGGGACCGGCCACTCCACCAGCGAGGTCACTTCATCCAGCAGCTTGTCCGAGATCACTGCGACACCGCCGATGGAATCGGCGATCGCGTTCACCTCCGCGCGAATGCGCTCGCGACGAGTGGCGACATCGGCCACGACGTGCGCTTTCTCCAGCAACACTTCGGCGTACTTCGCCGGGTTGCTGAGCGCCAACTGTTTCGGACCGTGAAAGCGATGCCCTTGTGTGTGCTTGCCGGCGGGTACGCCGAGGATTTCAGCTTCGATGACATTCGAGCCGAACAGCATCACGACCCAATGCACCGGGCGAACGAATTCCTGCGAGCCGGCACCCCAGCGCATGCGGCGTGCGATCGGCAAGGCATCGAGCGAAGCGGTGACGATTGCAGGCAGCAACGTAGTCGTCGCCTCCCCTTTTTTAGAGCCTTCATATTGAAGGACCTTGCCCTTTGGCCCATCGACCTGCTGCAGCTGATCGATGCTCACACCGCACGAGGCCGCGAAGCCCAGCGCCGCTTTGGTCGGCTGACCGTCCGGACCGAACGCGTTCGTCACTGAAGGCCCCTGACGTTTGATCACCTGATCGGGCTGCTGATCGGCGACGCCCGCGGCGAATACGGCCAGGCGCCGAGGGGTGGCAAACCATTTAACGTCGCCATGGTTGATGCCCGCAGCGGCCAATCCCTTGGTGATGCCTTCAGAGAAGGCTGCAGCCAAGGTGAACAAGGACGCCGGCGGCAACTCTTCGGTGCCGATCTCAACCAGAAAATCGCGTTTGCTCATGAGCTCAAGCTTCCGCTGCCGCACGGTTCAACATTGGGAAGCCCAATGCTTCGCGGGTCTTGTAATAAGTCTCGGCCACTTCCTTGGCCAGGGCGCGTACGCGCAGGATGAATCGTTGCCGCTCGGTGACCGAGATCGCCTTGCGCGCGTCGAGCAGGTTGAACGTATGTGACGTTTTCAACATCTGTTCATACGCCGGCAGCGCCAGGCCGCTTTCCAAAAGCTTTTTGCACGCGGCTTCGTGATCGTCGAAATGTCTGAACAGCAGCGCGGTGTCGGCGAGCTCGAAGTTGTATTTCGACTGCTCCACTTCGTTCTGGTGATAAACATCGCCGTATGTCACGCGGCCGAGCGGGCCATCGGCCCACAACAAGTCGTACACGCTCTGCACGCCTTGCAGATACATCGCGAGACGCTCGAGACCGTAAGTGATCTCGCCCATCACCGGTTTGCAGTCCAGGCCGCCGACCTGCTGGAAGTAAGTGAACTGCGTGACTTCCATGCCGTTCAGCCAGATCTCCCAACCCAGGCCCCAGGCGCCCAAAGTCGGCGATTCCCAGTTGTCTTCGACCAGGCGGATGTCGTGCGTGAGCGGATCGAAGCCGAGCGATTCGAGCGAGCCCAGATAAAGGTCGACGATGTTCGGCGGCGACGGCTTCATCACCACCTGGAATTGATAGTAGTGCTGCAGCCGAAACGGGTTTTCGCCATAGCGCCCGTCGGTGGGGCGGCGAGACGGCTGAACGTATGCCGCGCTCCAAGGTTCAGGTCCAACGGCTCGGAGCAGGGTTCCGGTGTGGAACGTGCCGGCGCCCATTTCCATGTCGTAGGGCTGCAGGATCACGCATCCCTGCTTCGACCAGTAAGACTGGAGCGCGAAGATCAATTCCTGGAAGGTCCGCGGTGGGACGACAGGTTTGGGTGCGGCCATACAGGTGAGGTCTTTGTTAAAAGCCCGGCGAAAAGCGCGCGAGTATACCGTGAGGCCGCTTGGTGAGCGCGTGCACATAGATGGTGCGCGTACCCCAGGGTGTGCTCCAATATAGAGCGTGGATTTGCGAGGCTTTCGCTCGACTTCCTCCAAATCCAAGCGCTTGCGCCATGACGGTGCGCTGGCATGCTTCCTGCAATTTTCCGTGTCAATTTTGCGGGCCTGAAGCCCGACGAATCAGCATCCGGTCCCCGCTGTGCCAACGGGGGGCCTCTCAATAACCTCCTGGCGTCGTAGCGGCGAGCGGCCCGGGATTCCCTAATCTCGCTGTTTACCGGAGGAGAACTCATGACGACCCCCGCTGAAATCCTCAGCATGTTGAAAGAAAAGGAGGTCAAGTTCGTCGACCTGCGCTTCACTGACACGCGCGGCAAAGAGCAGCACGTGACCGTGCCCGCGCACACCATCGAACAAAGCTTCTTCGATGACGGCAAGATGTTCGACGGCTCGTCCATCGCCGGCTGGAAGGGCATCAACGAGTCGGACATGGTGCTCATGCCCGATGCCAGCACCGCGATCCTGGACCCGTTCTTCGAAGAGACCACGCTGATCATCCGCTGCGACGTGCTCGAACCCTCGACGATGCAGGGTTACGAGCGTGATCCGCGCTCGATCGCGAAACGCGCCGAAGCGTTCCTGAAGTCCACCGGCATCGGCGACAAGGCGCTGTTCGGTCCGGAAAACGAATTCTTCATTTTCGATGACGTGAAGTACGGCACCAACATGCAGGGGTCGTTCTTCGAGATCAATTCCGTCGAAGCGGCCTGGTCGTCGGGCAAGACCTTCGAAGGCGGCAACATGGCGCACCGTCCGGGCGTGAAGGGCGGCTACTTCCCCGTCCCGCCGGTCGATTCGTTCCAGGACATCCGTTCGGCGATGTGTCTGGCGCTCGAAGAGCTGGGCATGAAGGTGGAAGTGCACCACCACGAAGTTGCGACCGCCGGCCAGTGCGAAATCGGCGTGAACGCCAACACGCTGGTGCGCAAGGCTGACGAAGTGCAGATGCTGAAGTACGCGATTCACAACGTCGCGCACGCTTACGGCAAGACCGTGACCTTCATGCCGAAGCCGATCGTCGGCGACAACGGCAGCGGCATGCACGTGCACCAGTCGATCTCGCGCGACGGCAAGCCGCTGTTCGCGGGCGACAAGTACGCGGGCCTGTCGGACCTGGCGCTGTACTACATCGGCGGCATCATCAAGCACGCCAAGGCCATCAACGCGTTCACGAACGCCAGCACCAACAGCTACAAGCGCCTGGTGCCGGGCTTCGAAGCGCCGGTGATGCTCGCCTACTCGGCGCGCAATCGCTCTGCCTCCATTCGTATTCCTTGGGTTGCGAACCCGAAGGGTCGTCGCATCGAAGTGCGCTTCCCGGACTCGACCGCGAATCCGTACCTCGGCTTTGCGGCGATGCTCATGGCCGGCATCGACGGCATTCAGAACAAGATCCACCCGGGCGAAGCCGCGGACAAGGATCTGTACGACCTGCCGCCGGAAGAAGCCAAGAACATTCCGGAAGTCTGCTACTCGCTGGAACAAGCGCTGCAGGAGCTCGACAAGGATCGCGGCTTCCTCAAGGCGGGCGGCGTGTTCACTGACGATGTGATCGATGCATACATCGCGCTGAAGATGCAGGAAGTGACCAAGGTGCGCATGTCCACGCATCCGTTGGAGTTCGAACTGTATTACAGCGTGTAAGCACAACACGGCTGAACGCAAACGCTGGACGCCGAGCGCGCGAGCCTCGGCGTCCAGCATCGGATTCAGCGCTGTTGAGGGATTTTTGCCAATGGTGACGGCGTTCACAGGTTCGTCGTCACCGCTTTTGTCAGGTGGAGGCGAAGCGGCTATGCTCCTTCCATATGCGTACGGCGCTGTATGTTTTCCTCGCACTCGCTGCGATGCCAGCGTTCGCCGGCCAGACCGTGTGGAAATGGGTCGACGAAAAAGGCGTCACTCATTTCTCCGATCAGCCGGTGCCCGGCGCGACCAAGATGGAGCTGAACAGCTCCTCACATTCGAGCGCCGAACCCGCGCCCTCTTACACTCCGCCGCCGACCACCACGCGTCCCAACGGGCCTGCTTACTCCCGGCTCGCCATCGAAAGTCCGCAGCAGGACGAGTCGATTGTGAACACGGGCGGCAAAGTGACTGTTCGCGTCACATCGACACCGGCCATCGCGCAGGATCACGTCGTGAACCTGTAT
This sequence comes from uncultured Steroidobacter sp., assembly GCA_946478975.1. The sequence goes on from CAMLEO010000017.1 coordinate 41,813, forward strand.
CTGGATGGCGCACTCGTGGAAGGCTTCAACGGCATGTCGCACGAGTTCTCAGAAATGTCTCGCGGCACGCACACGGTGAAAGCCGTTGTATCGTCGCGGCAGGGTGGCGTCGTTCAAGAATCGCCGGTCACGACGTTTCATGTGCGGCAGGAATCGATCGCGAAGCCGCCGGTCGGTCCGACGTTGCGCAATCCGTCGAAGCCGCGCGCCAGCGCTGGAAACAAAATGCGCACCTCGCAGCCGACGTATCAAGGGTTGAACGGCGGCGGCCGCGCGCAGATCGATCCAGACACCAATCTGCCGCTGAAGACTCAGCCGGCGACGAACGGCCCGAAGAAGTAACCGTTCTGCAGGCGCCGCACTCGCGGCGCGTTGGAGCGATCGTCCTTCCCTTGCGAACCAAAGCAGGGTGAACGACGCAACATGGCTGCTCAGCCCTCGCTCCTCATGGCCAACGTAACCGCAGACTCGGCTCGCATTCTCGACAGCCTGAGCACCAGCGTGCTCATCGTCGATCGCGAGCGCCAGTTGTTATATCTAAACGTTTCCGCAGAAACGTTGTTTGGCGTGAGCCGCAATCAAGCTCGCGGCCGGCCATTGGCGGAGTTGTTACATGACTCCGCGGCCCTCGATGCAGTCATCGATCGAGCCGCCACGACTTCACGACCTTTCTCCCGGCGCGAACTGGAGTTGCGCCCCATCTACGGCGACGGCGAGCTCATCGTCGATTGCACTGTCGCGCCCTTCGAAGAAAGCGGTGCGCCCGGCGCAGTCGTCATCGAAATCAGCGATGCGACTCAACATCAACGCATCACTCGTGAGACCGCGTTGCTGACGCAGATCGGCGGCAGCCGGTTGATGATTCGTCAGCTCGCGCACGAAATCAAAAACCCGCTCGGCGGGTTGCGTGGCGCCGCGCAGCTGCTGGCACGACAGCTCGACGACGCGTCGATGCGCGAATACACGACGGTGATCATCAGCGAAGCCGATCGCCTCGTGACGCTGGTCGATACATTGCTAGGCCCAGGACATGCGCCGCGCAAAGAGCAAATAAACATTCACGAGTTGTTACAACACGTGGGTCATCTGCTGGCGGCCGACGCTCCCGCGGGCGTCGTCGTGGATCGCGATTACGATCCGAGCCTGCCGCCGCTGTCGCTGGATCGCAATCTGATCATTCAAGCAATGCTGAACCTGGGCCGCAACGCTTTGCAGGCCCTCGCCTCCAAGATCACGCAGTCTGTTCAACAAAACGGGGCCGCTCGGCCCGGTCGACTCATCCTGCGGACGCGAGCGTTGACCAACGTCAACATCGGCGCGCGCCGCTATCGACTGGTCGCGAGCGTGCAGTTCGAGGACAACGGACCCGGCGTCCCCGAACATCTGCGCGACACTTTGTTTTATCCGCTCGTAACGGGACGAGCCGACGGTACGGGACTTGGTCTGGCAGTGGCGCAAGACCTGGTGAGTCGTCATGACGGTCTGATCGAATTCGAGAGCAGGCCGGGTCTAACCACTTTTACTATCTTGTTGCCCTTCCATGCTGCAGACATCGCCTAAATCTCTCAACGTCTGGCTCGTCGACGACGATGCCTCCATCCGCTGGGTTTTGGAGCGCGCGCTGCGCCAGGGAGGAATGTCGCCGACTGCGTTCGATCATGCAGACACTGCGCTCGCCGCCCTGCGCCGTGATCGGCCCGATGTGCTGATTACAGATATTCGAATGCCAGGTCGCAGCGGCCTGGATTTGCTCACTGAGATCCGTGACAGTCAGCCGGAGCTGCCGGTGATCGTGATGACGGCGCATTCGGATCTCGACAGCGCAGTCGCTGCGTATCAAGGCGGCGCGTTCGAATATTTGCCCAAGCCCTTCGATATCGATCAAGCGGTCGATCTCGTGCGTCGCGCGGCTCAGCAGAAGACGCGCGTCGAGGAGTCGACCACGGAAGTGCGGCGCATTCCGGAAATGCTCGGACAAGCGCCGGCGATGCAGGAAGTGTTTCGTGCCATCGGGCGACTGTCGCGGTCGAGCATGACGGTGCTGATCACGGGCGAGTCGGGCACCGGTAAAGAACTGGTTGCGCGGGCATTGCATCGTCACAGCCCACGAGCAAACAAAGCGTTCATCGCCCTCAACACGTCGGCGTTCACCGCGGACTTGTTGGAATCGGAATTGTTTGGTCACGAGAAGGGCTCGTTCACCGGCGCGGATGCGCAGCGACGCGGTCGTTTCGAACAAGCGGACGGCGGCACGTTGTTCCTCGATGAAATCGGCGATATGTCACCGCAGCTGCAGACGCGGTTGTTGCGAGTCTTGGCGGAAGGAGAGTTTTATCGCGTCGGTGGCCAGGTGCCGGTGCGCGTCGATGTGCGAGTGATCGCGGCGACTCACCAGGATCTGGAAGAGCGCGTGAAACAGAATTTGTTTCGCGAGGACTTGTTACATCGGTTGAACGTGATTCGAATCGAAGTGCCGCCGCTGCGTCAGCGCCGTGAAGATATTCCGGAGCTGCTGATGCATTACCTGACCGATGCGGCGGTTGAGCTCGGCGTCGAGCCGAAGACCCTGACGCCGGAAGCGGCGTCGGCCCTTTCCAACTTCGAATGGCCGGGCAACGTGCGTCAGCTCGTGAACGCTTGCCGACGGCTCACCGTGACGGCGCCCGGTCGAGAGATCAAAGCCGAAGATATTCCCAGTGATCTCGGCGGTGTACCGGGGCCGGCCAAGCTTCAGGACGAGTGGACTCGTCAGCTCACCAACTGGGCCGAGAAACGTCTGGCTGCCGGTGAAACGCCGCTGCTCGACGATGCGATGCCGGAGTTCGAGCGTACGCTCATTCGTGCTGCGCTTCGTAAGGCGGAAGGTGGCCGACAGGAAGCGGCGAAACTGCTTGGTTGGGGGCGGAATACGCTCACCCGCAAGCTCAAAGAACTGGCGATGGACGACGAATAGCGGTGCTCGATTGGGAAGGGCTTTCGGCCCTTCCCTGCTAATCTAGCAGGATGTTTCACGTCATCCTGTTTCAGCCCGAGATCCCTCCGAATACCGGCAACATCATCCGCCTGTGTGCCAACAGCGGCTCATCGCTGCATCTGATCCGCCCCCTGGGCTTCGATATCAGCGAAAAAGCTGTACGCCGCGCCGGCATGGACTACGCGGATCTGGCCAATGTTCGTGCGTGGGATTCGCTGGATGAATGCTTCAGCGAGTTGCGGCCGAAGCGTTGGTTCGCGATTTCAACGCGGGGCAAGACGCGTTACGACCAACCGCAGTTCGTCCCGGGCGACGCGTTCGTGTTCGGCCCGGAAACACGAGGCTTGCCGCAAGAACTGCTCGAATCCTGCCCGGCCGAGCATCGGCTCACCATCCCGATGCGTCCCGGCAATCGCAGTTTGAATCTCTCGAACGCCGCCGCCGTGGTCGTCTACGAAGCGTGGCGCCAACTTCAGTTCACTCTGGCTTGAGCGCCCGACTCATCAATTCCTTCACCGCATCCTTGGGCGCGACGCCCTCATACACGACGCGGTAAACCTGCTCGCAGATCGGCATTTCAACACCCGCACGTTGAGCGACTTCTCGCACGGCTCGCGCTGCGAGTACGCCTTCGACGACTTGTCCGATGGTCTTCTGCGCAGCTTCAACCTTCTCGCCGGACGCGAGAGCCAGGCCGAAACGACGATTGCGCGATTGGTTGTCCGTGCAGGTGAGCACGAGATCACCCAGCCCGGCCAGGCCCATGAATGTTTCTTTTCGGGCACCGAGCGCGACGCCGAGCCGCGTCATCTCCACGAGACCACGAGCGATCAACGCAATCCGCGTGTTCGCGCCAAAGCCGAGCCCGTCGGAAATGCCCGCACCGATGGCCATGACATTCTTGATGGCGCCGCCGACCTCAACGCCAGTGACATCCGTCGACGTGTACGCGCGAAAGTTTTGACCTGAAAAACGCTGAGCCAGCTCGCTTGCAAACGTCGCATCGCTGGATGCGATCGTCATCGCCGTCGGCAAGCCCGCACCGACTTCACGCGCAAACGTCGGCCCTGAAATCACAGCGCAAGGAACGCGCTCGCCAAGCACAGCTTGGGCAACTTGGTGTGGGAGCAACCCGGTCGAAAGCTCAAAACCTTTAGTCGCCCACGCAACGCGTGCGTCAGCGCGCAGGTGCGGAGCGATCTCCTGCAGCATCCCGCGTAACGCATGACTCGGAACCGCGACGATGACATCGCGGCTCGCATGCAAAGCCGCCCGCAAATCCGGCTGGATTTGCAGCTG
>CAMLEO010000018.1 GCA_946478975.1 uncultured Steroidobacter sp.
TTGTAGCGCTTGCCCTTGCAGACGTCGCAGGGCACGTACACGTCCGGCAGGAAGTGCATTTCCACTTTGATCACGCCGTCGCCCTGGCACGCTTCGCAGCGGCCGCCTTTGACGTTGAAGCTGAAGCGGCCCGCTTCATAACCGCGCGCTCGCGCCTCGGGCACGGCAGCGAAAATATCTCTGATCGGAGTAAACAAACCGGTGTACGTCGCCGGGTTCGAGCGCGGCGTGCGGCCGATCGGGCTTTGATCGATGTCGATCACGCGATCGATCTGGTCCAGGCCTTCGACGCCGTCGCTCGGCGCCGGATCGGTCGACGCGTCGTTCAACTGCCGCGCGACGAATTGATACAACGTATCGTTCACCAGCGTCGACTTGCCGGAGCCCGAGACTCCAGTGACGCACGTCATGACGCCGAGAGGAATATCGACCGTCACGCCCTTCAGGTTGTTGCCGCGAGCATTGACGATGCGCAGATGCCGGTCTTCCTGCACCGGCGTGCGCATTTGCGGAATGACGATGCCCTTCTTGCCCGAGAGATATTGGCCGGTGATGGAATTCGGGTTCTCGGAGATTTCTTTCGGCGTTCCTTGCGCGATCACCAGGCCGCCGTGCACGCCGGCCCCGGGGCCAAGGTCCACGACATGATCGGCGTGACGAATCGCGTCCTCATCGTGCTCGACGACCAGCACCGTGTTGCCGAGGTCGCGCAGCCGATTCAACGTCAACAACAAACGATCGTTGTCGCGCTGATGCAGGCCGATCGACGGCTCGTCGAGAATGTACATACACCCGACCAGGCCTGAGCCGATCTGGCTTGCCAGTCGAATGCGCTGTGCCTCGCCGCCGGAGAGCGTGTCGGCGCTGCGATCCAGCGTCAGATAATCCAGGCCCACGTCGCTCAGGAAGCGCAAACGCTCGCCGATCTCTTTCACGATCTTGCCTGCGATCTCACCGCGCCAGCCTTCGAGCTTCAACTCGCCGCTGAAGCGCAATGCGTCCGCGACGGCGAGGCGAGCGAGCTCCGGCAGGTTTCTCTCAGCGACAAAAACATTGCGCGCAGCCCGATTGAGGCGCGTGCCGTTGCAGTCGGGGCACGGCTGATTGCTGAGATATTTCGCCAGCTCCTCGCGCACGGCGACGGATTCCGTCTCGCGATAGCGCCGCGTCAGGTTCGGAATCACGCCTTCCCATTTGTGAGCGCGGCGGATCGTGCCGCCCTTGGCGTCGACATACTTGAAGTCGATTTTTTCTTCGCCGCTGCCGTAGAGCACGACCTTCTTGTGTTTCTCCGGCAGGTCCTGCCACTGCTCCTCGACATCGAACTTGTAATGCTTCGCCAGCGACTGCATGAGCGCGAAGTAATAAGCGTTGCGACGATCCCAACCGCGGATCGCGCCGCCGGCAAGCGACAGGTTCGGGTGATGAACTACGCGGGCCGGATCGAAGAACTGTTGATTGCCCAGGCCCGAGCACGTCGCGCAGGCGCCGGCGGGATTGTTGAATGAAAACAGTTTGGGTTCGAGCTCGGCGATGCTGTAGCCGCAGATCGTGCACGCGAATTTATCGGAGAACACCAGCTCTTCGCGGCTCGGATCATCCATGAAAGACACGCGCGCCACGCCGTCGGCGAGCCGCAGCGCGGTCTCGAACGATTCGGCCAATCGTTGCGCGGCATCGGGACGCACTTTGAGGCGGTCGACGACGGCGTCGACGCTATGTTTCTTTTTCGGATCGAGCTTCGGCGCTTCATCCAGCTCGACGACTTTGCCATCGATGCGGGCGCGCACGAAGCCTTGCCCGCGCAGCTGTTCGAGCACTTGCGCGTGTTCGCCTTTGCGCTGATCGATCATCGGTGCGAGCAGCAGCACAGCCGTCCCTTCGGGGAGGCGCATCACTTGATCGACCATCTGGCTGACCGTCTGCGCGGCCAGGTCGACGCCATGATCCGGACAACGCGGCGTACCCACGCGCGCAAACAGCAGACGCAGGTGGTCGTAGATTTCCGTGACAGTGCCGACCGTCGAACGCGGGTTGTGCGACGTGCTCTTCTGCTCGATCGCAATCGCCGGCGACAGCCCCTCGATGGAGTCGATGTCGGGCTTCTCCATCATCGACAGGAACTGCCGCGCGTAGGCGGACAGCGACTCGACGTAGCGACGCTGGCCCTCGGCATAAATGGTGTCGAAGGCGAGCGAAGACTTGCCCGAGCCGGACAGCCCGGTGAAAACGATCAGGCGGTCGCGCGGCAACTCGAGGTCGATGTTGCGCAGGTTATGAGTGCGGGCGCCGCGGATGACGATGGAAGGCATGGGTACCGTACGTGGCGTCAATTCCAAGCCGTTCAATATACGGGGCCGGGCAAGTCCGGCGCAAAACGCAACCACAACCCTGTCAAAACGTGGCGCGAATAACTGGCGGTTCTGGCCCTTAAACGACTGTCGTGGTCCCCGTTGCGCGTTTACAATCGCGGCCTTCCCACGAATTTCGAGGCTGCTATCCATGGCGCGCGGTATCAACAAAGTCATTCTGGTCGGCAACTTGGGAGCGGATCCCGACACGCGCTACATGCCGAGCGGCAAGGCCGTCACCAACATCCGCATCGCCACCAGCGAGTCCTGGAAGGACAAGCAGACCGGCGACCAGCAGGAGCGCACCGAGTGGCACAGCATCGTGCTCTACGACAAGCTGGGTGAAATCGCCGCCGAATACCTGCGCAAGGGCTCGCAGGTGTTCATCGAAGGTGCCCTGCGCACCCGCAAGTGGCAGGACAAAGAAGGCAAGGACCGATACACCACCGAAATCATCGCGCGCGACATGCAGATGCTCGGCGGCCGCGGTGGTGCGGGTGGAGGCGGCGGTGGCGGCGGTGGGGGTGGTGGCTTCGGCGGCGACGAGCAGCCGCGCCGCTCTTCACGGCCTGCCGCGCAGGAAGATCGCTCTTCTCCGCCCCCGGCGGACGACGGCGGTGGCTTCGACGACGACATCCCGTTCTAAGCGCGATATCGAGCTCTCCCGAGGCCGCGCGTAGGCAATCCGAAGCGTCAGTATCGACCCTGCGGCGTATCGCCGTGAGTCGCAAGGCGCTCTTCTACCGCGGTCTCAAATTCTCTCAGCTCACGCGGTAAGTCCGCCGCCTGAATGGTCCCCGCTGTGAGCTGATTGTTCGCCAGCGCGTGCTCCAGCGTGGCGACCGCGCGCGCGATGCGCATCGCTCCAACCATTCCGCCGCTGCCGCGGATCGTATGCAACGAACGCCGCACCTGGACGACCGGCATGTTGTCGGTCGCCAGCAAGTAGATGGCGCCGCGCACGTTGGCGATGAACGACTCATAAATCTTACGCAGCGCGCTGGTCCGCCAGCCGACGCTTTCCCACAGCTCTTCCAGCACCGCCAGGTCCAGCGCCGGCCAGGCCGCCGGATCGTCCGGCGTTCCGCCAGTTTTGGACAGCCATTGATTGAGCAGGCGAGACAGGGCGCCCTTGGTGAACGGCTTGGTCAGGTAATCGTTCATGCCTGCGTCGCGGGCCCGCTCGCGGTCCGCCGGCATGGCATTCGCCGTCATCGCGATGATGGGGATCTCCAGCTTCAGCTCCGAGCGCAGCCGCGCGCAGGTTTCGTAGCCGTCGATGCCCGGCAGCTCGCAGTCCATCAGCACCAGGTCGAAGTGCTCGCGCCGCGCGGCGTCCAGCGCGACGCTGCCGTTCTCCGCCATGGAGACGGTGCAGCCGAGGTTTTCCAGCATCACCTTGGCGACGTATTGATTCACGTCGTTGTCTTCGACCACCAGGATATGTCCAGTCGGATGCGCAAGGATGCGCTGGCTCTGCTCTTCGATGGCTTCCTCGTTGGAGCGCTCCAGCGCGAGCTGCAGGCGGAAGGTGGAGCCGCCGCGGCCCGTGGCATGCAGCCGCAGCGATCCGCCCATGGCGACCGCGAGATGACGGCTGATTGTCAGGCCCAGGCCGCTGCCGGAGAAGCGCCGCTTGTCCGCGGCGTCGACCTGCACGAAGGTGTCGAAGATCGCCTCGCGTTTTTCGGGCGCGATGCCCACGCCGGTGTCGATGACATCGATCGTGAGCACGCCGTCATCGTACGAAACGCGCACGGTGACGCGACCGGCCGGCGTGAACTTCACGGCGTTCGACACCAGGTTGCTGACGATCTGATAAATGCGGTTGCGATCGCCGAGCAGCGACGCGGGAACGTTGTCGCCGATGCGCGCGACGAGTTCGAGCTTCTGCGCCTGCGCGGTCGCGAGGAACTCCGCGATGATTTCATCCACCAGGCGCCGCGCGTTGAACGGCTTGTCTTCGAATGAGAAGCCGCCGGCTTCGATGCGCGACAGGTCGAGAATGTCGTTGGCAATCTTCAACAGCGCACGCGCCGAGGTGCGCGCGATGCCGAGCTGACGTTCTCCTTCCTTCGACAACGTTTCCTCGCGCAGCAGGCTGAGCGTCGACATCAGGCCGTGCAGCGGCGTGCGCACCTCGTGGCTCATCATGGCGATGAACAGTTTGTGATTCTGGCGGATGTGCTCGATCGCGCCCTGTGTTTCCTGCAGTCGTTTGCCCATGGTGTGGAGCGTGGACATCTCCCGCATTTGTTCCTTCAATCGTGCGGTGAGCGTTGCGATCTCGGTCCGCTGGCGGCCGTTCTCTTCGCGCGAGGCCTTTAATTCCCGGCTCGAACGCCGCGCCAGGCGTTGGAAGTGATACAGGCGCCGCGCGAGGCCGATCACCGAGGACCACGTGATGTGAGCGAGGCCAGCGAGAATGGCAGTCGCGACGATTGCGGTGATCAGCAGTCGAATATTGGAAACGCGCTCGATTACGATCAGCGACAGCATCGTCGTGGCTGTCGCGGCTGCGAACACCAGCTTCGGCAGCAAACGTCGCGGCACGTGACGTAACAAACTCCACCAGCGACGCGAGCGGAGTTGCAGCAACGACAGCGCCAGCGAGGCGAGGGTGAAGTTCGAGATCGCAGCGATGACTTGCGCATCCTCTCGCACGAGCGCGACTTGCACCGCTGTGTAGATGAAGACGCCGAGGGTGACTGGCACGCGGCTGCGAAGCAGCCAAGCGGCGCCGAGCAGCACCAAACATTCGAGCAGGGGCACGGGCGTGAGCACGCCGGACGCGAGCTGGATCGCGGTGACGACGGCTGCGTGTGCCAGCAGCGGCACGATGCCGAACGCAGCTGCGCTCGCGATGAGCACGGCTTCCGCGAAGGAAGCCTTCGCGCCCGGCAGCAGCGGAAATTGCGACAACAGCCACGCCAGCGCGACGGCGCCAATAGAAACAAGTGCAACTGTGCGCCAGTTCCGTTGGCCAAAAGGCCACGAGCGACGCATGGTGCGGGTTGTTATCCTCCGTCCGGTTTGTGACATATGTAACAAGCCGCCTCAAATCAGCGGCGTTAATAAAGCAATTCGCACTCGCGAGGAAAAAGGAGTCACCCGACGTGAGTACCGCCCGCCGCACCGATCGGTGTTGAATTGCGCGGGCGCGTCCGGGATAGTATTTAAATGCAAGGTAACGCCATCCTGCTGCTCGATGACGATCCGGTGCCGCTGAATATCATGCGTAACGTGCTGGCGGTCGCAGGCTACCACTGCTTCGCCACGCACTCCGCGGAAGACGCGATTACGCTGATCAGCCGCAGTCCGGAAATCACCGTCGTCGTCAGCGACATCAACATGCCGGAAATGGACGGCCTGGAATTTCTGCAACGGCTGCGCAACGCCAGGATGCAGCGGCCGCTGCCGGCGGTGTTGTTCCTCACCGGCCACCCCTCGATGGACAACGCAATCGCGGCCCTGCGCCTCGGCGCCGTCGATTTCCTGGTGAAGCCGATGCGCCCGGCGGAACTGCTGCATGCCGTGCGCCGTGCTTGTGAGATCGCGCCGCCGCCTGTCATAACCGGCGACGTCCTGGCGGACAGCTGGGCGACCGTGCAGAGCCTGGCGCATCAAGCGGAATCGCTGGCGCGTCGTCTGCGCAATCTCGCCGTGCCGGCTGCAACACCAGAAGAAGACACTGCATCCACCGGTCGTCACGAAGCGCTGCCTGCGACAGGTGTTCCGGCAACGCCGGTGACGGTGCTCGACATGATGGGTCAGTTGCGTCGCTTGCGACATGGCGGCCAGACCGAGTTGGGCGCGCTCGACGACGTGGCGTGGGACCTGCTCACCGAAGTGTTGCGCTCGGAGCGCAACGGCCGCCGCATGTCGGTGTCGGGGCTGAGTATCTCGGTGGAAGGCGTGTCGTCGACGACCGCGTTTCGCCGTATCAACGAACTGGTGGCGCAAGGCCACTTCCATCGCGTGCCCGATCCGACCGACGCACGCCGCGACTTCGTGACGCTCGACGAGAAGACGCGCGCGGCGCTCGACAGCTACCTGGCGCGAGCCGCCGAATATCTCGTGCAGTCTCCGCATGCATCCAGCGAGCGCGGCGTGCTGGCGCCGCGCGAAACGACATCAAATCAGAAAGTACAGCCCAATAAGCGACGCCCACAGGGCGATGCCTAACAGCACGCCGATGGCGATGCCTTTGAAGCCGCCGAGCGCGTCTTCTCCAGTGTGCGACTGATCTCGTGCGCGACGGGCCGGTTCGACGCGCATGCGCACGTCAGCGGTCGATGAAGTGATGATGTGTTGCATGCAGCGACTGTAGCCGACGCTCGTCGCACCAGGAGCCGAGATGGATTCACCTTGCACGCGACTGGCGTCAAATCATTGTCACATTGCATTTATCTGCCCGGACAGGCACTTCGCGCGCGCGTAGGCTTGCCGCCCATGCTTCGCTGCTTGCTTCGGAGGTTGTCGGACGACGATGAACATGCTCGGGATGATGCTGAAGGATTCGAACGCGGTGACCAGGATGGGCTCGCATCGTTTCCTGAAAACTGAACGAGACATGGAGTCGTCCCGGGGCGGGCCTGAAGAACCGGCCACAGTGCTGATCGTCGATGACGATGTCACTGTGCAGCTGTCGTTCAGCGCGCTGTTGTGGCGGGAAGGATATCGGATCGTCGTCGCGGCCAGCGCCGACGAGGCGCGCGCCCGGCTGGACGAGATCCAGCCCGACGTGATCCTGTGCGACCTGGTGATGACCGGGACCAACGGCGATGAATTCTGGAGCTGGCTCAAGGGCCACTCCAGCTGGCGTTTCGTGCCGGTCATTGCCATCACGCAGATCGACCACCCGGTGGCGGTCGCGGGGATGCTGGAGGCGGGCGCCGATGAGGTGGTCGTCAAGCCGGTCCGCGGCAGCGACTTGCGCGCCCGTGTGGCCGCGGCTCTGCGCACCCGGCGCCGTTACGTCGACCTGATGCTCCACGGCGCGCCCTAGATCGCGGGACCTCCACGGTCCTAGCTCCTTGATTCAACATAAAAATTCCCGTGGGCCTCGGCGCCCGCGGGGCGCGTTTCGAGCGTGGCCTGGGTGGAAATGGACACCCATCGACCTTATCCTATTGAACCGCCCTCCGACCGCCTGACGAGCTCATGCCTCGAGTTTTCATCCGTACCTTTGGCTGCCAGATGAACGAGTACGACTCCGCCCGCATGGTGGACGTGCTGCGCGAGGCCGAGGGTTACGAGCTCACCGAAGATCCCGCGGAAGCGGACCTGCTGTTGTTGAACACCTGCTCGGTGCGCGAGAAGGCGCAGGAGAAGGTGTTTTCGCAGCTCGGCGGCTGGCGCCTGTTGAAGAAGGCCAAGCCCGGGCTGCTGATCGGCGTCGGCGGCTGCGTCGCGAGCCAGGAGGGCGATGGCATCACCAAGCGCGCCCCGTTCGTGGACCTGGTGTTCGGGCCGCAGACCCTGCATCGCCTGCCGGACATGATTCGCGAGATTCGCGCCGCCGGCCGCTCGGTCGTCGACGTGAGCTTCCCGGAAATCGAAAAGTTCGATCACATGCCGGAGCCCCGCGCCGAGGGTGCGACGGCGTTTGTTTCCATCATGGAAGGCTGCAGCAAGTACTGCACCTTCTGCGTCGTGCCGTACACGCGCGGTGAAGAAGTCAGCCGGCCGTTCGAGTCGGTGATGGCGGAGATTCGTTCGCTGGCGGAGCAGGGCGTGCGCGAAGTGAATCTGCTCGGCCAGAACGTGAATGCGTACAACGGCCCGATGGAAGACGGCACGCCGTGCGACCTGGGCACGCTGATCTACTGCGTGGCCGATGTGCCGGGCATCGAGCGCATTCGCTTCACGACCTCACATCCGGTGGAGTTCAAGGATTCGCTGATCGAGGCGTATCGCGATGTGCCGCAGCTTGCAAACTATCTGCATCTGCCGGTGCAAGCGGGTTCGGACCGCATCCTGGCCGCGATGAAGCGCGGCTACACGGCGCTGGAATACAAACAAAAGATTCGCAAGCTGCGCGCGGTGCGGCCCGACATCAGCATTTCGTCGGACTTCATCGTCGGCTTTCCGGGCGAGACCGACCGCGACTTCGAAGCGACCATGAACCTGATCGCCGAGGTCGGCTTCGATCAGTCTTTCAGCTTCATCTACAGCCGTCGGCCGGGCACGCCCGCCGCGTCGCTGCCCGATGATGTAACGCACGAAGAGAAGCAGCAGCGCCTGGAGATCCTGCAGGCGCGCATCAATCAACAGTCGATGGAGATCAGCCGACGCATGGTCGGCACCGTGCAGCGCGTGCTGGTGGAGCGGCCCGCGAAAAAGGACGCGCGTCAGCTTGCCGGGCGCACCGAAAACATGCGCTGGGTGAACTTCGACGGCCCGCAGGCGTTAATCAATCAGTTCGCTGATGTGCTCATAACGGAAGCCATGCCCAACTCTCTGCGCGGCCGACTGGTCAACGCGGACGACACTTCTTTCGCAACGGCACCCCTCGTGGCCGCCGTTGCCGCTCAGTGATATGAGCTCGCGGGTGGAGCATTGAACGCCGCTTCCATAGCAACGCGCGAGCTCGCGCTCGAGCCAGTCGATAACGCCCGGCTCGCCAATTTTGTCGGCCCCATGGACGAAAACCTGCGGCACATCGAGCAGCGGCTCCATGTGCAGGTGAATCGCCGCGGCGGTCACATCGAAGTGTCCGGCACCGCCGCCGCGGCCAGCGCAGCCGAGCGGGTGCTGCGACGTTTGTTCGAGCTGTCGTCCAAAGAATCAATCACACCGGATCGTGTGCACCTGGCAGTGCAGGAGGCAGGCATGGAAGAAGCAACAACAGCGCCGGTCCTGGTCCCACCGCGTCCTTCGGATGAAGTGCTGATCCACACTCAGCGTGGCGGCATTCGAGGTCGGGGCCAGAACCAAAGACAATATTTGCACAACATTCATACCAACGATCTCACGTTCGGTATCGGGCCGGCGGGCACCGGCAAAACGTATCTCGCGGTCGCGTGCGCGGTGGAAGCGCTGCAGACCGATCGGGTCCGTCGCATCGTGCTGGTTCGTCCCGCGGTCGAAGCCGGCGAGCGCCTGGGCTTCTTGCCCGGCGACATCGGCCAGAAAGTGGATCCGTATCTGCGGCCGATGTACGACGCGCTCTACGACATGATGGGCTTCGATCGCGTCGCGCGCGCCATCGAGCGGCAAGTGATCGAGATTGCGCCGCTCGCATTCATGCGCGGCCGCTCGCTCAACGATTCTTTCATCATTCTCGACGAAGCGCAGAACACCTCGGTCGAGCAGATGAAAATGTTTCTGACGCGCATGGGCTTCGGCTCCAAGGCGGTCGTCACCGGCGACATCACCCAGACCGACCTGCCCAAGCAGCAGATGTCCGGCCTGAAGCACGTGATGAACGTGCTGCCGGGAGTGGAAGGCGTGGCGTTCACTTATTTCACCTCGCGCGACGTGGTCCGGCATCCGCTGGTGCAGCGAATCGTGCAGGCCTACGAACAGAAACAGGCGGCGGCGCCCGACCGGCCTGGAGGCAACGGAGCTTGAAATTGGCCGTGACCGTCCAAATGGCAAGCTCGCGTCGCGGCGTCCCGCATGCCCGGAATCTGAATCGGTGGGCGCAGGCTGCGTCCCTCAGTCGATTGCCTCGTTCCGACCAAGAACTGGCGCTCACCATCCGTGTAGTTGGGGCCGCCGAGAGCCGGCGCCTCAACCGCACCTGGCGCAACAAAGACAAACCTACGAACGTGCTGTCGTTTCCAGCTGCGCCGCTGTCGCCGGGTGCCACCGGCGAGCCGCCGCGTTTTCCCGCAAAGGAATATTCGGAGCTGGGCGATCTCGCGATCTGCGCGCCGGTGGTGGCACGCGAAGCGCGGGAGCAGGGCAAGTCCCTGCAGGCACATTGGGCCCACATGGTGGTGCACGGCGTCCTGCACCTGTTGGGCTACGATCATGAGACCGATCGCGACGCCGAAGTGATGGAAGCTCGTGAAACCAAGATCCTGGCGCAATTCGGATACCTCGACCCTTATGCCTGAAGAACACAGTCACACGAACAGTTGGCTGCGTCGGATCACGGGCTCGCTGTCCGGCGAGCCGCGCGATCTGGAAGATCTCAACGAGGTGCTGAGCCAGGCTCACGAGCGGGGCATCATCGACGTCGATGCGCACCACATGCTGGAAGGCGTGCTGCGCGTCGTCGAACTGCAGGTGCGTGACATCATGGTGCCGCGCTCGCAGATGGTGATCGTCAATCGCGACGATCCGCCGGAGGAAATATTGCCCATGGTGGTGGATTCCGGTCACTCGCGTTACCCGGTGATCGGCGAGGACCGCGACCAGATCGTCGGCATCCTGCTCGCCAAGGACCTGCTGCGTTATTTCACTGAAGGCGGCCGCGCCAATTTCGATATCAAGGAAGTGCTGCGGCCGGCCGTGTTCATTCCCGAGAGCAAACGTTTGAACGTGCTGCTGAAGGAATTCCGCGTCAGCCATCATCACATGGCGATCGTGGTCGACGAATACGGCGGCGTCTCCGGCCTGGTGACGATCGAAGACGTGCTGGAGCAGATCGTCGGCGACATCGGCGACGAATACGACACCGACGACGACCTGGACATCCGCAAGGAAGGCGAGCGGCAGTTCACCGTCAAGGCGCAGACCCGCATCGACGAGTTCAACAATTACTTCGGCTGCGATTTTTCCGACGAGGAGTTCGACACCATCGGCGGGCTCGCAATCAACAGCCTCGGCCGGCTGCCCCGTCGCGGTGAATCCTTTGCGCTGGCCGGGCTCGAATTCAAAGTCCTGCGGGCCGATCGCCGGCGGCTGGACCTGCTGCGAGTGATCACCCCGCGCGACATCGAGCCGAAAGAAGAAGAGTAGCGCCCATCGAGGGCGGGATTGCGATCGAACGTGCGCGACTTCAAGTACTACACGCATCTCTGTCTGCCGGTCGGCGCCGCGGTGTCGCTGGCGTTCGCGCCGTTCAATCTGTGGCCGATCGGCATCGCCTGCTTCGCGTTTTTGTTTCTGGCCTGGGAATTCGCGGCGACCCCCGGCCAGGCGGCGAAGCGAGGTTTCTGGTTTACCTCCGGTACGTATCTCGCCGGCACCTACTGGCTGTATCACAGCATCCATACCATCGGCCACGCACCGTTCTATGTAACGCTGCTCGCCATGGGCGGCCTGGTCGCCATCATGGGTGGCTACATGGCGCTGCTCGCATACGTGCTGAAGCGCTGGATTCCAGGGCACGGCGCGATTCGCTGGCTGCTGATATTGCCGGCCGCGATCGTGATTCTCGAATGGTTCCGCGGCTGGTTTCTCAGCGGCTTTCCCTGGCTCGCGCTGGGTTACACACAAACTGACACCTGGCTCGCCGGGCTCGCGCCCGTCGGAGGCGTGTACACGGTCAGCCTCGCTGTCACATTGTGCGCTGGTGCCGTAACTGCGCTGCTGCTGGGAACGAAACAAACGCGCATCGTCGCGGCCGCGGCCGTTGCGGTCACCTGGCTCATCGGCTTGGTTCTGCACGACCATCAATGGACACAGCCGGTCGGCGACAAACTCAGCGTTGCGATCGTCCAGGGCGCGGTGCCCCAGTCGTTGAAGTGGGAAGACGACCAGCGCGATAAAACCATTGCGTTGTATCGCGGGCTCACGCAGCAGCACCTCGGCGCCAAGCTGATCATCTGGCCGGAAGCCGCGCTGCCGGCGCTGTCGCACGAGATCACCGACGTTCTCAGGGCCGAGTGGACCGCCGCTCATGACAGCGGCTCGTCGCTGGTGCTCGGGCAAGTGCGTTATGACTTCGACGAGAAAGTTTATTTCAACGCCGTGCTCGCGCTCGATAAAGAGCCGGAGTGGTACGCCAAGCGGCGGCTGGTACCGATGGGCGAATATTTCCCGGTGCCGGACTGGGCGCTCGACTGGTTGAAGGGCATGGACCTGCCGTACAGCGGCTTCAAGGCCGGCGTCGACGATCAGGATGCGTTGAATGCCGCCGGACAGAAACTCGGCGTGACGATTTGTTACGAGGATGCCTACGCGTCCGAGCAACTCAAGGTTCTGCAGACGGCCACGCTGCTGGTGAATGTGACCAACGATGCCTGGTTCGGCGATTCCACGGCCGCGCATCAACACTTGCAGATCAGCCGCATGCGAGCATTGGAAGCGGGGCGTCAGCTGATGCGCGCGGCGAATGACGGCATCTCTGCGATCATCGATTCGAATGGCAGAGTCGTGTCGACGTATCCTCGTTTCAAGCCCGGTGTGCTCACCGGCGAGGTGCAGCCTCGCGTGGGTTTGACGCCGTATGCCCAGGTGGGCAACTGGCCGGTGATCATCGTCAGCTTCCTGCTCTTGTGCGCCGGGGTGTTGCCGCGCTTCGCGCGTCGGACCGCAGACAAGCCTGCTTCTGCCAGCGCAGCGCTCTAACCTTTCCTCACGTTCGTTTTCGCGCGATCTCGCACGCGCCAACGCGTTTTTTCCGCGTCTCGTTGCGCGTCTTCGCGCAAGAAGCCGAGGCAGCGTTCTTAGAATGAGCGCCTCTCTGATGAGGTGCCCATGAGCGACTCGAAGAATATCTATGCCGCACGTTCGGACGCGGACGTGTTGCGCCTGGTGCGGCAGCAGCCGCTGGCCTGGATCGTTTCCGGTACCGGCGAGAATTTCCGTGCCTCGCTGCTGCCGGTGCTGGCGGAAGCCGATGCAGAAGGCCGCATCGTGCGCATCGCCGGGCACTTCTCCCGGCACAACGATCAGCTGCCACTGCTGATGCGCGATCCGCGAGCCGTCATTCTGGTGTTGGGCACCAATGGTTACATCTCGCCGTCGTGGTTCGCAGACAAGAGCCAGGCGCCGACCTGGAATTACGTGAGCGCGCAGTTCGTCGTCGACATGCATTTCTTCGATGCGCCGGACGCGATCGAGGCGCACCTGCGCGAGCTCGTGAATACGATGGAAGCACAGGCACCGCGCGGGCCCGACCAGATTCCCTGGGATGTCGATCAGATGGGGCCGCGCTATTTCCGGCGCGCACCGGTCATTGTCGGCTTCAAGGCCGAGGTCCGGCAGGCAAAGCCCAAATTCAAGCTGGGCCAGGACGAGCGGGACGATGTATTCAGCGACATCATGGCCGGCCTGAAGCACGGCCCGACCGCCGAGCTGCAGGCCTGGATGCAGGATTACAATAATTTTAGATAATTCGGCCGCGGCATCGTTGCCGCGACCTGAACCAAAGGGCCGGGCCAAACGTCTACCCTGTCGCCAACTGGCCCGCGCCAGTATCATTGCGCCAATTTTTTTGCGAGCGATCGCGACAGGGGTCGAGTTGGACAACTATTTTCAGGTCATCCTGCTCGGGATCATCGAGGGCATCACCGAATTCCTGCCCATTTCCAGCACCGGCCATTTGCTGATTGCACAACACTGGCTCGGCATGCGCTCGGAGCTGTTCACGGTTGCCATTCAGGCCGGCGCGATTCTCGCCGTGGTGCTGATCTACTGGCGTCGTCTGTGGGGCCTGACGATCAACATCGCGCAGCCAGCCAATCGCGACTACCTGTTCAAGCTCATCGGGTCGTTTGGCATCACGGTGGTCGGCGGGCTCATTGCCAAGAAGCTCGGCCTGGAATTGCCCGAGACGGTAGCGCCAATCGCGTGGGCGCTGGTGATCGGCGGCCTGGTGATATTCGCAGTCGAGATGTATGCCCAACGTCAGCCGGAGCGCGACACGTTGACTTGGAATGTGGCGATCTGGGTCGGCCTGGCCCAGATCCTGGCCGCGGTGTTTCCGGGCACTTCACGTTCGGCGGCAACGATCTTTGCGGCCATGCTCGCAGGCATGACTTCGCGCCCGGCGGCGGCCGAGTTCTCGTTCCTGGTCGGCATCCCGACCATGTTCGCGGCGACGGCCTATGAGCTGCTCAAGATGTATCAAGGCGGCACGCTGGCCAACGAGCACTTCGACGACATCGCGATCGGGTTCATCGTCTCGGCGATCGTCGCGTTCATTGCCGTGAAGTGGCTCTTGCAATACATACAAACGCATCGCTTCACCGTGTTTGCCTGGTATCGAATCGCGCTGGGAATCCTGCTGCTGGCCGCTGTCTGAGGACGCCATGCCGAATCGACTCACCCGTTGGATCATCGTCGGGCTGGTGCTGGGCATCGCGTCCGGCTACATCGCGTTCGCGTATTTTCCCGGTTCGAGCTCGGGCTTCGCCGAAGTCGCGTCGCTGCTGCCGACGATCTTTCTGCGCCTGATCAAGATGATCATCGCGCCGCTAGTGTTTGCCACGCTGGTGGTGGGCATCGCCAAGATGGGCGACATCGCGACAGTCGGCCGCGTCGGCGGCAAGGCGCTGGGTTGGTTCATCGGTGCCTCGCTGTTGTCGCTGACGCTGGGTTTGATCCTGGTGCAGCTGTTCGAGCCCGGTAAAGCGATGCAGCTGCCGCTGCCCGAGGCCAACGCCGCGTCGAGCGTGAAAGCCGATGCGCTGTCGTTGAGCGGCTTCATCTCGCACACCATCCCGACCAGCATCATGGATGCGATGGCCAAGAACGAGATCCTGCAGATCGTGGTGTTCTCGGTGTTCTTCGGCACTGCCATGGCCTCGATGGGTGAGCGCAGCAAGAGCGTCATCGAGGTGCTCGATGCAGTCGCGCACATCATGTTGAAGGTGACCGGCTATGTGATGAACTTCGCGCCGTTCGCCGTCTTCGGTGCGCTCGCCGGCACCGTGGCGAAGGAAGGTTTGGACATCCTGCGTGTCTACGGCCTGTTCATGAGCGAGTTCTATCTGGGCCTGGTCACCTTGTGGGTGCTGCTGGTGCTCGCCGGCATCGTGGTCGTCGGTCCGCGCCTGCTGGAATTGATCAAGAACATTCGCGGCCCGGTGATCCTCGCATTCTCCACTGCGAGCTCCGAGGCGGCGTATCCGAAGACGCTGGAAGAGCTGGAACGTTTCGGCTGCAGCAACCGGGTCGCAAGCTTCGTGCTGCCGGTGGGCTACTCGTTCAATCTCGACGGCTCGATGATGTATTGCACCTTCGCCGTGATGTTCATCGCGCAGGTGTACGGCATCGAGATTTCCATCGGCCAGCAGATCGTGATGGTCGCGATCCTGATGCTCACCTCCAAAGGCATCGCCGGCGTGCCGCGTGCTTCGCTGGTCGTCATCGCCGCTACGCTGCCGCAGTTCAACATTCCCGAGGCGGGCATGTTGTTGCTGCTCGGTATCGATCATTTCCTCGACATGGGCCGGTCGGCGACCAACGTCGTCGGCAACAGCGTTGCAACCGCAGTTGTTTCCAAATGGGAAGGGGAGCTGGCGCCCGCTGCGCGAGCCGAGCAGTCCTCACTGCAAGCCTAAGCTATGCACGTTCTGCCCGAGCATCTCGGGCGTAATTAAAATCGTGCCTCGCTCGGTCACTTCGAACCGGCGGCGATCTTTCTCGGGATCGACGCCGGCAGCGAAGCCATCGGGAATGCGGCAGAACTTGTCGACGATGACGTGCCGGAGCGTCACGCGCTGACCGATCTCCACGTCCGGCAGCACCACCGAATCTTCGATCACGCTGAATTTCTCCACCACGACGTTGGTGGACAACAACGATCGGCGCACCGTTGCGCCGCTGACGATGCTGCCGTTGGAGACCAGCGAGTCCATCGCGTGGCCGCGGGTTTGATCGTCGTCGAACACGAACTTCGCCGCCGGCAGCTGCTCCTGAAACGTGCGGATCGGCCAGCGCTTGTCGTAGAGATTGAGTTGCGGCGTGATGCGCGTGAGATCGATGTTTGCTTCCCAGTAAGCATCCAGCGTTCCCACGTCGCGCCAGTACGGCTGGCCGTTGGCCATGTTCACGCAGCTGTTGGAAAACAAATGGGCGCGGACGTCGGCCTTGCCGATGAGACTCGGCAGGATGTCGTGACCGAAGTCGTGGGCCGAGCTGCTCAGTCTCGCGTCGTCGCGCAGGCGCTGATAAAGAAACGTCGCGTTGAAAACATAGACGCCCATGCTCGCGAGCGAAATTTCCGGTCGACCAGGGACTGGGTCGGGATCAGCGGGCTTTTCACGAAACGCGATCACGCGCTTGTCAGCGTCGATCTGCACGATGCCAAACGAATGCGCGTCGCTGCGAGCGACTTCGATGCAGGCGACGCTGACGTCGGCACGAGCCGCAACGTGCTCGGCGAGCATCACGCCGTAATCCATTTTGTAAACGTGATCGCCCGCCAGCACCAGGATGAACGCGGGCGAGGACATATTGATGATGTCCAGGTTCTGATACACCGCATCGGCCGTGCCCTGGTACCACGAGTCCTGCACGCGTTGCTGCGCCGGCAGCACGTCGATGAACTCCTGCAGCCCTGGATCGAGAAAGCTCCAGCCGCGCCGCACATGCTGGATCAGGCTGTGCGCTTTGTATTGGGTGACGACGCCGATGCGGCGGACGCCGGAGTTGACGCAGTTGCTCAAAGCAAAGTCGACGATGCGATGTTTGCCGCCGAACGGCACCGCCGGCTTGGCGCGCCAGTCGGTCAATTGTTTCAAACGAGTGCCGCGGCCGCCCGCCAGAATCAGCGCATAGGTCGACCGGACCAGCGGCGCGACCAGCGGCTGGCGAATCTGCTCGGCGTCGAGCGCGATCGAACCGAGATTGGGCAGGACATCCTTGTACATGACGGGATGAAAACTCGTGGGCGTACCGTAGGATGTGACCGCAGTGTAGAACCCGCTTTGCGACACAAAGTACTGCGGTTAATCACGATTGCCGCAAACTTACGACTCGCGTGGCAGATCGGCCTATAATGCCGGCCTCGTCATGCGCCGCCGTCATCTCAAACTGCTGAGCTTCTGGATCCTGCCGCTGCTGTTGCTGCGGGCGTTGATCCCGACCGGCTTCATGCTGTCGATGGACGCAGGCAGCTTGCAGCTGTCGTTTTGTCCGGCGGTCGTTCAGCCGGCCGACCCGATGCATCACGCAGGGATGCATCACCCCGGCATGGATCACATGGATGCGGCCGGTCATGACACCGCATCTCACAACGACGACAACGCACCGTGTCCGTTCTCGTTGGTTGCTTCGGCGGCCGCGGGCGATATTCCTTTTCTGCAAGCCTCGGCGATCGCGCCGAGCGACGAACGTTTCGAATTCATTTCCGCGCCGACCGTTCTCGTCGGCCCAGCTCGCACCGACCGCATTCGCGGTCCTCCTGTCATCGCCTGATCCAACTCTGGTGAGGCGTTGCGACCCACGCAGGTCGTGCGTCTCTTTGGACAGCCGCGACTCGCGTCGTGGCGGCGATGGTCATGGAGTCGGTTTACATGGATACCCGAAGTTTGATTGCGACGTCCGCCTTGCTGGCGGCCGGCGTCGCGCCCGTGTGCGCGCACGCTCAAGGCGTGGCGACGGACAAATTGATCGATGCACTCACAGTAATTGGCGCGCGCGAGCACCCTGGCGTCGAAGTGCCGAATACGACGGCATCGAAGACGGCGGCGCAGCTGCGCACCCAAAATCTTTTCAATCCCGAGGACGCGCTCAAATACCTGCCGAACCTCACGATTCGTAAACGTTACATCGGCGACCGGAATGCGCTGATCGGCGGCCGCAGCTTCTCGACGCTGCAGGCGCCGCGAGGCCTGGTCTTCATGGACGGCTATTTGCTGTCCAACTTCCTCGGCCGCTTCGACGCGCCTCGCTGGAACATGATCGCGCCGGAGGAGATCGAGCGCATCGATGTGCTGTATGGGCCGTACTCGGCGACCTATCCCGGCAACTCGATCGGCACCACGGTCGCGATTCGCACGCGGCGTCCGGACGCTTTGACCATGAGCGTGCGTACGACCGGGTTCAACGAACGGTTCGATGAGTATGGGTTGAAGGACGATTACAACGGCTATCAAGTCTCGGGATTTCTCGGCGACCGGTTTGCAAACAATGCCTGGTTCACCTTGGCGGCGAATCGGCAGGATGCGACCGGGCATCCGATGCAGTACTACACCGTCTCGGCAAACGCGGCCGGTCAGTTTCCTGGTGTGACTGGATCGGCCATACCCGTCACCGGTGTGAGGTTCGATCTGGATCCGCAAGGACGGCGACGCGCAGTGTTCGGTGCGAGCTCCGGAGCCATCGATCACACGATCCAGGATCAAGTGAAGCTGCGCGGCGGTTATGCGCCCACCGATTGGTTCGAAGCCGAAGGGTTCATCGCGATCTGGCGCAACGACACCGAGAACGAAGATCGCACGTTGATGCGCGATCTCGCCGGGAACCCGGTGTGGTCGGGGCGCGTCATCGCCGACGGCATCGTCTTCAACGTGCCCGCGACTGCACTCGCGCCGAGCACGCGTCAGGAGCAGCACGTGCAGTGGGGCACGACCTTGCGGACGACGCGAGCGGAGGGCTGGAATGCGTCGATCGTTTATTCCGAATACGACATTCGCGAGGACTACACGCTGCAGGCCAACTCGCCGGATCCGGTGGCTGTGAACGGCGGCCCGGGCACCAACACGGAACGCGACGGCACCGGCTGGCAGACGTTCGAGATACAAGGTGTCTATACGCCGACGAAAGAGGGCGAGCACACGCTCGCGGTCGGTTATCACCAGAACGAGTACCAGCTCGAGAATCCCGTCTATGACACAGTGGATTGGCGGCAGCGACAGGGAATGTTGTCGCAGGACGTGTTTGGCAAGACGCGCCTGCGGGCCTGGTACTTACAAGATGAGTGGGGTTTCACCAAGCAGTGGACGTTGACGCTCGGCGCCCGTTACGAAGACTGGTCGGCGTTCAGCGGCGGGCAGCGTGCCGGTGCGGTGTCGCTCGATTACCCCGAACGTAACGATTCGGCGTTGTCGCCGAAGGCGACGCTCGCGTACATGCCCAACGATGTTTGGACGTTTCGGCTCAGTGCCGGGCGCGGCGTGCGCTTTCCCACTGTGCCGGAATTGTTTCAAGGCACGAGCACGGCTGGGGCGATCGTCGTCAACGATCCGAACTTGCGGGCCGAGCGGTCGGACTCGGTGGAGTTGACGGCGGAGCGATGGTTGGACTGGGGCAAGCTGCGGGCGTCGTTGTTTCAGGATGACGTGCGAGACAGCATCTTCAGTCAGACCAACGTGACGGTCACGCCGAATATCACCAACGTGCAGAACGTGGATCGCGTGCGTACGCGCGGGGTGGAAACGGCGTTTACGGTGGCGGTGCCTGGAATCGATGCGCTGAGTTTGGATGGCAGTCTTGCGTACACGCGCGCGAGGATTTTGGAGAACGATAACTTTCCGATTTCGGTAGGGAAGATCTGGCCTCGCATTCCTAAGTGGCGAGGCAACGTGCAAGCGGTGTGGCGGCCCACGCAGCAGTGGCTGAGCAGCCTCGGCGTGCGTTATTCCGGCCGCATGTTCAATCGTCTCGAAAACGACGACATCAACCCTGATACGTATGGCGGCGTGTCGCGTTTCACGATGGTCGATGCGCGCGTGGCATACACGACTGAGAACAACATCGAGCTCGCCATCGGCGTCGACAACCTGACCGACGCGCGCGCCTACCAATCCCATCCTTATCCCGGCCGCACCGGCTTCGTCGAAGCCCGCTGGTCGTTCGAGGGCACGCGATGAAAACTGTATTGCTTTGTTTTGCCCTGCTGATCCTCTTCCAGCCCGCGCAGGCGCAGATGTCACATGGGGCGGCGTTGGGAACGACGGCGGTGTTTGATGCGCAGGGCCGGCTTTGGGTCGTGCGCACCGAGGCGGTGGAGAAGAACGCGAATGTGTTCGTGCAACGTTCCGATGATCGCGGCAACACATGGCTGCCGGAGATTCGTGTGACATCGCAGGCGGAGCCGGTGTCGGCGGACGGCGAGAATCGTCCGAAGCTCGTGTTTGGCTCGCGAGGCGAGTTGTATGTTTCGTGGACCTCGCCAACCTCGGAAAAATTCACCGGCGACATTCGCTTCACTCGCTCGCTCGACAGCGGCAAGACGTGGTCGGAACCGGCGGTCGTTCATCGCGATCGACAACTGATCACGCATCGCTTCGAATCGATGGTCGTCGACCGCACCGGCCGCGTCTGGATCGCGTGGATCGACAAACGTGACCTGACCGTCGCTCAAGCCGCGAACCGCGAGTACTCGGGCGCGGCGATCTACTACGCATATTCAGACGACCGAGGCACGACGTGGCGAGGCGACTTCAAACTCGCCGATCACACCTGTGAATGCTGCCGGATCGCGCTGACGTTAGATTCTCAAGGGCGAGCGGTGGCGATGTGGCGGCACGTGTTTCCGCCGAACGAACGCGATCACGCCTTCGCCATCCTGGAACCCGAAGGCAAAGAGATCGCCATCCAGCGCGTGACGTTCGATCGCTGGAAGATCGACGCCTGTCCGCATCACGGCCCGTCGCTGGCAATCGCCGAGGACGGGACTCGCCATGCCGTGTGGTTCAATCAAGTGAACGGCGAAGGGCGAGCCTATTACGGCCGTCTCACAAACTCCGCACCTTCAGGGACGCAGGCGCTGCCGACGGGTGCCACCCATCCGGACATCGCCGTCGACGGCAGCAAAGTCGCCATCGTCTGGAAACGTTTCGACGGCACGGCGACGCAGGTCGAGTCGTGGCTCTCCAAAGATGGCGGCAAACATTTCACACCGGGCCCGTCGCTGAAGACCGACGGCGATTCGGATCAGCCGCGGGTTGTGAGTAAGGACGGTGCAATGCTGGTCGTGTGGAGACGAGCCGACGGCATCGCGGTCGCGGATCTCACCAAAACATCCACGGACGACGATGTAAAACCGTTCACCCGAAACACGATGCGAACGATCGAACAACAACACGCGGGCGCGCCGTTCTGGGTGGTGATGTGGGATCTGGAGTGCATCTATTGCATGAAGTCGCTGGGCAATGTGGCAGCGGTCCAGCGCGAACACCCTGAGCTGAAGGTGATCACGATTGCGACCGATCCCGTCGGCGCCGCCTCGGAGCTTCGTGAACGACTCTCACAACTCGGAGTGAAGTCCGAGGCATATGCATTCGCCGGCGCGCCGGAAGAAGCGCTGCGTTTCGCAATCGATCCAGCATGGATGGGCGAGAAACCTCGCGCGTATCGCTACAACGCCAACGGTTCACGTACGCCCATCTCGGGCGTGCTCACGAGCGATGCGCTCAGCCAATAAAAGTCACTCGGCACATCCATGTGCCTCGCCCCTCGGGCGGCGGGGCCGCGCAAAACGGCTGTCCTGCCGTTTTGTGGCGAGAGCGTGACGTGAGTACTAGATCAGCGGACATAATGCGACTGTAATCCCTGATTGAATCGCACTATGTTCGAAGGCATAACGTGCATCCCATTGTTTTATCAGGATGGACCAGCAGCCCATGACGGCCGCAGCTCAGGCCGCAACGCCGACGGAGCGCTATCGACGCGAGCGCCCGCCGGTCAGCCGTGAGTGCGGCGATGAGCTGACGCGCATTACCGGCGATATCGACGATCCGATCGTGAAGCTGCGCTACTTACAAAGCGCGCTGAACGAAGACGACAAGGGCGCGACGCTGGTCGAGCTCGTGCCGATTCCGCCCGCTCGTCGCGCCTGGTATCGCTTGAAAGGTTTGCAAGCGCTCGATGCTGTCGCCGATCAAGACGACGCAGTCGCCGATCGCACGCTCGCTGCTCGCAAGACCGCTCGTCGCATCGTCGTCGGCGTGACGGCAACCGCATTGTTATTTGTGCCGGTGTTGCTGGCGGTGGTCGCGTGGCAGATCAAGACATGGAGCACATCGAAGCCGGATAGCGTTGCGTCCGTGGCTTCGTCCACGGTCGCCAATGCCACCAACCTTTCGCCTCCTCAGTCGGTGCTCGCGCCGCCGCCCATCGCGACGGGGGCGAAGACCGAAGCGCAAACGGTGGATGAATCGCCGATCGCCGAGCCGCTGGAAACGGAAGATCTCGGCATCGTGCCGAGCGCCGTGTGGCTCGCCGATCGCGGCCCGGGCTGGGAGTTGTATAGCAACGGTTTGCGCATCGAGACTGCATACGCAGTGAAGGGCACGCCGCGCGACTATCGAGTGCACTCACGCAGCGGCGAGCTGCTGCCGACCCGGCTGTCGCATCCCATCGGCATTCTTTTCCATACATCGGAGAGCGATCTGTGGCCGCTCGAGCCCGGCTATGAGAAAGAAGTGCGCAAGGGCTCGGAGGCGCTGCTGAAGTTCGTGAAGCGCGAGCAGGCCTACAACTACATGATCGACCGCTTCGGCCGCGTGTATCGAATCGTCGATGACGACAGCCGGGCCAATCACGCCGGTCACGGCGTGTGGGCGCGCGGCGATGAGGTTTATCTCGATTTGAATTCTGCGTTCCTTGGCGTTTCATTCGAATCGCGCTGGGAAGGCGGGCGCACGCTGCCCATCACGCGCGCGCAGTTGATCGCCGGACGCAATCTCACACATTACTTGCGGCAGCGGTTCGCCATCGCGCCCGAGATGTGCGTTACTCACGGCCTGGCGAGCGTCGCGCCGAAGCGAGGTTTGATTGGATATCACCTCGACTGGGCGCGTGGCTTTCCGTTCGCGGCGTTTGGATTGCCCGATCTGTATGCGCAGCCGCTGCCGAGCGTGGCGCTGTTCGGGTTCAACTATGACGGCGAATTCCTGCGCGTGGTCGGCGAACGCTGGCCCGGGCTGATCGCCGCCGAAACACAGCTCGCGAACGAAGCGCGCGAGCGCAAGGTCAGCCTCGATCAGATCCGGCGCGAGCGCCAGGCGGAATATCGCCAGTGGGCTCGCGACACACCAGCCAGCGCCGATTCGCCTGAAACAGGCAAGACGGCAGACGAGTCACCAACGACAGCGCCACGAGGGTAAAGCTATGGACGATCGCAACGACATCGGCTCGGAATCCACCGGTTCCAGCTCGCACACGGGCAGCGGCCAGAGCACCCGGACTCGCATCGGCCTCGACGTCGGCACCAGCAAAGTGGTGGCCGCGCGCGGGGACAATCTTTCGCCGCAGACCGAGGCGCAGTTGAATGCATTCTTCGACGTGCCGTATTCGTCGTTGCATGAGCAATCGCTGCAGGCGAGCCGCACGCCGTTCTATCGCGAGAACGATCGGTTGATCGTCTATGGCGACGCTTCGGAAAAGTTTGCGCACATTTTCAATGCGAACGTGCGCCGGCCGATGGCCAAGGGCATTTTGAATCCCAGCGAGCCGCAGGCGACGCATGTGTTGGAAACGGTGCTCGGCACGCTGGTGCCGGTGTCACGTAATCCGGGCGAGCTGCTCGCGTTCTCCGTGCCGGCTGCTGCTGCGGAGACGGGCCATGAGCTCACCTATCATGAAGAAACGATCAAGCGTTATTTGAAAGGCCGCGGCTACACGCCGCTGGCGGTGAACGAAGGCCTGGCAGTGGTGCTGGCTGAATTGTCGAAGGAAGGATTTACCGGCATCGGCATCTCCTGCGGCGGCGGCATGTGCAACGTCGCGATCTCTTATCTGTCCATCCCGTCGCTGACCGTGGCGCTGGGGCAGGGCGGCGATTTCATCGACTCGGCGGTCGGCGCGGTCGTGAACGAGCCGGCAACGCGCGTGAAGGCGATCAAGGAAGAAACGCTGGATCTGACGCGCGAGGGCGGCGACAAGATCGACAAAGCCCTGCACATCTACTACGACAAGCTGATCGAGTCGTTGATCGATGAGCTGGGCCGCGCCGTTCAGAAAACCCAGAAGCTGCCCCGTAACGATCAGCCGATGCCCATCGTGCTGGCCGGCGGAACGTCCAAGCCCCACGGCTTCCGGGACCGCTTCGAGAAGGCGCTGCGCCGCCGCTCCTGGCCTTTCCAGGTCGGCGAAGTGCGCATGGCGAGCGACCCCCTGACAGCCACCGCTCGCGGCGCCCTGGTGGCCGCCCTGGCCGAGCGATGAACTTTGGCCGCGGCCCCGAGTTTTGACTAGGACTTTCCCTGAATTCGCCCGGTACTCTTCCCGGAATGCTAGTATCAGCCCGTTAGATTTCTCCCGGAGTTGTCGATGCCCGCAGACGTTTCGTCCACACCCCGCGCGCCGCTGAATTGGCCCGCGATCATCATGTTCCTGCTCTCCACCGTGCCGGTCGTGACGGTGTTCCCTTGGTACGCAGCCAAGTTCGGCTTCGACACCTTCGAATGGGTCAGCTTCGCAGCGTTGTGGGCGCTGAACGGCATGTCCATTACTGCCGGTTATCACCGCCTGTGGGCGCACCGGAGCTACGAGGCCTCGAAGCCGGTGCAGATCCTGTACATGCTGTTCGGCGCGATGGCGCTCCAGAACAGCATCCTGGTGTGGGCGTCCTCGCATCGTGTGCATCATCGCCACGTCGACGACGTCGACCAGGATCCGTACTCGGCCAAGCGCGGCCTGTGGTTCTCACACATGGGTTGGATGCTGCGCAATCACCCGAGCGGCGCGATCGACTTCCGCAACGCCAAGGACCTGGAAGCCAACCCGATCGTGCGCTTCCAGCACAAGTACTACCTGCTGATCGCGATCGGCATGAACTTCGGCATTCCGCTGCTGCTGGGTTTGATCAACGGCAACATCTGGGGCAGCCTGCTGCTCGGCGGCTTCCTGCGCCTGGTCGTGAGCCACCACTGCACGTTCTTCATCAACTCGCTGGCGCATTTCTGGGGCAGCCGGCCGTACACGACCGAGAACACCGCGCGTGACAACGGCATCCTGGCGCTGTTCACCTGGGGCGAGGGCTATCACAACTATCACCACTTGTTTCAGTGGGACTATCGCAATGGCATCCGCTGGTACCAGTGGGATCCGACCAAGTGGCTGATCTCGATGCTCACCTGGGTGGGCCTGGCTCGCGCCGTGAAGCGCGTGCCGGAGTTCCAGATCCGCAAGGCGCTGGTCGAACGGCAGCTGCAGCTGGCACAGGAAAGCCTGGGCCAGTGCAATGATCACGGCCGCCTGGCGCTGCTGCGCCAGTCGCTCGAGACCGAGCTGCAGCACTTCAAGGAAACGTTGAGCCACTGGGCCACCTTGCAGCAGGAGCGCGTCGAAGCGGCCAAGCAGGCGCTGATCGATCACATCGAGCACAACGAAACGTTGCGCCGGGTGCGCGAGCTGGAAGAGTCGCTGCGTCAGCAGTACCTGCGCGTGCGGTTGCTCGCGGTGCAGGCCACCTGATCGAGAGTTCGAACGTTTGATTTCGAAGGGCGCCGCGAGGCGCCCTTTTCGTTTGTGTGGCTACCAGACGACGCTGATGCGGGCGCCGCCGTAAGTTGTTTCGGAGTCGTCCTCCGCCATGGCGCTGCCGATCCAGGCTTCGAGCGCCCAGTGTTGTGTCAGTGCGAGGTCGGCGTACAGCTCGGCCGTGTCGGTCTCGGCGTTGGAATCGACCTGGCGATCGCGGTAGTAGACGACGCCCAGCGACATCACAGTGAACTCATACGTCACGCCGACGTTGATGGAGTCCTGCAAATAAGCCTCGTCGCGCGTCACGCCGGAAAGGCTCACACGCTGCAAGCGGGCGACGGTGGAGGGCACGTTCGAGCTGTTGTCGTAGTCGTAGTCGTAGTCGTAGAACATCACGCCCGACGAGAGCGTCAGGTGCTTGGTCACATTGAGATCGCCGTGCGCGCCGGCGCCGGTGCCCTCGGTTGTTTCCACGACCCGAATCGATCGCGGATCGCGAAAGCGACGTTGAATGCTGGTGATGGTTTCGGATTCGGCCGAGCGATAAAACAAATCCAATCCGACGGTGCCGCGCTTCGCGATGTAAGTGAAGCCGCCGAACACGTCGTGTTGGGTGTACGACGAGCCGTCTTCGCGATAGGTGTACATGAGGCGCCAGTCGACATTGCCGGTGCTGAAGCCGGTGCGCGCACCGACGGTCGTGATATTCACATCGTCGTTTGCTCGTGAGGCTGTGGTCGTGCCCAGATCGAGCTGTGCCCAAGCGGTTTCGCCGAAGGGCACGGCGAGCGCGCCACGCAGCTCTTTGAAGTCAGCGTCGTCGACTTCGCTGCTGACCGCGGCGTAATAACCTTTGATCTCCGCCGGCTCCGCCAGTGCGAGCGTCGAACAGGCGAGCGCGGGCAGCACCGCCAGCTGTGCCAGGCGGCGCGATGAATCCGAGCACATCGTCAATCTCCCATCGACGCCCGGTGCGGGCCGGGCGTCGCCGTTTGTTTACTACTGCTGCTTGCGGGCGCGTCGTTCTTCAACTGCTTTTTTTGCCGCTTCTTTGGCGGCCGCCAGTTCCTTCGCGTCCAGCACGTTGTTCTTGTCGGTATCGGCGCGGTCGAACAGCGTGGTCGGGCCGTTGATGAATTCCTCCTTGCTGACTTTGCCGTCGCCGTCGGCGTCGAACTGCCCGCCGTGCATCTCGCCGCCGCCGTTTTGTTTGCGACGCTCGGCCATGCGCTTGGGCATGTCGCTGCTGTCCAGGTAGCCGTCGGAGTTGCGGTCGAGCTTGGCGAACTGCTGGCCGCGCGCGGCGATGAACTCTTCCTTGGTCACCGAGCCGTCGTTGTTGGCATCGGCGCGTTCGAACATTCCTTCGCCGCCTTGTCGCATTCCTTGCGCCATCGAGGGCGCGCTGAGCAGCGAGAGCAGGGCGGCGGCCGTAAGCATGCGAAGCATCAGGGGTCTCCTTTAGTGTGAGCCGTCGGGAGAGATAACGCCGCAGCTGGCGCGTGGTTGACGTACCGTCAGGGTGCAAGCGATTGGCGGTTCAGGAACGCTGCCTGAACGAAAGGTTGCGATATGCTTCGCGCCGGAATGTTCCCGGGGAGTCCGGGGGCAGGAGGGTTGGTAGTGACAAACGGCGCGCTGTTGATTTCGCTGGCTGCCCTCGTCTCGGGGGCGGCTTGCGCGGATGATGTTTCGTCGCGTTGGTCGCTGGGCATGCAGCTGGGCCAGGCGAGGAGCCAGGCCAGCAGCCAGCCGGTCGATTCCGCCCGATGGGCCACCGATCCCAGCCCCATGAGTTATGACATGGCCGCCACCGTCGGCGGCTCCAATCGATTCGGCTGGCGCGTGTTCACCGGATATCGCTTCACCGATTACCTCGCCGTCCACGTCGGCTACACCGACCTCGGCGAATCGCAAACGCGGCCGGTCCAGAGCGCCGTGGCCTACGACCTGATCCCGGATTTCGAACGCGTCATCATGCAACGGATCCGCGGTGTCGACGTCGGCCTGCAATTCAAAGTGCCGGTGAGCGAGCGCGTCTCCGTGGATGTCCACGGCGGCAAATATTTCTGGCGCGAGAACACGAGCATCTCCGGCCTGTGGAGCGACAGCGAACGCGCCCAGGTGCGCAAGTCGAGCAGCGATTCGGATAATTTCTTCGGCGCGGGTTTGGAAATAGCGGTCATCCACGATCTCAGCGCGACGCTCAGCTGGACACACTACGAAGTAGGCAGCGATCCAGTCGCGCTGTGGACGGTCGGTGCCTTGTATCGTTTCGGGTTCTATTGAAACGTAAACAAACCGTGGACAAAGGAAGTCTGAAAAATGCGTCGACGAGAACTTTCCGGTGTGTTGTTGGGATCGGTCGCGGGCGCCATGTTGCTGCCCAAGACCAGCGAAGCACAAACCTGCACGCCGCCTTGCTACCCGCGCAGTCCTGCCGAGATCACGGCGGGCATTACTCCAACCGATAGTCAGTACCCGCCGTTAGATATACGACGCTATGGCGCGACGATCAGCGACGCGACCACCGCGTTCGAGAGCGCGATCACCGTTGCCAGCGTCGAAGCGGGGCAGATCTTCGTGCCGGCGGGCACGTGGATCATCACTCGCGCGCTGGCGCTGCCGTTCAATACCAGCCTCAAGGGCGTCGGGCGCCTGGTGTCCAAGATCCAGGTCAACGGGGCATTCACCGGCGTCAGCGTGACGGCCGCGACCAATTCTCACACGACCAGCCAGGCGCATACCCGAATCGAAGGCATCGGCTTCGAGGGCTCGGGAGCCGCGCTCGGCGCTTTGTATTTTGCGCGGGTGAACTGGGTGGTGGTGCGCGACTGCGCTTTCCGGAATTTCACCGGCACCGGCGCGTTCGGCATCGAGCTCCTGCATTGTTTCAACTGGAAGGTCGAGCACTGCTACTTCGAAGCCATCCAGGCGGTCGGCGTAAAGCTGCTGTCGGAGCTGGACGGCGGCAGCTACGTCGGCTGCAATCACGGCATCTTCGGTCCGAACAACGATGTGATCGGCAACGGCCAGGCGGCTTTCATCGGCGTCAGCGTCGACCGCGCGCAGAACGTCGTGATCACCGGCAACAACTTCGAAGGCTCGGACAACGGCAACAAGGCCATCGAGTTGAACGGCTCCGAAGGCGTATGGATCTGCGGCAACTACATCGAGCGCTGGGCGCAGGCTGCCATTGCGGCCAACTCGGGCGATGCCAACCGCCGCTTGTGCGTGATGGAGAACGTGATTCACGCCGCCAGCAGCAATGTTTGCAACATCAATAACATCTCGCACCCGAACGAAAACGTCGTGTTCGCGATGAACCGCTTTTCGGACATCGGCTCGACCCAGACGGCGGTCTTTGTCGGCACCACGACGACGTTCTGCGAGTTCAACAACGATCCGGCCGCCGGCAAGATCACCGAATCTTATGCGCCCTCCTGCATCACCGCGCGTGCGCTACAAGCCAGCACGACGTGGAATCCAGGTTCGATCGCCAGCAACGCGGTGAGCGCTGTGAACGTCAGCGTGCCGGGCGCTGTGGCTGGCGATACGTGCAGCGCGTCCTTCGATCAGATTGGAGCCAACAACGTCATGATCAGTGCGCATGTCTCCGCTGCAAACACAGTGCGCATCATGCTGCTCAACCGGGAGGCTGCTGCAGTGGGCCTGCCGGCCGGGACGGTTCGCGTCAAAGTGTTCAAGTAGGCATGCCCCAGGCCAGCATTTCTTTCGATGATGTTCTCGCACTCCTGCGCGGCCCCGCCGTGCAGGAGTTCGAGTCGAAGTATGTCGCCGAGCGCGGTTATGAGTTGCCCGAGGGCTGGGCCAATACGCAGGATATGACGAGGTACTTGCAGCTCGCGCAGGTCACGCGTGAGTGGATCGAACAAACGCTGGTCGCACGTGCCGACCTGGTGAGCCGGTACTGGGACGGCGTGCAGCAGTCGGAGCCCAATGCTTCCGACGCGCCCATCGTCCTGATGCGCGGCTTCTCGATCGTCGCCGCGTGTTCGATCTGGTTACTGGAGCATCGTACCGATGCGGAGCTCGCGAGCTGGCTCAAAGCCCGCCGCGTGCTCAATCACAGCAGGCACGCGAAGGAGCTGCGGGCGATATTCAATCGCCTGTAAGACTCATCAGAAACGATAGCGGAAGATCAGCTGCGTGTCGGTGCCGCTGCTTTTCTGTTCGATGTTGCCACGGATCACGGTGGTGCTGCCGGACGTCGTCGACTTCAGGTCGCCGTCGACATCGACAAACGTATAGTTGGCTTCGCCGCCTACCGAGAAGTGCTCGCCGAACTGATACTCGAAGCCGATCGCCGGCCCGATGCGATAGCCATCCTGCGAGGTCTCGCTGCGAGTGACGACCGTGTAGCCCGGAAAGTAAGTATTGGTGTAGGTTCGCGTGCCGTCGAGCGTCACGTACGAAGCGCGCAGCCCGTAATAGATGCGCGCAGAGTCGGCGATCTTGGCAAGCCGGAACAGGCCGACGCCGAATTCGAGGTTGTCGACATCTTCCTTGAAACTGTCGCCGTCCGAGGAGGTGTTGGTCTGCGATGTCTCATTCGACATATAACGCACCGACGGCTCGATGCGGAAGCTCGGGCTGACGTCGATCGGCACATAGATCCAGCCGTCGTTCGAGCGGGCCGAGACCCCAATTCCATAATCCGCCGCGACCGCACCCGTCGAACACAGCGCCAGGCACAGGGCCGCACATAAAGTCCGCATCGACTCATCCTCGAGAAACATTGCGAAGCCGCGCAGTTTAAGCGATTACGAATCGCAGACTGTGCGGCGGTCACACATTCGCAATGTTTCGCGTTCCTCGCGTCAGCGCTGCGCTTGTTTCAAACGTTCGAAGTAACGATCGCGCAGCTCCTGCTGGCGCGAGCGCATTTCGATGGCGCGGCCGTTGATCCAGACCTGCTCGGCGACGCTGGTGACTTCCAGCGGATCGCCGCTCCAGAGCACGACGTCGGCGGCCTGGCCGGCGGCGATGTGGCCGCGAGAGGCGCTCAAGCCGAAGATCTCGGCGGGATTGCTCGTCAGGCCGGCGAGCGCGGCATCTTTGGGAAGGCCGTGAGCCGCGGCGTTGCCGGCGACCTGGCGCACTTTGCGCGCATTGTGACTTTCGGCGAAGTGCGTGAACGCGATCTTCACGCCGGCTTTGTTCAACAACGCAGCGTTGTCGAGTCGTGCACCGACTTGATCGAAAGACTCCGGCAGGTTGACCAGCGCGTCGAGGATCACGGGCACTTTCGCTTCAGCGAGCTGGTCCGCAACCACCCAGGCTTCCGCGCCGCCGACGATGACAGGCTTGATGCCATAACGTTTGGAGAACGCGAGCGTCTTGAGAATGTCCGCCGCGCGATTCACGCTGAACACGACGCGACCGCCGGCGAGATAGCGAGCAAACACTTCGCGTCCCAGCGGATGCATCAGCGCCTGCTCGCCGCTCGGGCGAGTGCGAGTCTCGTTCACTGCCTGTTCGAGAATCATCCACTGCGCGGCGCGGCTGCCGGCGGTGCGATCGTTGATCGTGCCGCCGAGATCGATGAACAGCGAGCGGCTGCCGTCGAGCACCGCCTCCTGCCGGCCATCGAGCGTCACCGCGGCACCTTGACCGGCGAGGAAATTGCTGCCGCTCTCAGCCAGGTTCGGCGACAGCACCGTCCAGGTCATGCCTTCGATGCGTGTGACGGGAATCAGGACCGAGCGGCCGTTGTATGCCGTTGTGACATCGAACTCCGGACGCCACTGCATCTCGTAGGCGGGCGCGCCGAGCGCGAGCGTCGAGTCGTCGGTGACGCCTTCGGCCTGCACTTCTTGAATGCCGAGGTTGGACAAGCCAGCAAACATTCCGGGCGTGAGCTCACGACCTTTGGCTTCGACCGTCGTCGCGCCATCGGCGGACAAGCCGGTGCCGACCGAGTGAATCTTGCCGTCGCGAATCAGCACATCCGCATTCGTGAGCGTGCCTTTCGCAGTCAAGGTGTGAACCGTCGCGCCACGGATCAAAATATCCTGCGCGGACGCGCTGTGTGCGCCGAGTGCAAACAACGACGGAGCGAGCAAAGAAACGATCAGTGTTTTCATTGGTGTGCTCCTTACTGGCCGAGCAGGAAGTCCGACGCGGGCCTGGCCGGCGGATTGGCGCGGTCGTACACCTTGGCGCCGTCGATGAAGACCTGGTCCGCGAGCGCATAAACGCTGAACGGATCGCCGTTCCAGATCACCACGTCACCCATCTTGCCGTTCTCCAGCGTGCCGGTGACTTTATCGATGCCCAGCGCCTTCGCGGGGTTCGCCGTCAGCCACTTCACGGCTCGCTCGCGTGGAATATCCAGCCCCAGCCGCGTGCCGCGAGTCATGGCCTTGGCCGCTTCCTGATTCAAACGTTGAATGCCTTCGGGCGAATCGGAATGCACGATGGCGCAGCCGTTCTTAGGCATGTCGGTGAGCGCGAGGTTTTCCTGCACGCCATCGAATGATTCCATCTTGAAGCCCCACCAGTCGGCCCACTCGGCGCCGCAGATGCCTTCCTGCGCCAGCATGTCGGCGACTTTGTAAGCTTCCACGGCGTGATGGAACGCGGCGATCTTGAAGCCGAACTCTTTCGACATATCGACCATGATGGCCATTTCATCGGAGCGGTAGCAGTGGATGTGCACCAGGATCTCGCCGTTCATGGCGCCGACCAGAGTTTCCATTTTCAGGCTGCGCTCGGGGGGCGAGGGCGGCTGATCGTCGTCGCCGTCTTTCTTCTTGGCAGCCGGGGTCTTGCCGCTGTGTTTCTTTTCGTACGCGGCCAGCTCGCGACGATATTTGTCCCACTTCTCGCGATATGCCTGCGCATCCGCAAACGCCTGGCGATAACCGGCGACGTTGCCCATGCGCGTCATCGGCGCATTGCCTTTGCTGCCGTAGACGCGCTTGGGATTCTCACCGCAGGCCATCTTCAAGCCCTGCGGCGCGCCGGGAAATTTCATCGCTTGATAGGTGGTCGCGTGCACGTTTTTGATGGTGACGCCGCGGCCGCCGATGAGATTGCCCGAGCCGGGCAGGATCTGCATGCTGGTGACGCCGCCTTCGAGCGCGGCCTCAAAGCCGGGATCCTGCGGCCAGATCGCGTGTTCGGCCCACGCATTCGGCGTGACCGGATCGACCATTTCGTTGCCGTCGTTATGTGCGCTGACGCCCGGGCTTGGATACACGCCGAGGTGTGAGTGCACGTCGATCAATCCCGGCGTGACCCAGCGGCCCTTGGCGTCGATCACCGTCGCGCCCGCCGGAGCGGTGAGCTGCGTGCCCACGCCGGCGATTTTCCCGTCGACGATCAACACATCGCCGTTGTCGATGCGTGTGCCCGTGCCGGTGAGCACGGTCGCGCCGCGGATCAACGTCGGCGTCGAGCTGGGAATTGTATACGTTGAAGCAAACGGAGCCCGCGTTGCCGACGGCGGAGTCGCGGCAGTTGCTTCGGGTTTAGATGTTTTGGATTGCGGTGGTGTCGCGCACGCGCCGATCACTACGCACGACAGAGCCAGAAAGAAATGTTTGCGAGGCGCCATTCGTAGGGTGTCCTGCCGACGAAGCGCCGCAATCTATCAGATCGTCATACCTTGCGCGCTCGCTTCGTGATCCAGCAGCCAGCGCTTGCGGTGCAGGCCGCCGCCGTAGCCGGTCAACGAGCCATCGCTGCCGACCAGGCGATGACACGGCACGACTACGCAGATGGGATTGGCACCGTTCGCATGACCGACAGCGCGCACGGCTTTGGGGCGGTCGATGCGTATTGCGAGCTCGCGATAGCTCAATGTGGTGCCGGCGGGAATGCGCCGCAGTTCTTCCCACACCGCGCGTTGAAAGGCCGTGCCGCCGGTTTCCACGGGAATTGTATCGATGGCATCCAACTTGCCTTCGTGATACGCGTGCAAAGCTTCACGAATCGCGGCCGACGCCGGCCCGGACCGCAGCCTCAGAGCGCTGCCATACGAAGCGGCGAGCTGCCGCTGCAGCCGATCTTCCAGATCGGCCCATCCCAATGCGCGCAGACGCTGCTGCTCGTCGACGACCACGAGCATCTCGCCGATCGGGCTCGCGAGTGTGTCGATGCAAAAGCTGAACGTTGCGGCGGACATAGCGGCTCGTCGATAACCCAAGCGAAAGCGAGTTGCCGCGCGAGGCGCGGGCGGCGTTATGATCCGTGCAGCGACACGCGTTGTCACTGGCCAACGAACGAATGAGCGCGACACCAGACCCCGTCGGAACGCTGGATGTAGCCCTGGAACATACGGCGCGGCTGCTCCGGCAAGACCCGGCAGCGGCGGCCGAGCAGGCGCTGGAAATTCTCAAAGCAGTGCCGGGCCATCCCATGGCACAGCTGCTGCTCGCAGTCGCGCGCCGCTCTGCAGGCGAGGCGGCGGAGTCCGTAAACATTCTCACTGCGCTGACGGCTCAACAGCCGCGCTGGGCGGCGGCTCATTATGAGCTGGGACTTTCGCTCGGCGCCGATCGCAAAGGTGATGAAGCCGTAACGGCGCTGCGTCGTGCTCTCGAACTCAAGCCGGATCTGCACGATGCATGGCGCGCGCTGGCGGATCACTTGACCGCTGCCGGCGATGCGCAAGGCGCCGACCAAGCGTATGCGCAACACATTCGTTACTCCACACGCGATCCCCGACTGCTCGAAGCGGGCGCGGCGCTGTGCGAAAACCGGATCGCCGTCGCCGAAGCGCTGCTGCGCGAACATTTAAAAGAACGCCCGACCGACGTCGCGGCGATTCGCATGCTGGCCGAAGTGGCTGCGCGGCTCGGCCGTTATCAAGATGCGGAGCTGTTGCTCGATCGTTGTCTCGAACTCGCCCCGAGCTTTCTCGGCGCACGTCACAACTACGCATATGTTCTGCATCGACAGAACAAGCTGGCAAAAGCGCTGGAACAATTGGAGCTGCTGCTGGCCAGCGATCCTCGCAACCCGGGCTATCGCAACTTGCAAGCCGCGGTGCTGGGCCGGGCCGGCGAGTACGAGCGCTCGCTGCAAATCTATACCGAGGTGCTGAAGGACTACTCGCGCAACGCCAAAGTCTGGATGAGCTATGGCCATGCGCTCAAGACGGCAGGCCGCCAGGGCGAATGCGTTTCAACTTATCGCCGCGCCATCGAGCTGGCGCCCAATCTCGGCGAGGCATACTGGAGCCTCGCCAATCTCAAAACGTTTCGTTTCAGCGACGCCGACGTAGCGGCGATGCAGGCCCAGCTGCGCCGTGATGTCATCAACGACGAAGACCGTTTCCATTTTCATTTTTCACTCGGCAAGGCGCTCGAAGATGCGGGCGACTATGCACACTCGTTCGAGCACTACGAACGAGGCAATAAACTGCGCCGCGCGCTGATTTATTACGACGCCGACGAGAACGCGCAGCACGTGCAACGTTCCAAACGTTTGTTGACCGCGGAGTTCTTCGCCGAGCGCAAAGACTGGGGCAGTGCCGCGCCCGATCCAATATTCATCGTCGGCTTGCCGCGCGCCGGCTCGACATTGCTGGAACAGATTCTTTCCAGCCATCCGCTGGTGGAAGGCACGATGGAACTGCCGGACATCATCGACATCGCGCGCAGTATCAGCGGGCCCCGCCTGCGGGGTGCGCACTCGAAATATCCCGAAGTGCTCGCCGATCTCACGCCGGACCAAGCGCGTGAGCTCGGCGAACACTACCTGGAGAATACGAGGATCCAGAGAAAGTCCGGCGCGCCGTTCTTCATCGACAAGATGCCGAACAATTTCGCGCACATCGGCTTGATTCAACTGATGCTGCCGAACGCAAAGATCATCGATGCGCGGCGCCACCCGCTCGGCTGCTGTTTCTCAGGTTTCAAACAACACTTTGCCCGCGGCCAGAACTTTACGTACGGGCTCGAAGAGATCGGGCGGTACTACTACGACTACGTGGAGCTGATGGCGCATTTCGACGCGGTACTGCCGGGCCGCGTGCATCGAGTGATTTACGAATCGATGGTCGACGACACCGAAGGGGAAGTGCGTCGGCTGCTCGACTACTGCGGCCTGCCGTTCGACGAGCGCTGCCTGCGCTTCTACGAGAACGATCGCGCCGTGCGCACGGCGAGCTCGGAGCAGGTGCGCCAGCCGATCTATCGGCAGGCCGTCGATCACTGGCATCACTACGAGCCGTGGCTCGATCCGCTCAAACAGGCGCTGGGTCCGGTGTTGCAGCTCTATCCGAACGTGCCGCAATTCGATGCCGCAACGGCTTGAGATCGTGAATTTCCACGCGCTGCGCGCTTGCGTCAGCGTGACAACAACAGGGGAGATGGAGAGATGAGTGACAGTCGAATATCCCTTCGTAAGGCTCTCTGGACGGCGCTGCGGAGGATGCCCGCCGCCGGGCCCCTGGCCGCAGCGCTGACCATAGCGACGCCGCACGCGAATGCGGCGGAAGAAACGTCGCCGGTGCTCGAACAGATCGTCGTGACCGCACAAAAGCGGCAGGAGAATCTGCAGGACGTGCCGTTGAGCATCACCGCGTTGGGAACGCAGAAGCTGGAGGAATTGCACGTCACCGACTTCGATGACTACGCGAAGTTCCTGCCGAGCTTGTCCTATACATCGGCCGGCCCGGGCTTCTCGCGCGTGTTCTTTCGTGGCGTCAGCAGCGGCGACAACGGCAATCACTCGGGCTCGCTGCCGAGCGTCGGCATCTATCTCGACGAGCAGCCGATCACGACGATTCAAGGCGCGCTCGATGTGCACATCTATGACATCGCGCGTGTTGAAGCACTGGCAGGACCGCAAGGTACGCTGTACGGCGCAAGCTCGCAGGCCGGCACGATTCGCATCATCACCAACAAGCCGGAGCTGGAGAAGTTCTCCGCCGGTTACGATCTGGAAGGCAACCTGGTGGACAGCGAGACCGGCTACGTGGCCGAAGGTTTCGCGAACCTGCCGCTCGGCAACCGATCCGCGATCCGCTTGGTCGGCTGGAGCAAACATGATGCAGGTTACATCGATAACGTAGCTCGCGATCGTACCTATCCAACGGCGGGCATCACCATCAACAACGGCGGGCGCGCCAAGAACGATTACAACGATGTGGACACTTACGGTGCCCGCGCCGCGCTGCGCGTCGACTTGAACGATAGTTGGACGATCACGCCGACGCTGATGAGTCAGAAACAAAAATCCAATGGCGCGTTCGCCTACGATCCCAGCATCGGCGACTTGAAAGTCGCCCGCTATCGGCCCGAGAGCTCGGACGATCGCTGGACGCAGGCCGCGCTGACGGTGGAAGGCAAGATCGCGAACCTCGACGTGGTGTATGCCGGCTCGTATCTGCAACGAGACGTCGACACGCAGCAGGACTACTCCGATTACTCGTTGTTCTACGACATCGTTTACAACTATGTGCTGTACAACGACAACGGCGATCTGATCGACCCCACGCAGTACATCAAAGGCAAGGATCGTTACAAGCGGCAGAGCCACGAGCTGCGCTTCTCCACGCCGAGCGATCAGCGCACGCGCTTCGTCGGCGGCCTGTTCTATCAGCGGCAGAAGCACGGCATCGAGCAGCGCTATCTGATCGACGACCTGACCGCCCAATACGAAGTGACGGGTTGGAGCGATACCATCTGGCTCACCGAGCAGGAGCGCATCGATCGCGATTACGCGGTGTTCGGCGAGTTGAGCTTCGATATCACCGAGAAGCTGACCATGACCGGCGGCGCGCGCTGGTTCAAAGCGAAAAATTCGCTCGCGGGCTTCTTCGGGTATGGCGACGGCTTCAGCACCAACGGCAGAAGCGGCGAGGCGCTGTGCAGCGCGCTTGCAGGCGACGTGGCTGGCGATCGCTCTCACTGGTCGCCGCCTTACACGTCCGTGGGAACCGCGCCTTGTAAGAACCTCGACAAGTCCGTCGACGAAGACGGCGTGACACCGAAGATCAATCTCACCTACCGCTTCGACGATGCGCGGTTGGTGTACGCGACCTTCTCTAAAGGCTTCCGGCCCGGCGGCGTGAATCGTCGCGGCACATTCCCGCCGTACGATGCCGATTATTTGAAGAACTACGAAGTGGGCTGGAAGACCAGCTGGCTCGACAATCGCGTGCGCTTCAACGGTGCGTTGTTCGTGCTCGATTGGAACGACTTCCAGTACTCGTTCACCGGCGAGAACGGCCTGACGAATATCACCAACGCCGGCGGTGCCCGCATCAAGGGCCTGGAGACCGATGTCGACTGGGCGGCGACGGAACAACTGCTGATCTCAGGCGGCCTGTCGTTGCTCAACGCCGAGCTCACGGAAAATTTCTGCGAGCTGGTCACGCCATCGGGCGAGCAGGTGCCGTTCGACCAATGCTTCGCCACCGACCCGAGGACGCAGGAAGTCACATTGCCGCGCCGTGCTCGCAGCGGCACGCAGCTTCCGGTGGTGCCGAAGTACAAAGCGAACGTGACCGGGCGCTATCGCTTCGAGATCGGCGAGTACGATGCGTTCATGCAAG
The DNA here is from genome assembly GCA_946478975.1 of uncultured Steroidobacter sp. Next base: position 38,104 of record CAMLEO010000018.1, read on the forward strand.
CGGCGCTGATGTATCAAGGCGCAACGCGCTCGGCCTTGCTTCCCTACGACACCGCAGTGCTGGGCGAGAACCGCGCTTACGGCCTCGCCGATCTGTCGGCCGGCATCGGCGACCGAAGGTTCAGCGTCGAAGTGTTCTTGAACAACGCCTTCGACAAACGTGCGGACATCACGCGCTTCGCGCAGTGCCGTGAAGAGATGTGCTCCAAGCCGTACATCGTGACCAATCAGCCACGCACGTTCGGGGTGAAGTTCGGGCAGAAGTTCTAGTTGTTGGGATCGTTGTTGAAATCAGCGGGAGCACTTGCTTTGTGCTCCCGCTGTCGACGATGAGTTACTTCGACGGATCGACCAGCGCCTGGTACGTCAGCTGGCGCGAATACTCTTCCAGGTTCGGCACGCCCGCCGGCCCGCCGCGAATCTGGATCATGCTCAGGAACACCACGTCGTTGGTGGGATCGATCCAGAACCACGTGCCCGCCAGGCCATCCCAGAAAAACGTGCCCTGGCCGGCGGTGCTGCCAAGTCGCAAGGGTTCTTCCAGGATCGCGACGTCGTAACCGAAGCCATAACCCGGCTGCGCGCGGTAAATGCCAATCCCGAACTTTCGCGCTTCCTTCACCGAATCGGGCACCAGGTTCGATGCCATCAACTTCACCGTGCCCGGCGCGAGCAGGCGCTTGCCGTCGAGCTCACCTTTGTTCGCGAGCATCTGCACGAAGCGCAGATAGTCCGCCGCCGTCGAATACAATCCGCCGCCGCCGGACGGCAGTCCCGGCGGAGAATTCACATTCGGATCGTGCGGCATCGGGGTCAACGCGTCGGCGCTCCACGAATAGATGGTCGCCAGCCGCGGCATCTTTTCTTTGGGCACATAGAACGCGGTGTCCTTCATGCTCAGCGGTTCGAAGATGCGCTCGCGCAGGAAATCGGGAAACGGCTTGCCGGACAGCTTTTCCACCAGGTACCCCTGGATGTCCACACCGACGCTGTACGTCCAGCCTTCGCCCGGCTGATACAACAGCGGCAGCTTCGCCATGCGGTCGATGAACTCCTGCAGCGACGGCGCGCCGAGCGGGCTCGCCTGCCGATACAACTTGTCCACCGGCGTATTCCCAAACGCGCCGTAAGTGAAGCCGGCCGTGTGCGACATCAGCTCGCCCATCGTCGGCGCATGTTTCGGCGCCTCGAACGTCGGCTGCCCGTCGGCACCGGTGCCGCTGTACACCTTCAGATCTTTGAATTCCGGAATGTACTTGGAGACCGGATCGGAAGGTTTCCACTTGCCTTCCTCATACAACATCATCATCGCAGTGCCGGTGATCGGCTTGGTCATCGAATAAACGCGCACGATGCTGTCCATGCGCATCGGCTCGTTGGCCGCGATGTCCGCCATCCCGTGCGTCATCTGGTGCACGACCTGCCCATGGCGCACCACCACCGTCGCAATGCCCGCCAGTTGTTTGCTATCGACCACGGTCTGCAGGCCGGCGTCGAGCTTTTTCAGGCGCTCGGAGGAGAAGCCTGCGGCTTCGGGTTTGGTGTCGGGTAAGGACAGGTCGCGCGCCTGCGCGGCGAGGGTCAGGGACGATAGCGCCAGAGTGGCAAAAACAAGCTTTATGGGTTGTGTAAGCACGGCGAGCATCCCCCACGGTCCGGATTGTGGTCGAGCGGTTGGAGTGTAGCGGGTGGGGATTAGGGGCTGGGGAGGGGGATGACAGATCTTTGCGTTCTGGACACCCACCCTCTGGGAAGATTTCTGGACACCCACGCCCCGAAAGATTTCCGGACACCCACGTATCGGACGCCATTTTTGGACAGCCACCCTCCTGAACGGCCCATTCCTGGACATCCATCTCCTGAACAGCGCGCGCGGCGGGGCTTACGCCAGTCGCCGCGGAATCTCAAGCCTTGTCGCCGCGGGGTGGGTTCTTCATAGTGCGCGCCTTCGAATCTGCCTCCTGTCGACGTTAGGGAACCGACCACGCATGCTCCCGCCGATTGAATCCCGCATTGCCGCCGAACTGTCGTGCAAACCGCAGCAAGTCGCCGCCGCCGTGGCGCTGCTGGATGAAGGCGCCACCGTGCCGTTCATCGCGCGTTATCGTAAAGAAGCGACCGGCGGCCTCGACGACACGCAGCTGCGCACGCTGGAGGAACGGCTGTCGTATCTGCGCGAGTTGGAAGAGCGTCGCGCGGCCATTCTTGCCAGCGTCGAGGAGCAGAAGAAGCTGACACCGGAGCTGCGCAAGGCGATCGAATCCGCGGACACCAAGCAGCGCCTGGAAGACTTGTATTTGCCCTACAAGCCCAAGCGCCGCACGAAGGCGCAGATCGCGCGCGAAGCCGGCCTCGACGTGCTGGCCGAGGCGTTGCTCGCGGATCGTTCGCTCAATCCAGAGGCCGAGGCTGCGAAGTACCTCAAGCCTGAGTTCACGAACAAAGAGGGCGACAAGAACCCCGGCGTGCCAGATGTGAAAGCCGCGCTCGAAGGGGCGCGCACCATCCTGATCGAGCAATTCGCGGAAGACGCCGAGCTGCTCGCCAACGTGCGCACTCACTTGCAGGACAACGGCGTTGCCGTGTCGACGGTCGCCGAGGGCAAAGAAGAAGCGGCCGCCAAGTTCCGCGACTACTTCGCTTACAACGAGCCAATTAAAAACATTCCTTCCCACCGCGCGCTGGCGCTGTTCCGCGGAAGAAAGGAAGAGCTGCTGAAGGTGACGTTGAAGCTGCCGGAGGACATGCAGCCGCCTCCCAGTTCTGGACAGCCACCATTTAATTCGTGCGAGCAGAAGATCGCCGCCCGTTTCAACATCGCCGATCGCAAACAGCCTGCGGACGCCTGGTTGCTACAGACGGTGCGCTGGACGTGGCAGGTGAAACTCGCGTGGCAGTTGGAAGCCGAGTTGCTGACGGCGTTGCGCGAGCGTTCGGAAGAAGAAGCGATCCGCGTGTTCGCCCGCAATCTGCACGACTTGTTGCTTGCCGCGCCGGCGGGTCCGCGTGCGACGATGGGTCTGGACCCCGGCCTGCGCACGGGCGTGAAGGTCGCGATCGTGGACCGCACGGGCAAGTTGCTCGACACCGCGACCGTGTATCCGCACGCTCCGCGTAACGAGTGGGACCGCACGATCGCGCATCTCGCCCTGCTCGCGCAGAAGCACAATGTGGACCTCATCAGCATCGGCAACGGGACGGCCTCGCGCGAGACTGACAAGCTCGCAGGCGACCTGATCAAGGCGCATCCGGAGCTGAAGCTCACGAAAATCGTCGTCTCGGAAGCGGGCGCTTCGGTGTATTCCGCGTCCGCGCTCGCGGCGAAGGAGTTCCCGGATCTCGACGTCAGCTTGCGTGGCGCGGTGTCCATCGCGCGCCGCTTGCAGGATCCGC
>CAMLEO010000019.1 GCA_946478975.1 uncultured Steroidobacter sp.
ATCGCATTGTCCAGATCGTTCTCCTGCTCCTCGATGCGCTGGCGCGTGGGAATCGGCGTCACCGCTTCCATGAACCGGTCCAGCACGTCCTGCAAACGTGAGATATCCAGCGGCTTGGTGAGATAGTCATCCATGCCGGCGCCGAGGCAGCGTTCCAGCGTGCCCATCATGGCGTTCGCGGTGAGCGCGACGATCGGCGTGTGACGAGTGCCGCCTTCGATCTCACGAATGAGCCGCGTGGCTTCGATGCCGTCCATCACCGGCATCTGCATGTCCATCAGAATGAAGCCGTACGAGTTGCGCTGGAACGCGTCGACCGCCTGCTTGCCGTCGCCGACCACCTGAACTTCGCAGCCCAGGCGCTCCAGGAACCGACGTGCGACGCGCTGGTTGATCGCGTTGTCTTCGACCAGCAGCACGCGGCCGGTGTAGGCGCGTTTGACTTCGTTCGCGACCAGCGTGCCGCGAGTGATGATCGGCTGGCTGTGCATGTGCCAGTCCTGCGCCTCGCGCGACAGCGCGCGATTCAAACAATCGAGCAGCTCGCGAGTGCGCACCGGCTTGGTGAGATACGCCGAGAAGCCGATGTCTGCGAAACGTTGCATGTCGCCGGAGCGATCGAGCGAGGTCAGCAGCATCAGTCGAGTCGGTGCGATGTCCCGCGACTTCATGATGTGCTCGCCGAGCATCGCGCCGTCCATGTCCGGCATTTGGTAGTCCAGCACGACGACATCGAACGGCCCGTGGCCGGAGCGCAATATCATCAACGCCTGCTCGGCATTCGCAGCAGTCTCGACGCTGTAGCCGGCGTGAATCATCTGGCTCGCGAGCACGCGACGATTGGTGTCGTTGTCGTCGACCAGCAGAATGCGCCGGCCGCCCTGCGCGTAATGGACGATGCGCGGAGCTTCCGATTCGCCCGCCGGCTCTTCCAGCGGCAACGTGAACCAGAACGTCGAGCCTTTGCCGACTTCGCTCTGCGCGCCGGTCTGGCCGCCCATCATTTCCACCAGCTTGCGCACGATCGACAGGCCGAGGCCGGTGCCGCCGAAGCGACGCGTCGTCGACGAGTCCGCCTGCGTGAACGGTTGAAACAACCGGTCGAGCGAGTCGCGCGGAATGCCGATGCCGGTGTCGCGAACTTCGAAGTGCACCAGCGCGCGGCCGTTCTGCCGGCCGAGCAAACAAACTTCCAGCACCACCTCGCCGGTCTGGGTGAACTTGATCGCGTTGCCGACCAGGTTGAGCAAACATTGACGAATGCGCTGCGGATCGCCGAACACACGCTCGGGCACTTCCGGCCGCACGTTCACCACCAGCTCCAGGCTCTTGGCCGCGGCCTGGAACGCCATGATGGAGCCGACATCGTCGACGTTGGAGCGCATGTCCAGCTCCAGGGTTTCGATGTCGAGCTTGCCGGCCTCGATCTTCGAGAAGTCGAGAATGTCGTTGAGGATGGTCAGCAGCGAATCGGCGCTGGCGCGAATGGTTTCGGCATAGTCGCGTTGCACGCGATCCAGTCCCGTATCCAGCAGCAGCCCGGTCATGCCGATGATGCCGTTCATCGGCGTGCGGATCTCGTGACTCATGGTTGCGAGGAACGTGCTCTTGGCGCGGCTCGCTTCTTCCGCCTGCTGCGTGGCGCGCTCCATCGCGACGCGCGCTTCACGTTCTTCAGTCATGTCGTGAATCGAACCCGCCAGCCACATCGGCAGATTCTCGGCATCGCGTTCGGCGGTGGCGCGCGAGCGCACCCACAGCCAGTCGCCGTCTTTCTTGCGCAAGCGATATTCGATGTCGTACGGCACGCCACGCTGCAAGTGATTGCTCATCGCCTTGCCGACGATGGCGCCGTCATCCGGATGCACGAACGCTTCCGGCCGGCCTTCGTTGCCGTTCTCGGTGCCGTCGTAGCCGAGCATTTCGCGGAATCGCGGCGAATGCCAGATCTCGCCGGTCTGCAAGTTGAATTCGAACAGCGCATCCTGCGTGCCCGACACGGCGCGCTGGAATTTCTCCTGCGCTTCCTTCAGCTCGGTGGCCTGGCGAGCGATCTCCAGCTTCGCTTCTTCTTCCTTGGTCACATCCCAGTCGATGCCGAGCACGCTGACGGCTCGCCCGTTCTCGCGCAGGATGCTGCCGTGAAATTGAATGTGCCGCAGCTGGCCGCCGGCATCGATCACGCGATAGCGCATCGCCATCGAGTTGCGATCACTTTGCAGCGCCTCGCGATACAGATCACGCCATTGCTGCCGCTCTTCGGGATGCACGAATTTGTTGACGTAGTCCGAGCCGCCGAGCTCGCGCAGGCCGCCGATGCGTTCGATCAGCGGGCCGCCTTCGTCGATGATCACTCGGTCGCTCTTGATGTCCCATTCCCAGACCGACAGGCCAGCGGATTCGTTCGCCATGCGCACGCGATCGATCATGCGGTAGTTGTCGCTTTCCGCGGCTTCCGCGCGCTTCAATGCAGCTCGCAGCGCCGCCGTCTCGTTGCGAGACTTCATGGCTTCGGCGAGTGCCAATGTTTCAGCATGCGACTTGCGCAAGTTCGCCGACCCGAAGAACGCGGTGACGAAGATTGCGAAGATCGCGACCGAGTGGCTTTCCAGGAACGCCCACCAGCCTCCGTTGTACGGCGACACGATGGGAGAGATGAGCAGACAAATGGCGCTGAGCGTGGCAACGGCCGACACGTGCCAGTAACGATTCGATGACAGCGCCAGAATGACTGCGAGCACGTAACCGATGCCGATCGCCGAATCCATCACGTTGGTGAGATCGCCGACGAACACCAGCGCGCAGATGCCGATCAGGTATGGCAGCAGGTTGCGCCGGCCGCGATTCTGATCGTTCAGTCCTTTGAGCACGATCTTGCTGCGCTGATCGGCCGGCAGCGCGATCAGATCGCGCAGGTAGAAACGCAGCCCGAATACGCCGATGACCAGCAGGCCGACCAGCAGATAACCCAGCGTGCTGGAGGAAAGATACGACTGGCCGAAGAAGCGGCCGATCACCGCCTGCTCGCGCTCCATCGGCAGATCGATCAGCAGGGCGCCGCCGTTGCGGTCCGGCACGCCATAAAACAAATGCCGCGATCCGGCGACGTCATAGAAATGAATGAACGGCGTGGCGGGATTCCTGCGCAGCTCGGCAATCGCGGCGGCCGCGGTCGCATCTTTTGGCGACTCGGCGCCGGCATCGAGCGCGCCGGGGAAATGGCGCGCATTGAACGCTGAGTTGAACGTTTCCAGCGGCTTGTCGCCGGCGTTGACGAGCAGCGCTTCGGACAGCGCATACGCTTTGGTGATCGCCACCTCGGCGCCAATGTTCTGTGCCACCACCTGCTTCTGCTGCAGGATGGGAGCGCCAGCAACGGCCAGGGTCAGCACCAGCACCAGGATGGCGACGACCGAGCTTTGCCCTGCGATGACAGCGAGTAGATGTTTTGATTGTTTCATCGCCACTCCGTGCGGCGGCCTGGACTCGTCAACGGCATCCCTGCGCGAAAACTGGATGGTTTGGACCGGTTGGCGTGTTGCAGGTGCGACGCCCGTCACTTTGGCATCGAAAGAACCAGCGGGTACCGCTAACCGGAAGCGCGGCGACGCGCAGTACATTCAGTGCGGCTCATTCAGGCAAGCCGCAGCCGTCGCGATATTGCGACGGCTGGGAGACCGGGAGTGGATTTTGTGACGCGGCTCGCATTTTGGAGCCGCGTCACCGAAGGGGTTATTGAGCGAGGAAGTTCGTTGTCACGGCCAGCATCGCGCGGATGCCGGTGATCAGGCCGGACTCATCGAGAAAGAATTTCGGCGAGTGATTGAACGGCGCAGTCGCCGGATCCGTGCCTTGCGGAGTGACGCCGACCCAGAAGAACAGCGACGGCACCTTCGCCTGCGCCGCGTAGAAAGAAAAATCCTCCGCCACCGTTTGCAAACCGATCAGCTTCACTTTGTCCTTGCCGACCAGTTGCTCGAAGATCGGCAGCGCGCGTTGTGTGAGCTGCTCGTCGTTGACCAGCGGCGGAATCTCGACTTCCGCTCGCATCGTCAACTCGGCCTTCGCGCCGCTGGCCTCGGCGATCTTGCTCGCCGTCGTACGCATGCGATTGATGATGTCCGCGCGCATGTCACGATCGAAGGTGCGGATGGTGCCGATCATTTCCACCGAGTCGGGAATGATGTTGAAACGAATGCCGCCCTTGATCGCGCCGATGGTGACAACTGCCGGCAGACGCGTGATATCGATCTGGCGCGAGACGATGGTCTGCAGTCCGGTGATGATCTGGCCGGACGCGCTGATCGGATCGACGCCGGCCCACGGCCGCGAGCCATGCGTTTGCGTGCCCGTGACTTTGATCGCGAACGCATCGGAGCCGGCCATCATCGGCCCGGGCTTGTAACCGATCACGCCGGTGTTCAGCGATGCCATCACGTGCAGACCGATCATTGCGTCGGGCTTGGCGATGTTGAACAGGCCTTGATCGAGCATCAGCTTGGCGCCGCCGCTTTCGCCTTCCGGCGGACCTTCCTCGGCGGGCTGAAACACCAGCAGCACCTGGCCGGGCAGATCGTTTTTCATTTTCACCAGCGCCTCGGCGACGCCGAGCAGGATCGCCACGTGCCCGTCGTGACCGCACGCGTGCATCACGCCGACCTTCTCGCCGCGAAATTCGCTGGTCACCGTCGATTTGAACGGCAGGTCCACTTGTTCGGTGACAGGCAGCGCGTCCATATCGGCGCGCAACGCAATCGTGCGACCCGGCTTGCCGCCCTTGATCAGCGCGGCGACGCCGGTCATGCCGATGCCGGTTTTCACTTCCAACCCCATCGCCCGCAGTCGCTGGGCAATGAACTCGGACGTCTTCACCTCGCGATTGCTGAGCTCTGGGTGAGCGTGCAAATGGCGGCGCCATTCGATCACATGAGGCTCGACGGCCTTGGCAGCTGCGTCGGTCTTTGATGTATCCGCGAGCGCCGGGGCGGCGACGACGGCAAGAGCGCTGCAAACTATTTTTGTGATGCGGGCGGAACGATGCATGCGAGCCTCCGTTGAAGACAGCGCAGTGTACAAGCGCCGTCGCGGTGGTGGTATTTTTCCAGTATGCGTGTGCTCGCCTTGAATTGTGGCAGTTCCTCCGTCAAAAGCGCCCTGATCGATGCGGCGGCCGGGCAGCGCCTGCACGAGGTGCAGGTCGAGAAAATCGACTGGGGGCACGCACAATTGCAAGGCATTCAAGATGCCGTCGAGCACGTGCTGAGCGAATATCAGCGCGTCGCCTCGCCACCCGAAGCGGTCGCGCATCGCGTCGTGCACGGCGGAGAGAGGTTTCACACCGCGACCCTGCTCGACGATGCCGTGCTGAACGAGATCGATCGGCTGAGTGTATTAGCGCCGCTGCACAACCCGCCCGCGGTCGCGGCGATCCGGCAAGCACGAAAGTCGCTGCCGAATATTCCTCATGTAGTCGTGTTCGATACCGCCTTTCACGCGACGCTGCCGGAGCAGGCGCGCGAGTACGCCATCGCCAAGGATGTCCGCACGCGGCTCGGGATCCGGCGCTTTGGTTTTCACGGCATCAATCACGCGCACGTCGCGAGCAGCGTCGCGGCGTACCTGAAGAACGATCGGCTGCGAATCATTTGTTGTCATCTCGGCAACGGCGCGAGCGTCACGGCAATCGAGAACGGGCAGAGCGTCGATACGAGCATGGGCATGACGCCGCTCGAAGGTCTGGTGATGGGAACGCGCGCCGGCGATCTGGATCCCGGCGTGTTGTTGCAGTTGTTTCGTTCCGATGAGTTCAACGTCCAGCAGCTGGATGATCTGCTCAACAAGAACTCGGGCCTGAAAGGCCTGGCCGGCAGCAATGACATGCGAGAGATCGAGAAGCGGGCGACTGCGGGTGATGAGGATTGTCGGCGCGCCATCGCGCTCTATGCCTATCGAATTCGTAAGTACATCGGAGCATATGCAGCCGCGCTGGGCGGCGTCGACGTGCTCGTGTTCACGGCGGGCGTCGGCGAGCACAGCGCATTGATCCGCGCTCGATCTGTGGAGCGGCTGGAATTTCTGGGTATCACGATTGATGAGGCTCGCAATCGAGCCGTCAAGCTGAGTGCCGACCGGCCCATCGCGCTGATCAGTAAAGATTCGGCGCCCGTGCGTGTGTTAGCCGTGCGCGCAGATGAGGAACTCGCGATGGCACGCGAAGCGGCGCATATCATCCGAGCTTAACCGGCGGGCGGCGCGAGCGTCGTTTCCTTCAGCCACTCGATTACCTTTTCGAGCGCCTGCGGATTCTCATCGCCGGCCGCGCGACTGTCGTTATAAATTTTGAGCTGCCGATGGGCGCTCGTGCCTTCGGCGAGAATGCGATCGAGCGGATCGAGCGCGGCGGCACAGTTCAAGCGATCAATCGCCTCTGTGCATTCCGCTCGCAAGCGAGCGACCATATCGGCGACGGGAACGACCGTATTGGATGTTTCCAATATAAATTCCGCCTTGATGCCGTCGCGCTTGGCGCGCCATCGATTCTCATCGATCAGGCGGCGTGTGTGCGTGCTGCGTGCCTTGCCCATGTCTGGATTCGCGATCAGCGTAGCGATGAGGCATCGATACAGCGCCGCGATCGCGAGCGCATCTTCGAGCCGAGTGCAAACATCGCAGATCCGCAGCTCCAGCGTTGGAAAGTGCAACGCGGGCCGGATCGCCCACCACAAGTGAGAGGCATCGGCGATCGCGCCGGCCGTCTGCATGCGATCGACGAATGCCTGGTAGTCGGCGCTGTCGAGAAAGAAATCGGGAATGCCGCTGCGAGGCCACTCGTCGTATAGCGCCTGCCGATAGCTCAGCAGCCCGGTGACGCGATGATTCCAGAACGGCGAGGATGCGCTCAGCGCCAGAAACAATGGCAGCCAGTGCATCGCGCGATTCATGACTTCGACGCGATCGACGCCTTCGGGAATCGCGACGTGAATGTGCAGCCCGCAGACCAGGTTGCGCTGGCTGACGATGCGGAAGTCGGAGACCAGCTTGTCGTAACGGCGCTTCTCGGTGATCAGCTGCTCCTGCCAGATGCCCAGCGGGTGCGTGCTGGCGGCAACGATGTTCAGACCATGTTCCGCGATCACTTCGCTCAGCTCGCGACGAGTTCGGAACATCACCTCGCGGGCTTCGTCGTGGCTGTGCAGGATGGGCGATGCGATTTCGATCTGAGATTGCAGCAGCTCGGCTGTAACGATGTCACCGAGCCGGACGCGTGCATCGCGCATGAGATCGTCGAGCGCCGGCGTGGCCAACGCGCCGGTCGCGGCATCGACGAGGAAGTATTCCTCCTCCATCCCGAAGGGAAAATCGAACGTCTGCATGAGGAGATAACGCTTGGCACCCGCCGCGGTTGCGGGCGAGCGTCAGGTAACGGGCTGCGGCGGGACGACCGGCGGCACTGTTTGCAACCAACGCAACACTTCACTCACACCGCCCAGCCTGTATTTGGCGATCGTTGCCTCGGCGGGCCCGACTTTGATCGAGATTCCGTTCATCGCGTTGACCACCGCGAAAGCATCTTCATCCGTCACATCATCGCCGATGAACACCGGCGTGCGTCCCAAGAACGGTGCTTCGCGCATGAACGATTCGATCGACGTGCCCTTGGTCCACTCACCGGGCCGCAACTCCACGACACTCTTGCCGGCTTGCAACGCAAAGGTCGGCCCCAGGTACGTGCGCATCTGTTCCATGATTCGATACACGTCGTCCTCCAGGTGCGGCGCGCGTCGGTAGTGCAGGGCGACCGCATAATGTTTGTCTTCCAACAGCAGGCCTTCGTGGCCGCGAACGAAGTCGGCGAGATCGTTGCGAACGCGCGCGATCGTCGCTGCATCAACCTCCGGCCTCAGGACGATGCCGTCCGCGGCGCGACGTTCGCAGCCGTGCACGCCGGATGCGATCAATCGCAGTGGAGAGAACAATTGATCGAGGCTGGCGAGACTGCGGCCGCTCACCAGCGCCAGCGCGCCATCGAGCCGCCAGCGAACTGTTTCCAGCAATTCCTTGAGAGTGCCGGAGACGTGCACACCTTGCGGCGTTTCAGCGAGTTCCAGCAGCGTGCCATCGACATCGAGAAACAGTGCCCAGCCCGAGCTCACTGCAGACGCGCCGGCTCGAGTAGTTGCACACTGAACATCTGATTCACATCGGTCCACACGCGCTTCACCGCCAGGCCTGCGGTGGCGGACAGCTCGTTGAAGCTGTCGAGCGTGTACTTGTGGCAGCACTCGGTGCGCAGGTGCTCGCCACGTTCGAAACGAATCTTTTCTCCGCCGATCTGCACGATCTGGTCGCGCTTGCTCACCAGGTGCATCTCGATGCGGCTCTCATCTTCCACCCACACCGCCAGGTGATTGAATGCGTCGAGATCGAAGTTCGCTCCCAGCTCGCGATTCAAATGACGAAGCGCGTTGATGTTGAATTCCGCAGTCACGCCGGCGGCATCATCGTAAGCACGCTCCAGCACTCGCGGATCTTTCCGCAGGTCGGTGCCGATCAGCACTGCGCCGTTCTTGCCGACCAGCTCACGCATGCGCACGAGCAGCTCACGTGCCTGGCTGCGTTCGAAGTTGCCAATCGTGGAGCCGGGGAAATACACAACACGACGCGACGCGGTGCGAATGAAATTCGGCAGCTCGAAATGCTGCGTGAAGTCCGCGCATACCGGCACGATGTGCAGATTCGGATAATCCTTCGCCAGCGAGCCCGCGGCAGTAAACAAATGTTCGCGGGAAATATCGACCGGCACGTAGGCCAGCGGATTCTCCAGCCGATCCAGCAGCAAGCGCGTCTTCATGCTGGTGCCGCTGCCGTACTCGATCAGCGCCGCGTCGGAGCCGATGGCGTGTGCCATGTCGCTCGCGTGCCCGTGCATGATCTGCAGCTCGGTGCGAGTGATGTAGTACTCCGGCAGCTCGCAGATGTTGTCGAACAGGAACGAGCCGAGCTCGTCGTAGAACCACACCGGCGACAGCTCCTTGTGTTCCTTTTTCAGGCCTTCGAGCACAGTGGCGGTGAGCGCGTCAGCGGCTTTCGCGGGGACGGTGTTCGGTTTCTTCGCCATTGCCCTTCCTTCAGCTAACACTAAACAAAACGTTCGATTACAGGTCGCGCGCCAGGCGCACGCCCATGAACTGCCAGCGCGCCTGCGGATAAAAGAAATTTCGATACGTGGCACGCACGTGATCCGCCGGCGTGACGCACGAGCCGCCGCGCAGGACCAGCTGATTGCACATGAACTTGCCGTTGTATTCGCCGAGCGCCCCCGCCACCGGCCGATAACCGGGGTAAGCGACGTACGGCGAGGCCGTCCATTCCCAAACATCGCCAAACATTTGTTTCATTCCGGGCTGATCGCCCGCCGGCAGCGGGCGCAGCGCATCGGTTCGTAACAAATTGCCGCGCACCGGCACAGACTCCGCGGCCAATTCCCACTCCGCTTCGGTCGGCAAGCGGGCCTTGGCCCAGCGGGCGAATGCATCGGCTTCGTAATAGCTGAGATGACACACCGGCGCGTGCTCATCGAGCGGCTGCAAACCACGCAGCGTGAACTCCGCATCGAGCGCCGGCGTCCAGTAGAACGGCCGCGTCCAGCCTTCCTGGTTGATCGTGCTCCAGCCATCCGACAACCAGAACTCGGCGCGGCGATAGCCGCCATCGCGCACGAACTCCAGGTACTCGCCGTTGGTGACCAGCCGATCGCCGAGCGCATACGGCTCGACCAGCACCCGATGACGTGGGGTCTCGTTGTCGAAACAAAAGTGCTTGCCGGTGGCGCCGATCTCCCGCACGCCGCCTTCGAACTCCAGGAACTGCAGCGGCGCCGAGAGGCGCACTTCGGTCGCGGGCGCCGGCTTGGTCGTGTAGGCCGGCAGCAGCGGATTGCGCGAGAACAAGTGCTTGAGGTCCGTAAACATCAGCTCCTGGTGCTGCTGTTCATGATTCAGCCCGAGCTTGACCAGCGGCTTCAGCTGGCCGTCGTCCTCGCCCTTCAGGTCCAGCAGCTTCAGCATCGCCTCATCGACGTGCTGGCGATACGCGAACACGTCCTTCACCGTCGGGCGGGTCAGCAGGCCGCGTTCGGGGCGCTGATGCATCGGGCCCACGGCCTGATAATAGGAGTTGAACAGAAACTCGAACCCGGCATGGAACGGGGCGTAGTGGGGCAGCAACGGCCGCAGCAGGAACTGCTCGAAGAACCAGCTGGTGTGCGCCAGGTGCCACTTGGCCGGGCTCGCATCCGGCATGCTCTGGACCACATAATCCTCTACTTCCAACGGCTTGCAGATCGCGAGCGAGGTTTCGCGGATGCGGCTGTAGCGACAGGCCAGAGGCTCGGGGGATCGGTCTTGATGGGGGGTGGCTGCCGGCTGCACCGCTGCCATGAAGAGGACTCCTTTGAATGTGTGAAGGCTTTGGTCCAAGCGCCGTCCTTGTCTCAAGGAGTCGCCGTCAGCAACGCCCGACCGCGCCGAAAAGTTGCAAACCCCTGTTAACCCTAGGGTTCGCCCGCCGGACAAGCGCCGACAGGCCGGCGAGTATAGAACCGTAAACGTGACAGGCGCTGCCGGCATTTGCGTGCGCTTTTGTCGACCGGCCGACAGTCCCTGTCCCCGGTGAACGCTTTTTCTTGACGCCTCGCCGGCTGCCCGCTCTAATACGCGCCCGCTTCGGCGTCTCCCGCCGTCGCGCGCCTTCAGGCCCCGACCTTCGCTCGGCGCCCTCGCATGGCCAGGTAGCTCAGTTGGTAGAGCAGCGGACTGAAAATCCGCGTGTCGATGGTTCGATTCCGTCCCTGGCCACCATCTAATCAAGAACTTACGCGATCCGCAGTAATACGGTATGGTACCTCTCAGGACCGTATTACTCGCACAATGTAGGTCGCGCGCTTGTCAGCACCAAGACCGAAGCCAGTAGCGAAGTCGAATCCCATTCCCGAAACGCTCTCGACGATTCGCGGATACCCCGACCGGCTGAAGATCTACCGCATTCCCGCGTCGCCCTTCTGGTGGTGTCGTGCCACGCTTGGGGAGCGGCGCGTCACACGAAGCACCAAGGAGACGGAGCGTAAGAAGGCGGAGGCGTTCGCTAAAGCTTTTTACAACTCCCTTCTACAAGGTGACGCGTCGATACCGATCACAACCAGTCGCTCGTTCGAGCGCTGCGCGCTCTCGCTTTTGGATGAGCACAAACGTAGAACTCGCGCCGGAGAGCGCAATCCTCGCTTTGCCGATGACCTGAGAAAACAGTTGACTCATCGGATCATCCCCTTCTTCAAAAGTTACGCGGTCAAGGATATCGACTATCAAGCCGTCAGTCGCTTCGTAGACAAGATGCGCGACGACAATGCGAGCGCTTCAACAATCCAGAGAAACTTGGTTTCAGTGCGGCAAGTGTTAAAGCACGCTTTAAAACTCAATCTCGTAGATAAGTTGCCGCTCTTTCCCGTTGTGACGGCCAAGGAGAACCCGCGACCCTGGTTCAACCCCGACGAGTACACGTTGCTGAAAGTTGCTGCAAGGAAAGCTGCTACCAACAAAGTTGTGATCAAAGGCGAGTTGATCACGAGAGAGGTTCGCGACTTCATCGTGTTTATGGTGAACACGTTTCTGCGGCCAAGCGACTGGTATCACCTGCGTCGTCGCCACGTACGTGTTCAAGAACGGGCAAACGGCGATAGACCCATCTTGGTTCTCTCGCCACCCTCGTCAAAAACAGTAAATTCGCCGATCGTCTCGATGCCGAACGCCGTCCCGGTGTATCGCAACATCATCAAACGCCAAGACAAGAGCACGCCGCGCACAGATGAAGCGTTCGTGTTTCTACCTCACATTGAGAATCGGGATCGTGCGCGCGACCAGATGCGGCGCTTCTTTGATTACGTCGTGCGCGCGGCTGGCCTTAAAACGGCGCACACTGGAAAAGACCGCACGATCTACTCGTTGCGCCACACCGCAATCGCATTCCGCCTTCTTAAGGGTGAGAACGTAGACCTCTTGTTTCTGGCGCGAAACTGCAGGACGTCGGTCGATATGATTGATCGGTTCTACTGTAGGCACCTCAGCGCGCTGATGGCGCCCGAGAAGATAGTCGGTATGAGACAAATGTATCCGCGACCAGCCAAAAAGGACTCTGCTGCGGGAGCGTGAACGCATCGACAGATGCGCGTTCGACTGAGGTGATGCACGGTCGTTGTCGTGCTCCCAGAGATATGACCTGTTGCCGCCTCTCGTCTGTACTTAAGGTGGGCCGCTGGTATTGCCGCAATCAAAGTATCTAAGCGAAAGAGGGGCTGGGAGTTGAACCCAGGTTTCCTGCTGCAATCACAGCGGGCGTGTTGCCGTTACACTAGTCCCATCGTCAGTCGCGATCAACGTATCCAAGCGCAAGAGGGCCCGGGAATTGAACCCGGATTTCCTGCTGTAATTACAGCAGGCGTGTTGCCATTACACCAACCAGTTCGTCAAATTTTTGATCATAAAGGTACCCTCCTTGCTGGGCGCGGTCGTACACCCCAGCTAGGCCTGAATATAGAGGAAACTAAACTGTGTATCCACTCCGGCTCTCCTCGCTGAGACGCGTTTTAAATCTAGAGATTTAGGTCGCTCCGCGCAAGCAGAGCTATGTGCCTCTAAGTCATTGATGCGAGGAGTGGTGACGACGCACTTCTCGGAGGGGTTTTAAAACGCCGCGCATTATTCCGTTTTGGGATGCGTTTAGCTATCGTATTCGAGTCGATCCTCGGAAGATCCAAACGAGAACGACGCTCAGGCGTTTGGAACGATAGAACAACCAAGCCTGCACGCCAGTGCAGCTGGAGGCGAAGATGAATAAGGCAGGCGGACCCCTTACTCTGATTGCTGGAATTCCTATTGCGTTGATCAATTTCGTCAGCGGGTGCGATTCTCATTCACCAAGTCTGAGAGCAAGCGATCCGACTGGCGCCTCGACCGGTGAGCAGAAAGCAGGGCAGATCATCCATCAGCAAGGGAAGGATGGAGACTGGGAGTATGCGGAACAGATAGATCCGATAACTAACACCGCTACGCGAACAGCGAAACTGCGTGTCACGGCATCGGAGCTGTTGCTGGCAGAAATTAAGTTCTACTGCGGCCCGAAGCAGGGACAGTTCGGTTTCCCGCCATTCGTGAAGATATCCACTTACGACCTGACGCAGCAGGACGACGAATCGATCGGTGCCGCGCCGATAAACGATGAAGGGCAAATTGAGTACCGCTTCAACGGAAAGCCGGACTCGTACTCGCTTTCAATGTACAACCAAGCTTACGGTCCTTCAGGCTTCGTGAATGAAGTCGTGATTACGTTTAAGCAGCTGTCGGACGGGTTCTATGGTCTGGTGAAGGAGGCGCGTCCGATCTATGTGGAGGACCCGAACTTCGTTATTCGAGTCCCGACGAATGTCGGAACGTTAACGCAGCAGATCTCCCTCGATATTCCATCGATAAGAAATGTGCTGACCTCCTGCGGAATCAAGTACGGCGCAGATGCCAAGATTGCAGATGAAGCCGCTCAGGCGGTCGCCACGAATGCCGCGGACGCCTCCGAGCGAGAGCGCGCGGAGTTGCCGCATCAGACTTTCGAAGGACAGGAAACATTCGAGCCAAGTTTCGACTGCATTAAGGCGTCAACCGCCGTCGAAAGAATGATTTGCACCGACAAAGAGTTGTCGGAGTTGGATCAGGCTCTTGCCAAGAACTATAAGCATCGAACCGCCGAGGGTGCCAACGCTGATGCATTGAAGTCTAGCCAGCGGCAGTGGCTGAAGGAACGCGACAAGTGCGCGACCGCGCTTTGTTTATCGGAACTCTACACTCGCAGAATCGGCGAGTTGGCCGAGCTATGAGATAGGCGAGGGCGCCTAGGAAGGGTTCCTTAATAGTCAAGGGAGTTTGCTCATCTTTTTCCAACAGAATTTCATTAAATGATTGGCGTAGCCTGTCCGAAGTACGTATGCGAAACCTAAATAGCGGGAGCCTGACAGACCGCTTGGTTTCGGCTGTGGCCCGGCTCGACACCACATCTCGATCACCTCAAAAAATCTGAGCCGCATCCTCGCGGCCTTAACGGCTGAGCAGCCTATTGGCTAAGCTGCTTAACGGCTCAGTGCGCCCAGCGGTCTCAACGAGGGGAGTCAACTATTAAGAATTCTGCCGCTAGCATTGATCACTGTCATTTCGACAGTTGATTAGCAAGCGAGGTTAAAGAAAATGAACACAGACCGACTTCTACAGAAGTACGGCCACTACGCAAATCAGGGTCATTTCATTCTGAGTGTTACGTTGTCAACGTACATAAAATCGGATTGGTATGCGAACTCGGACAAGACTCGTTACTTCTGGGATCATCATTTCTTACGGAGAGTGATGAGGAGATTACCGCGACATCCACGTTTGGATCACGATTACGTAATGGAGAAGAGTCCAGAGGGGTTTTGGCATTATCACGGATTGCTCGCGGTCTCATCTGAGTGCGAGGCGCGTCTCTGGAAACGAGGTGCTCTGCATCCACGGCTCAGAAAGGATATCGCTAGCTTCAAGAAGGCGGGGGCCTATAGGGATTTCAGAGTAAACAGCTTTTTGATCGAACCGCTGACGAACCTCGATGCTTGGTGCGTCTACATCACGAAGCAGCAGCATTGATGCCTGCCGCCTATATACGTTCGTAGCTCAGCGGTAAAAGCTAGTCTGTCAGGAATCCACCCGAAAAACCCCGCGTAGGTCCCTCGGTCTGGTCTATAAGAGGTCAAGTATGGAAGGTCTGGTAAGGTTTGATGATCTCGGCAGCGGGAGAGAGAAGGAGGCGGAAACGTCTGGAATGCCAACCGATACGCCACCGTCCCAAGCCGTAATCGAAGAGCTGCGCCATCGCCTTCTCAGCGGTGCCCACTGTGATTCGGTGGAGGTGAAGACCGCAATCGTCGGCGAACTGGTATATCAATGTTTCCTAGAGCTAAGAAGAAAGAGGTGTCTGTGATGGCGAGGATGAAGAACAAGATTAGAAACTTCCGTTGCACGGAGGATCTGGACAATCTGTTGATCGAAGCGGCGAAGGAGGTTCAGTGCCCGCCGAGTCGCCTGCTGAGAGACTTCGTTAGAGACGGATCGGAATTGATTCTAAACGACGCGAGAGTGGCGCAGGAGCTGCGTCGCAAGTACGCCGTAACCTAACGGCATCTCTCTTATCGATCCGCGAGCGCCTCTCTCGCTCCGTCCTCGCCGTGGAGGAATTCTCCTCCAGCCTTTATCCACTGTGTCCGCGATTCGATTGACAGGCAGGCTCGTACTGTCTCGATCGCTTTACTTCTCTCCCTCGTTCCGTATCGTTCGTGCAGATCCATTAACGACGCAACGAGGGGAACGAATATGCGCAAAGAAACGCAGTCCTTCAAGCTGTTCAAGCTATTGAAGGGAGGAAGAACTGTCACTCTGTCTCAGATGGCCAAGAGTCTCAAAGTCAATCCAAGTGCGGTCGGCAGTTACGTGGCGGAACTCGTTCGAGTTTACGGCGCGAAGATTGAGCACGCGCCCAGATCAAAAGAATGGCGGATGACAAATTCGATCACGGTCCCTCCGCGTGGTTCGGCTGGTCAGCGAGTGCGACCAGTGCCGACGAAACAGCCCAAGGCAAAGCGCTCGCGCCAAGCGAGGGCGTCGAAGACTTGACGTTCTAATCCTTTTCTCGAAAGCGCCGCCAGCCTGTGTACCACCACAGGCAAGCGGCTAACCACCACAACACGCAAGAGGTGTTAGTAATGGCTGACCGCAAGTCTAAGCGGGAATCCCCCGTTGGTTCTAGTTCCATAACAGATGGTCCCCCCGTTCCCCTCCCAGTTCCAAATTCGCCGGACTGGACCAAGCTACCGGTTCGAGATCAGATTGAGTACCAACGCATCGAGCTAATGCAGATTCACGCCGCTTTGGAATGTCTGGCCGAAGTGCTGCTGTACTCGGACGACGATGACGGCACGATGCATTCCGACGTCGCCAAGATTTGTGGTCGTTTAATCAACACCGTGGTGGCCAATCTGGAGTCGATCTTGAATCGGATACCAGACGACCCTGTGCCGGAATCGGCATCCGGGGAAGGTGGCGCCGATGAGTAAGGATGCTAAGCGGCAATTCGCCATCCATCTCGGCAAACGTCTAACAGAGTTGCGTAAGCGCCAAGGGATGACGCAAACGGAATTCGCTCGATGTCTTGGAGTGTCACAACAAACAGTCTTCGCCTACGAGTTGGGTGACAGAAACGTTCCCTCGTTTCTGTTGAAACCAATCACACGTGCGCTGGAGGTTCAGATAGAGGTGCTGCTGTGGGGTGCGGTGGATCCGTTTCCAAAGTGCCCCAGGTTTTCGAAAGCAAACCGACTCCGGCTGGAACGGCTTGGGCGGCTATCAAAAGCACAACGTCGATTTGTGAATAAGATGCTGGATATCCTCTTGGCTTTTTACGGCAACTAATAGGCGCAAGTCTGCCCGTGATAGGAAGGGCGCGCTACGGCACTGGCACGGCTTCTAGGACGTTATAGACCGTGCCGGTGCCGATTCGAAGTTGCGACGCGATCTTTCGAATAGACACATTTTCACTTCGAAGTGCGATGACTGCGCTGCGGACGGTGTCGGTTAGGTTTGTTGGACGTCCGAGCTTTGCACCATTCCGCTTTGCGCGTTCGAGACCAGCTTTCACGCGCTCTCGAATCAACTCCCGCTCGTACTCTGCTAGCGCCCCGAAAACCGAGAACGCCAGTTTGCCAGCCGGGCTGGACGTGTCGATTGCCTGTTGGTGGATATAGAGATCGACGCCGAGCGCGTTCAACTCGTTGACGGTTTCGACAAGGTGCTGGAGGGATCGTCCCAGGCGATCGATGGACCAGACGGCAATGACGTCGAACTCTCGTCGTGTCGCCGCCTTCAATAGCGCGTCAAGTGCAGGGCGACCGGTACGTCCCTTCGCGCCGCTGATTCCTTCGTCGCTGAAGGATTTCACCACGCGCCAGCCGCGCAGCTCGGCAACCCTGTCTAGCTGCTGCCGCTGGTTCTCGATATCCTGGTGGCCGGTAGAGACGCGTGTGTAGATGGCAGCTCGCATCGGGCTCAAGCTCCTGATTTTTTAAGAGAATTGGGCTACCTTACCGTATTACTCCACCGTATTACTACCAAAGAATACTCCACAAAAGCAAGCGGTTAGAGCCGGATATCGCGCGCTGAAAATCCGCGTGTCGATGGTTCGATTCCGTCCCTGGCCACCATTCAAATCAAGCACTTGCGGTTTGGCTGATCGTCGCGACCAAGCGCTTGTTTCCATTTTGTTTCCAACTCGCCGTCGAGACCAGATTGATGCGAGCTAGCCGTCATCGCCCTCGTGGCGCTCCGGTCGCAATCCCGTGGCGAGTTGCAGTTCGAGCCGATCGAGCCCGGCAATTGACTTGTCGAGCAATTTCACGATGGCGGCGAGCGCATCTGCGACATTGAACTCGACTTCATCGTTCGCGGCGTACTGTACGCAGATCAGCAGCGCTGAAATTTTCTGCAGCCGGCGGATCTCGTCGTTGATTGTGCGGCTCATGATTGATCTGAGCCTGATGCTAAAAGGCAGCGATGTGTTCGCGCGTGTGGTCTTCGATGGGCGTAGATGGCTGATCGTTGGCGAGCAGTTTTATATCCCTCAACTGGAGGGCTTGATCCACTACGCTGCCTCTCTTCTCTGCGATGTAGACCGAGAGTGGCATCGGTCGCTGTTTCGGTGCCGCCACAAGCCAAAGGGGAAGAATCCATGTGGTCGGTACTTTCTAAAGAGGCCGGTCGGAGCGAGTCCGGAGCGCTGTCCGCCTCATCAGCGTGCGCGAGACAGGACGACCCAGAAGCGAAGAAACCGGGAGCGTAAGGTGCGTTCGTACTTTGGCACCTAACTGGTGAGGCATTGACGGTTACGTTATGCGTACAGTCCAAGCGAAGATGAGACGTAGATTGTTAAATCGAAACGCTTTTCGCCCACGTGCGGAAGTGTTGGACCTGTGTCGTATAGGTCCGCCAGCCCTGCGACTGACAGCTAGGTAGTAGACGTTATGAACGTGCAGGCCATCGGCGTCGACTGTGCGACTGAGGACAAGAGAATTGGGATCGCCTTAGGTAGATTTGATGGCGAGCGGTTGTTTGTGGAACAAGTGCGTACCTGCTCGCCGGACGGCCCTGCGCGGCGAGCCATTGTCGATTGGATCCGTGGCGCGCCTGTGCCGACTATCCTCGCGATTGATGCTCCGCTGGGTTGGCCAGCCGACATGGGTCGAGTTCTCAACGGGCACAGGGCAGGTTCCGCGATCGCCCTGGAGTCGAACCGGCTGTTCCGCCGGGAAACAGATCGGTTCATAAAGAAACTGCTTGGCATAACTCCATTGGACGTGGGTGCAGACCGGATCGCGCGCACTGCTCATGCCGCTCTACGCTTGATGAGCGACGTCTCGCTAGACCTGGGCTCTATTCCCCCGCAGTTGGCGTGGAGCGCCAAGCTAACGAGCTCACTCAGCTCAATCGAGGTCTATCCGGCGGCGACGTTGGCAAGCCACGGACTTCCGGCACGTTCGTATAAGCGGCGGGAACACACGGCTGAACGAGAGAATCTGCTTCGAGATCTTGCGAGGCTCGCTCACCTTCCCAAAGATCAATCCGCGTTGGTGCAGAGTGCAGATGCGCTGGACGCCGTTGTCTGCTTGGTTGCAGCTCGGGACTTCTTACTCGGGCACGCCGTGCCGCCAGACAATCTCAATCTTGCCGAAGTCGAGGGGTGGATTTGGGTTAGCCGCCCGTCCGTTGGCACCAGGGACGAATAGCTCAGCGCAGGGAATTTCCAGCGTTGCCTCTCCTGCGGCCGTTCGCTCCGTTGACAATTGCTGCTATCTTACGCGTCAAGAGTGTGTCATAAGGTTGGCACTTGGTTGCACCTTGCCTTTGAAAACCGGCCGCTGCGCGACATCTGCCTAAGCGAAAGCGCTGCAGCTGAGGCATTCGGGGTTGAGGTGGCGAACTTCTTGCGCGCCCGACTCGCCGACATGATCGTCGCAGAATCACTCGGGGAGCTTGTTACAGGCAACGTGCGGCCGGTTCCGGGCAGCGATTCCGGACTATTCGTCGTCGACCTGGGGACCAGCGCACAGCTACGATTTCGAGCCAACCATCCAAAAGCACGCGAAGGCTCGGCCCTGCTCCCCGATCGCATCAGCAGAGTTATCGTGCTCTCTGTAGAGGTGAATGATGTCCCAAGCGGTTGACTTCTCGCCGCAGTGGGCTGCTGCCCCTGGGTTGACCATTGCACATGTTCTGCAAGAGCGGGGCATCAGCTATGACCAACTAGCAGGGTTGCTTCATCGTTCGACGCGCTTCGTAGAAGACCTGCTCATTGGGCGAGAAGAGATAACGGCGGACGTGGCGGAGGCTCTGGCGCGGGGGATCGGATCCACTACCCGCTTTTGGTTGGCGCGGGAGAGAGAGTACAGAGAGTCCTTAAGCCGAATCGTTTCCCAGCCGGATCTTGATACTTGGATTTCCACGCTTCCTTTGCAGGAGATGCGGCGGCTCGGGTGGATCCGGCGGACGTCTGGAACCCAGTTAGTTGCTGAGTGTCTTCAGTTCTTTGGGGTCTCATCCATCGATAGATGGAAGCGAGAGTTCGAATCGGCGGTGGTGGCTGCAGCGTTCAGATCGAGCGCCGCATATGAAACAGATCCTGCTGCTGTCTCCGTGTGGTTGCGGCAGGGTGAACTGGAGTCTGGTGGTATCCAGTGCGGCCGCTGGGACCCGGTGAGATTTCGCAAGTCGCTTGTGGATGTGCGGAAGCTCATACGCAAGAAAACGCCAGCGCTGTTCATGCCCGAACTCCAACGATTGTGCGCCGGTGCTGGCGTGGCAGTCGTTGTCGTGCCTGCTCCGTCTGGATGTCGCGCGAGTGGCGCAGCCCGCTTCCTATCATCTCAGCGCGCGCTGATTCAGTTAAGTCAGAGGTTCGGTACCGATGACCAGTTCTGGTTCACGTTCTTCCACGAGGCTGGCCATCTCCTATTGCATCCCAGGGTTGGCCTGTTCATTGATGAGCCGGACGTCAAGTCAACGCGCGAGGAACAGGAAGCAAATACGTTCGCCTCACGGGCGCTTCTCACTGAGGCGCAGCGGGTTGAGCTTTCGCGCTTGCCGTTAACGTATCGGGACGTGATTCGATTCGCGCGAGATGCTGGTGTTACGCCAGGTGTTGTTGTTGGTCAGCTCCAGCACTCGAAGCGGATCGGATACGATCGACTGAACCGAGCGAAGCGGAAGCTTGATTGGGACTCGCTACGCCGCGACTAGCCACGGAAGTGCTGGTAAGAACCGGGATTCTTTTGCCAGTTACACAATGCGTCCTCGAGGTCCTGCATCGTTACTTCAAGCACCTCTCCGAGGTCACGAAGCCATGCGTCCATCACAGAAGGTGAGTGCGAGTCCTCAGGGTTCCCGGAGAACAACAGAGCCGCGCCGGCGAGCGGGCCGGTAGACGTGCCGAGATAAGTTGAACCGGCCGCGATCGGCGCAAGTCCCAGCTTTCCGAGCATGGATAGATAGTCGAATTTTGCCAAGCGTCCGAACGATGCTACGGCGGACATCGATCGATATAGATGGTCGAATGCCGCGTAACGGTCCCCATCAGCAGCGCTCATGGCACCATCAACAAGCGCGACATGAGATCCAGCAGCCGCAATCCAGTCAACGTATGTGCGAATTGCTAGCGGGGTTCCGCGCTGTCCTTTGTTACGTATCGGCTCATATTTTCTGTGATTCCCGAACCTGCGAGGCGGCGGCCCGTTCTTTATCTGATCTGCGTGCGCGTCTATCCAGGCGCAGAGTTCACCTACATCGGCGTGCGTTCTATTCCATGTTGAAGTTGGTCCGCCACCTAGGCGTCCGTAGAGGGCGCGGCAGAGTTCCCAACCGCTGGACAGCGCTTTGCCACAATGGGTGCCAAGGAACGTGAGCCAGAATGCTTCCTCGACGTCGCCGGCTTGTGCATACACAATCGCGCCTAGTATAGGATCGAAGAGTGCGTTGTTTGGATCTGTCCGATTCGAAGTGAGCGGTCGTTGCCGCATCACACGGACGTAGTCCGTGCGGCGAGTACTATCGACTAGTTGGCGGACTAGAGACTCTTTCCGCGCGCTGGATTCAATTCCTGGAAGGGGACGATGCTCTCGGTGGTAGCGATTGAGAGCAGCCTCCAGCGCGGCTGCTCGCTGACGGGTCGGCGCACTCATCGAATAGTGTCCGCCGCAGAGTCCATGATCCAGCGTGCGATCTCGGTCCGTACGCTGCGTGTGACACCGAAACTGCTCTGAATATTGTGGTTGTAGCCGAGGATGGTGATGCGTCTGCCAAGATTGAGTCCGCAGATAGAGGATGTCTTTCCGAAGTAGGCGACGCCTTGAACGTCCTCGCCCGATACTCGCCTCAAGTCCCACTGGCGCATATGGCGAGTTTCGAGGGTTATTTGAAGCGCGTTTTGCACTTCGCGAACGACGCTAGACCCATTCAGGACAAGAAGCTGAATTGGAGATGAGCTAAGCAGGGTCGCCATCGCTCGGCCGCCGCTTTCCAGTAGCAGCGTGCGTTGCACGCTAGAAAGCGCCGTCCATTTATCTCGCGTAGCAAACGGGACCAGATCAAGGTGGCATGCCTTCTGAGCGGATGGGTAGAACGACGCTCCGGTCCCTTGGATTATCCTATCGAGCGCCTTAAACCAGAGGTCGTATGGATTCCTGGTGAAGTATTCGCGGCAAGCCTCGCTGATCTGGAGGACATCTCGATGACGCGCCTCTGCCCAGCTTCGTAGTCCGAGCGACTTAAGGGTGTGGAAGCGACGCGTAGACCCTTCCAGCTCTCGTCCGCTCAAATCGACAAACTCACGATTGCTGGGATTGAGGCCAACTGTGGCAACGACAGACTCAGAGGGATCGCCGAATACCGGAACAGGACTGCTCCAAGGGATGATGCCGGCGTTGGCCAGTTTCGTGCTCGTCATTTCCGAGAGCAGCGTCTTCACTTCCACGTCGAGTCCCGCTTCTAGTTCGCGACTGGCTCTCTGCAACGCGCTGCGTCTCATGTCCTCGTGCTCTCTATTCCTCCCGCATCCAAGGCACCATGCTGACGATCGAGGAGGTAGCGTTTGTATGCCTCGCAGCATACTCGATCGCGGACGCTCCGAAGGATTTCCGCATGCTGAGCCGGTGAAGCTACCTCAAGTTGCTTGTGCGTCTCCAGTAGGAGCCCGATGTCCTTCCAATACTGCGGCAGCAATTCGAGTTGCGGAGCGCCCTGATCGGCAGTTCTTATGTGTCGCTCGGCTTCTAGCAGCAATGCGATGTATTCCTTTTGATCGCCGGCGGGCATTGGCTGCATTGGTGCAGCGTTGTGCCATCCTTCCGTAAGGTACTTCCTGGCTGCGTCCCAGTCGCTGTCGTAGAGGTGCAGGCTACCCACGCTGTGCACATAGGAGCCCACTTCGACGCCGACCGCCCGCGCAACCAGTTCTTGGATCATCGTGAAGCAAAACACATCGTGCGGCAGTCCTTTGTATGCGTCGTTTGATCTCATATGGGCGATCATATGAAGCACATCAGCGCGGATCAGGAATTGCAGGGAGCACGTGCATGGCACCTCCAGTAGTTCGCTCGCTGATGAGGTGTTGACGGAGAGTGCCAGGTCTTCGGCTCTGTACAACTGGATGACCGCCCGACGTGAGGTTGGACGCTGCCGGAGAAGGTCCACGACCTTGGAGAACTGATCGTGCGGCGTAGTGCCGAACATTCGCGGACCATAGGCTCCCGGTACCCGGCCATCACCATCGAGCTTCATTTCCCGGTACCAACGGATGTAGTACCCGATGAAGGCGGGATCATCTGAGCCAGCCAGGTACCAGAGAAATTCCCCCAGCGCGCTGAAGAGCTTCATACGCATTTCTGAGGTGCTGAGTCGAGCGCGAGGATTCTTCAGGCGAAGGATGGCTCCCACTCGTTCAACGGTGGTTCCCTTCGATGCCCTTACGATCTCCCCGTCGTCGAATAATCGCGAATAGACGCTATTCAGTAGATCGTCGATTGAGTCTTCTTCTAGGTACATCCGTTGACCCGCTCGCCCGACTGGTCCCGAGGATAGCGTGTATCCCTTCTACGAAGAACCTCGTTATGTACTAGGGCATCCCGCGGCTTGCTCTAGCAACGGTTACACCGGGCGTCGCCAACGTAAGTGGTCCCGACTAGGCCTGATGTCTTCGTCGTCCTCATCCCTGGCCAAAGCCTCGGCAATGAATGCACGCTCACTGACATCAAATCCTTGGAATGCGCGCGGGGTCCGCGAGAATGAGAACCGGCCGGTCGAAATAGGCTCTCCCAACCTGTTCCAAAGGAAATCGACGAAGGACTCAACACCTTGAATCTGATCTGGCCAGTAGTTGGCCTGCAGAACGACGCTCTGCCGGCCGTGCTGGGCGGGAAGTATCAAGTCCGCTTCACTGGGTGCGTAGAACGAGGACTTCAGGTACGCCACTGGTTGCCCAAGGTCTCCGCATTCCGCAATGCGAACCCAGTGGGTTTCTGGCATCTCATCCCGCATCGACAGAATCAGGCCCTTGAGGTGATCACGGGGTTCGCTGAGGTTGTCCCACACGGCATCGAGCGGTGCGCGCAGTGCGCCCACTAGGTACGGGATCGTGAGACCCTGCCCATTTCTGCGTTCATGGTGGCGGAGCAGGCGAAGCCAGCCCAAAGTCATAGACTCACCCTCGGCTCTGTGCGTGAGCTCGTTATTGCCGTTTTCCAATTTTGTTTCCAACCCATCGTCATCCAACAGCGCTCATGGCCACCTATGCGAGCGGGCCTCCTATCGTAACCTGCTGATTTGTCGCGATGCGCGTCTGCCGCTCCAATATTCTTCCGCTCTGAAAATCCGCGTGTCGATGGTTCGATTCCGTCCCTGGCCACCATTCATCCCATTCTTTTCCGCCTGCGGTTGCGATTTCATCGCGATAACGCGGAGCTCCGGCCGGATATACACTTTTCCTCGCCCCGCGCTCTACAGCTTACGGGAAGGTACCGGGCGGATCCTGCCGTTGGCCAAACAAAACCAGAAATCGTTCGTCGCGGGCCTTGCCGCTCAGTATGGCGACCGCCTGCGGCGGTTCTTGTTCACCCGTGCGCGTAATGCGGCCGATGTGCCGGACCTGGCGCAGGAGGTGTTTCTGCGCCTGATGCGGGTGGAGCAGCATGAAATCATCCGCAGCCCGGAAGCGTACCTGTTCACCGTGGCCCGTCACGTGGCTCATCAGCACACTCTGCATCAGGCCAACGCTCCGCAAGCGGTCGATATCACCGAGGTGTTTCCCGAGCTCCAGGTGAGCGCTTCGGACGATCCGCTCGAACGCGCGGAGATCTCGATGCGCATGCAGAACTTGAAGCGCGCCTTGGACGAGTTGCCGCCGCGCCTGGCGGCGACGTTGCTGCTGCATCGGTTCGATGGCTTTTCGATCGAAGAGATCGCTTCGCAACTGGGCGTGGCGCGAATTACGGCCGCCAAGTACCTGGCTCAGGCCCTCATTCATTGCCGCAACGCTGCGATCGATCGTGAGTAAGGATATGTCGATGAGGCGAATACCGCGTGACCCGAATCCGCAGATCCTGGAAGAGGCGTCTGCCTGGTTCGTGACATTGCGCACCTCGGACGCGGCGGCCTCCGCCGCCCGAGACTTTCACGACTGGCTCAAGCGATCTCCAGAGCACATTCGCGCCTATCTTGAAAGAGCCGCCGTTTATGCGGAC
Source organism: uncultured Steroidobacter sp. (assembly GCA_946478975.1). The sequence continues at coordinate 24,902 of CAMLEO010000019.1, forward strand.
ATCCCGGCGCCCGCGCAAGGGCGCACACCGGCGGAATTGATTGCGAAAGCACGCGCCGGCGCGGATGACAATGTGATCTCCCTGAACGTCGAGCGTTCGGCAAACCGTTCGCAAGCGCCAGCGAGAGCGGGCTCCCGAGCGGCGGTGCGTGTGATGCTGGCGGCATCCCTGCTGATTTGTATCGGCCTGGGTGCGTGGCTGCAGCTGACTCGCAACACCTACGACACCGGCATCGGCGAGCAGCGAGCCATCACGTTGGACGACGGTTCGATCGTCGAGCTCAACGCACACTCGAAGGTCCGCATCGACCTCAGTGATCGGCAGCGTGACGTAGAGTTGCTCTTGGGCCAGGCGTTGTTTCGTGTGGCAAAGGATCATGCTCGACCGTTCATCGTGCACGCTGGTACGGCAAGCGTGCGGGCCGTGGGCACGCAGTTTGATGTCAATCGCAAGAGCAAGGGCACCACGGTAACGGTGCTGGAAGGCCGCGTCGCCGTGGCTTCGGCGACGGCCTCAGGCAAGGGCGCCGATGCCCTGCTCGTGTCCGGCGAGCAGATGACGGTGACGCCAACCGAGGTGCGCAAGGCGCAGAGCCCGGATGTCGCCGCCGCGACTGCGTGGACTCAACACCTGCTCATCTTCGATGGTACGGCCCTGCAGGATGTGCTGGAAGAATTCAGCCGGCATACCGCCCGACGCATCGTGATCGATTCGCCCGAGCTCGCCGCGTTGAAGATCAGCGGCCAATATACGTCCACCAATCCCGATTCGTTGTTGCGCTTTCTGAGCTTGCAACCAGGCGTGATCGTGAGCGAGGTGAACGGCCAGACTCACATCCGCAAGGAATGAAATCGCACGCCCGCATATATATTTTTTTGCCCGGAGCGCTCTACGTGCCCAGAAGTCCGTCGCGCCATCAGACGACGGCCATGACAACCCTCAACCGGGGACTGGGAGCGATCATGCGTATGAGCGTGCTGGCGGCTGCGATTTCAACCGCGCTGGTGAGTTTTGCGTTGGCGGATCCGGCCAACGCGGCGATCAAGGTACCCACCAACATCCCTCCGCAAGGGCTCGACAGCGCCTTGCGAGAGCTGGCCGCGGACCGACGTTTGCAGATTCTTTATACGACGCAGAGCGTGTCCAATCGACAGACTCCGGGTGCGGTCGGCGATTTGACCGTCGCCGAGGCGCTCGATCGAATTCTGGGAGGCACCGATCTGATGTTTCGTTATGCGGACGACAGCACGATCGCAATCATGCCTCGCAACGAGCGCACGGAAGCCCAGAGCACGGGCGCGGCTGTGAATTCCGCTCCCAATGCAGCCGGCGAAAACAAACATTCCTTTTGGGCGCGCCTGGCGCAGTTGCAGACGACGCCTTCGACACAGGCACAGGTCGAGGCTTCAGCGCCGCCTGCGAATGCGGCGGCAGAGCTGACCGAGATCGTCGTCACTGGATCGCGCATTCAACGACGAGACGCCACGGCAGTAGGTCCACTCACGACCGTGAGCGCTGAAGACATGGCGCTGGCAGCGCCGACCTCGGTGGGCGACCTGCTGCAGTCATTGCCGTCGGTGGGTGTGAGTTTGAACTCGAACGGCAGCCAGGGAACCTCCTTCGGCGTGAGCTCCATCAACCTGCGCTATCTCGGCAGTGCCGAGGGTTCGGGCAATCGAACGCTCGTGCTGCTCGATGGCCACCGCTTTGTGAATGCCGTCGGCGGACGGGGATTTCGTGACTTCGTCGACTTGAACACGATTCCACTGGGCATGGTCGATCGAATCGAGGTGCTGAAGGACGGCGCCTCCGCGATCTACGGCGCCGATGCCATCGCCGGCGTGGTCAACATCCAGACCAAGCGTGCAGTCGATGGATTCGAGGGCGATGTTCGCTACGGCGTGAGCGATGAGGGCGATGCCGACAACTACAGCGGCTTTGTGAACTGGGGCGCCACTGCCGGAAAATTCTCGACCTTGCTGTCGGCCAGTTATAGCGACACCAAAGCGATTCTCACAACATCCCGCACACTTACCACGCGTGCGCTGACGCCCTTGACCGCACCGCCGCCGAGCGACCGCGGCCTGTTCACACTGCCGCGTCTTGCCAACAATGTTTATTTCGGCACGCCGGCGGGCTTTGGAACCTCATCGATCACACCCATTCCCGGAGCGATGCCCGGCAGCGCTGCCACGGCGGATGATGCCTTTCGCATCGCGACCTTGCCCGCGGACGACTACAATCAGATGGTGCAAGGCTTGTATGCGTCGGGACCGAGCGAGCGTTTCGGCTTGTTTGGTCGTGTGTCGTATGAGTTGACCGACGCTGTGAGCGCACGCATCGAAGCGCTGTATTCCGAGCGCACCTCCGAGCAGATGCTGTCTCCGCCGACCCTGGACATTCGCGGCGCCAACGGCTTCGGGATCGCGGCCGATCAGCAGTTCAACCCGTTCGGTACCGCCAACGGCGTGGCGTCGGCCAACGCGCTGGCTTTCGGTGCCGACCCGAGTGTCCCGGCGGCGAGCCGCAACGCCTTTCGCATTCAGCGATTGTTGTTCGACGTGGGCAACCGCAGCCAGCAACAAGACATCGACACGCGACGCTTTGCCGCCGCGCTGGAAGGTCACAGCGACGTGTTCGGGCGCAACTGGACCTGGGAGCTGTTCGGTTCCTGGTCCAGGAATCATGCCGATTTCAATTCTTACAATCAGATCAACCTGGAGAGCGTGTATCTGTCGCAGCTGTCGCCGGCGGCTTGCGCTGCCGTGTCGGGCTGCGTCCCGGTAAATTTGTTCGGGGCGATGACCCAGGCCCAGGCGGACTACGTGCGCTACAACGCAGTGGATCAGCAAACGGCCAGGCAAACAAATGCCGCGTTCAATGTATCGAGCGAGCTCTTTGCTTTGCCCGCAGGCCCGCTGGGTATCGCGGCCGGCTACGAATATCGGCGCGAGTCCGCATCCGACCTTCCGGATGTGTTCGCCGCGACTCCTTCGAGCGTGTTGCCGCTCGTCGGCGGGGTTGCGCAATTGCCGACGACGCATGTGACGCGCAGTCCCACGAGCGGCTCATATGACCTGCACGAGGTGTATGCGGAGACTGCGGTGCCGCTGCTGAAGGGCGTGCCGGGAATATACAGCTTGGATGTGGATGCCGCCGTTCGTTACTCCAGATATTCCACTGTCGGCGGCAAGGCAACCACCAAGTTTGGTGTGGCCTATAGACCTATCGAAGACCTGCTGGTTCGCGGGACCTACAGCCAGGGCTTCCGTGCACCATCGATCCTCGAACTGTTTCAAGGCGAGCGCCAGATCAACTTTCAAGGCGTGGATCCGTGCAATGGCGGCGGTGCGGGTCGACCCGGCTGCGTCGGCGTGCCGACCACGTACAACCAGGCGCAATTCAACAACGGGCTGATCGCCGGCGTTACCGCGGGCAATCAGAAGCTCGAGCCGGAAACCGCGGATACATATTCGGCCGGGCTCGCGTTCACGCCTTCGGCCATCGAGGGGCTCACCCTTACGGCGGATTGGTTCGAGATCAAGGTTGACGATGCCATTGCCACCAACAGTGCTACCAATATCCTGAATTCATGTGCGAATCTGGGAATCTTCTGCGATCTCATCGCGCGCGGCTCACTGGGCGAAGTCGTGCAATTGCGGCAGGCGGTCGTCAACTTGAGCCGCATCGAAGTGGCCGGCGTCGACGCCAGTGCTCGTTATCGATTGCGCACCGATATCGGCAGTTTCGAGGCGGCGCTCGATGTTTCCTATCTGGATACGTTCAAGACGTTCATACCGCAGCCGGATGGTTCGATCGCCGTGGATGAACGCGCCGGCAAGTCCGATCAGCCGCGATCCACTTTCCCGCATTGGAAGTCCCAGGCATCGCTGCGCTACAACGCAGATCTGCTGGGGCTCTCCTGGAAGACGCGCTACATCGGTTCCAGCCGCGACATTCCCGGCAACGCCGTCAATGGCGGACACCTGCAGGAAATTTTCTACCACGATTTGCAGGCGACGCTCGATCTCCCATCCCGCGGGCTGAACTTCGCCGTGGGCGTGGACAATGTTTTCGATCAGATGCCGCCGGCTTCGGCGGCCAACAATCCCATCAACTTCGATATCTACACGTACGATATCCGGGGGCGATATTTCTACGTGAAGGCCGGCGCGAAGTTCTGAGCCAATGCCATGACGGGCAGCGAATCTCATCCAGAAGATCGACGCATTACTCGCCGCGAGCTCGGGATGCGTTTCCTGCAGCTTGCAGCGCTCGTGGGGCTGCCGTCGCGGCTGGCGGCTTCGGAGCGAGGCGAATTTGAGACGACGGTAGAGCGCGATGTGATGGTGGCAATGCGCGACGGCGTTCGGCTTGCCACGGACATATATCATCCGTCCCGTGACGGGCAGGCGATCGCGACGCCGTGTCCGGTGATTCTGGAGCGCACGCCGTACGGAAAATCCCAAGCAGGAACGCGCCATGCGAGTGCTTCGATTGCACGGATGTTTGCAAGCCATGGATATGTCGTCGTACATCAGGACACTCGCGGCCGCGGCAACTCCGAAGGCGAGTACGTCAAGTACTTGAGCGACGCGGCAGATGGTTACGACTGCTGCGCTTGGATCGTGAAGCAGCCCTGGTGCAATGGGAAGATCGGCGCGCAGGGTCTTTCGTACGGTGCGCACACGGTAAGCGCACTCGCAAGCGCAGGTGCGCCGGGCATTGCCGCGATGTTCCTGGATTCGGGTGGATTCTCCAACGCCTACCAAGGGGGGATCCGACAGGGCGGGGCGTTCGAGATGAAACAAGTGACCTGGGCGTACAACCAGGCGCTCGAAGCGCCCGAAGTGCGGGCGGATCCCAAAAAGATGGCCGCACTGAAAGCGGTGGATCTGAAAGCGTGGTTTGCAGATCTGCCGTGGCGGCGCGGTCATTCGCCATTGAGCGCAGTGCCGGAATACGAGCGCTATGTGTTCGATCAATGGGAGGCGGGCGCCTTCGACGATTTCTGGAAACAACCCGGCATCTATGCGCAGGGCAGCTATGAAAGATTCAGCGATGCGCCCATGCTCTGGATGTCTTCGTGGTACGACCCGTATCCGCGCACGGCGACGGACAACTACGTTGCGCTGTCGAGGTCGAAACGGGGTCCGGTGCGTTTGATTCTCGGGCCGTGGACTCACGGCAACAACCATCAAAGCTTCGCGGGCGACGTCGATTTCGGGCCTGCGGCCGTACTTGCAGGGAACATTGCACCCGATCTCATCGCGTTGAGAAAACGTTGGTTCGATCATTACTTGAAGGGTGAGCTCAACGGCGTCGAGCGTGAGCCCGCCGTGCGTATATTTGTAATGGGTGGCGGCAGTGGCCGCCGCAACAGCGATGGTCGCATGGAGCATGGAGGCCGCTGGCGAGCCGAGCCCGCATGGCCCCTGCCCGGTACGCGGATCACTCGATTCTTTCTCACTGCACAGGGCCAGCTCGATGAGCGCGAGCCGCAAATCGAGGCCGCGAGCCGCGTCTTCACCTACGATCCTCGTCATCCCGTGCCGACGGTGGGTGGCACAGTGACGTCTGGTCAGCCGCTCATGGTGGGCGGCGCGTTCGATCAGCGGGAAGGTGCGCAGTTCTATGGCTCGCAACAGCCGGGCCGCGCGTTGGCCGATCGCCCCGATGTGCTCGTGTTTCAGACTGCGCCCCTGACGGCGGATGTCGAAATCACCGGCGCGATCGAGGCGGAGCTGTGGATTGCGTCGAGCTGTCCAGACACGGATTTCACGATCAAACTGATCGATGTCCATCCGCCCAATGCAGATTACCCCCAAGGATTTGCAATGAACCTCACCGATGGCATCCTCCGCTGCCGCTACCGCGACTCCTGGACGCGGCCGTCGATGATGGAGCCGGGGCGGCCGTACAAGATCCGGGTCACGGCCTTCCCCACCTCGAACCGCTTCGTGGCCGGACACCGCATTCGACTGGATGTTTCTTCCAGCAATTTTCCGCATTTCGACATCAATCCCAACAGCGGCGAAGCGGAAGGCCGCTGGCGGAGCCTGCGGGTCGCGACCAATACGGTCTTCACCAACGCGTCGCATCCCTCCAGCGTGTTTCTTCCTGTCATCCGCGCGCCATGATCATGTTGACGCTGCTTGGGTTCGGCATGGTGCTGACGTTCATGACGTTGATCATGACCAGGCGCGCGTCGCCGCTGGTCGCGCTCATCGGCATCCCCATCCTGTTCGCGGTGATCGCTGGTTTCGGCGGCGAGCAACTCGGCCAGATGATGCTCGAAGGCATTCGCCTGCTGGCGCCCACGGGTGTGATGCTGATGTTCGCGATTCTCTATTTCGGCATCATGATCGATGCGGGTTTGTTCGATCCCATCGTCCAGCGGATTCTGCGCAGCGTCGGCAACGATCCAATGAAGGTGATGGTTGGCACTGCGCTGCTCGCGGCGCTCGTTTCTCTCGATGGGGATGGGTCGACCACGTACATGATCACGGTGGCTTCCGTCCTGCCGCTGTATCAACGGCTCGGCATGAATCCTCTGAACCTCACTTGTGTGACGATCCTCGCCAGCGGCGTGATGAATCTCACACCCTGGGGCGGTCCGCTCGCGCGCGCATCGACGGCGTTGCATGTGGATCCCGCGGAGGTGTTCGTGCCGATGATTCCCGTGTTGGGCGTCGGTGTCGCGGGCGTATTGGGTCTCGCCTATGTGCTGGGCGTGCGCGAGCGCCGACGCTTGGGCAAGGTGATGTTGAACGCGCCGCCGCTATCTGACACAGCCCTGCGGCCCCTCAATGATGAGCCTGATGCTGCGTCGGTCTTGAAGCGTCCGGGATTGCGCTGGTTCAATGGGCTGTTGACCGTGGCGCTCATCGCGGGGTTGGTCGTGGGTCTGTTGCCGCTGCCAGTGTTATTCATGCTGGGCTTCGCGGTTGCGATCCTCATCAACTATCCGCAAGTGTCGGAACAGCGGGCCCGCATCGTGGCGCACGCCGGCAATGTGATTTCGGTGGTGTCGCTGATTTTTGCCGCAGGCATCTTCACAGGCATTCTGTCGGGCACCGGGATGGTAAAGGCCATGTCCGAGAGCCTGCTGACCATAGTGCCGCACTCTTGGGCGCCGGCACTCGCGACCATCACGGCACTGGCCAGCATGCCGTTGACCTTCTTCATTTCCAACGATGCGTTCTATTACGGCGTACTGCCGATCGTGTCCGAAGTTGCCCGCACGGCAGGGATTGCACCGGTAGAAATAGCTCGTGCGTCCCTGATCGGGCAGCCCATTCATCTGCTGAGCCCGCTGGTTGCATCGACGTATCTTCTGGTCGGGCTTGCGGGCGTGGAGTTTGGCGACCATCAGAGGTTCACGCTCAAGTGGGCGACAGGCGTGTGCCTGGTGATGATGCTCGCGGCGCTGATGCTTGGTTTGTTTCCGCTGATGGCGTAAGCGGCTGCCATGACGGGCAACGAGATCCTCCCGTTGTGAAGGATCTCGTGCCGTGGCCACGAAGCGATCAGGAACTGGTCTTGGCAGCTTCCGCCGTTGCGGCCTTCTCGATGATCTCTGCAACTTCACGCGGATGGGAAACCATCACGACGTGAGAGGCGCCGTTGACGACCACGGTTTGTTTGGAATGCGCCCGCTCGGCCATGAAGCCCAGCGCCTGCGGAGGAATGTTTTTATCCTGGTCGCCGTAGATGAACCACGCCGGCGTGGTTTTCCAGGCGGGCTGGCCGGCAGGTTCGCTCAATGCGGCGTTGGTGATCGGGCGCTGCGTGGCCGCCATCAGCTTCGCATCCTTCTTCGGCACATCGGCCGCGAACTGATCCGGAAATTTATCCTGCTGGATGTATAGATCCTTGCCGCCATCCGCCAACGCGACCGGCGGCGCAAGCGTGGGCCCGAGCGTGCTGCCCGGAAATTTTCCCGAAAGCGCCAGCGCGGTTTCGCTGGTCTCCGGCGCGAACGCGGCGACGTACACGAGCGACTTGACGTTCTGATGCCCGCTGGCAGCGGCGCTGATCACCATGCCGCCGTAAGAGTGGCCGACCAGCACGACGGGCGAGGAAATGCTCGCGACGATGCTCGCAACGTAGCTTGCATCGCCTTGCACCGATCGCAGCGGATTTGCGGCCGCGACCACCGGATAGCCGTGCGATTCGAGAATCTTGATGACGCCATTCCAGCTCGACGCGTCGGCGAAGGCGCCGTGCACGAGCACGATGGTGGGGCGCTCGGCCGCATGGGCGAACGAGCCGATGAGGCTGGCGCTCAATGCCAGCGCAAGGGCGGGTTTCTTCATGATGAGTGATCTCCTCGACAGACGTAACAACCAATTCGAGCGAGATCACAACAGAGAGCGCCATTCCCGGCGATTACACATTGGTGTGATTCCGGGGGCTACACCAACGGGTAGGCGGCCGATAACCCGGCAGAGGGAGTGCCGGTGCTAGCCGAGCGAGGCCAGTTTGTATAGAAGCGCGTCGGCCATGCGCAGGTCCTCGGTTTCGAAACCTTCGGTGAACGACTCGCGCAGCGGCCGTAACAAGCCTATGGCGTCGGCGACGCGACCACATTCCATATACATGCGCGCGAGGTCGATGGCCGTTCGCAACGACCAGCCGCGTGCTCCCTGGTTGCGGCTGCAGTCGAGCGACTCCAGCAAAGAAGCTTCGGCCGCATCCGCATTTCCAATAGAGCGCACAGCATTCGCTTTGACTCGGAGCAACTCCGGCAGCGCATACAGCTCGCCGTTGGCGCGACATTTCTCAATGGCCGAGCTCACACGTGCCACCGCTTCAGAGTACCGGCCGAGCAAGATCATGCCCTGCGCGAGCGCGATTTCGAAGGTGCTCGTCAACAACTCATAGCGAGCAGCGTGCAAGCGAGCGAGGCTGTCTTCAATCAGACCGAGCGCATGATCGGGCTGTCCGCGCTGAACGCTGAGTTGCGCCCGAAAACCCTGCGCGGCGGCGATGTATGGGCCGAACGCATTCACTTCAGCATAGCTCGCGAACGTATCCAGACACGCCTGAGCTCGTGCCAGGTCGCCGCGCCACAAATGGACCGACAGCGACCAGATGAGCGCGATACAAAGAGTGATGGGATGTTCGAGACCCGACGCCTCCTGCACAGCCTGTGCAGCCGCGAGTTGCGCTTGATCCGGAAAGCCTTGCAGCCAAAGCGTGCGGGCGAGGGCGATCGCCGAGCGATTGCGATGGTCGAAGCCGTAACAAATCGTCCGGCCGCGGACCGAAGGCAGGCTCCGTCGCAATGACAGCTCCAGATCGCGACGGGCACGCGTCTGATCGCCGGCAAGGTGATGAGATATTCCGGCGAGCGAAGCCGCAATTGCCGTGGCTTCAGGCTCGCCGATCACATCGGCGACACGGATCGCGCTTTCCGCCCACGTGCGCGCTGTTTCGAAATCGCCGATGCGCTCATGAAAGATGTGCAGCCGGCCGAGCAGTCGCAGGCGACTCCAGTTACTCCCCAGCGCCGTTGCGATCTCCAGGCCTCGACGTAACGCAACGTCGACGGCTCGTGTGTTCCCACGCGTGAACATCAGCGACAGGCCCAACGCCGTTTGCAGTTCGAGCTCGATCACGCTTTCGGCATGACGGGCATCGAGGTGTTGGAGTGCACGTTCGCACCACATCCGGCACTCGACCAGCAGCGAGTGGGCGAGAAACACACGTGAGCTCACAGCAGCCAGCGGCACAGCGAGCGTCATGTCGCCATCGGGACCGAAGCTCCATTCCAGCGCCGTACGCACATTGCCCAGCATGTGAGCGAACGGCGTCGCATCGTGCTCCAGGTCCATCTCCGATAGATGAATCGCGTCGAGCTCCTGCGCGAAGCAGGCGGCATGTCGTCGAGCGACTGCGTTGTATTCGTCGTGGCCGCGCGCATGCAGCTTCTTCTTTGCATACGCACGCGTCATCTCCAGCAAGCGATACGAGCTGCCCTGAGCCGAGCGGTCGGCAGCAATCAGCGATTTCGCCGTGAGCTCATCCAGATCGGCGACGGCGGACTCAGTGGTGACGACGGCGTCGCTGACCACCTGTACGGCTGCATCGAAGGTAAACGGCCCAAGAAACATCGAGAGTCGTTCAAACGTGCGCCGCTGCGATTCGGACAGCAACTCGTAACTCCAGTCGAGCGTCGCTTGCAATGTTTGTTGACGAGGCACCGCCGTGCGTCGGCCGGTCCACGCAAGACTGAACCATTCGCCGAGCAGCTTCGAGGTCGCGCGCAAACCGTGAGTTGCCACGCGGCCGGCCGTGAGCTCGATCGGCAGCGCCATGCCGTCGAGCCGGCGACACATATCCGCGATCATCTTGGCGGCTTCAGAGTCGATCGTGAGCGCGCTGTTGCCAGCGGAAGCGCGCTCAATGAACAGCTGGACGGCGGGAAATGTGAGCAACTCATCGAGCGACAGGCTGGTCGCGTCGCTCGGATAGTCCAGCGAGTTCAGCCAATGCACGTGTTCGCCACGAACGCGCAGCGCCTCGCGACTCGTCGCCAGGATGCTGGCCTTCGGTGCTGCATCTTTGATCTGCTCGACGATGACGGCGACGGCATCGATCAAATGCTCGCAGTTGTCGAGTACGAGCAGCAACTGGCGCGAGCGAATCTGGCCCAGCACCACCGTCATCGGATCTTCGCCCTGCACCGAGATGCCGAGCGCGCCGGCAATTGCCGATGGAATCAGCGCCGGATCTTCCAGCGTGGCAAGGTCAACAAAGCTCAAGCCGTCTGCGAAACGGGCCGACGATGCATGCGCGATCTCGACTGCCAGCGTCGTCTTGCCGACGCCAGCCGGTCCCACGATGGTGAACAACTGTGTTCGCGTGATCTGCTCGCTGAGCGATTTGATCTCCTGCTCGCGACCGATCACACGCGCCGGACGCGCCGGCAAACTGGCGATCCCGGTGGCAGTGCCACCCTTTCGAGGGATTGTGTCGCGCGCGCTGTCCGGCAGAGACTGCTTGGCGACGGGCGCGACGAACGCATAACCGACACCGGTCTGGGTGGCGATGTAACGTGCGCCGTCTTCCCCGTCGCCGAGGATTTTGCGCAGCCCTGCCATGTGAAAGCGCAGGCTGCTTTCTTCGACCACCACATCGGGCCACACACGTTTCAGCAATTCATGTTTGAGCACCACTCGACCGGGCTGCTCCACCAGCACCATGAGCAGATCGAGCGAGCGGCCGCCGATGTCGACCGCGACGCCGTCCTTTTTCAGCAAGCGCTCGCTGGGAATCAAAGTGAAAGGGCCGAAGCCGATCGGCTCGGCCGCTGAGCGGGAGATGACCTGACGCATGAGACCAAAATGGTATCGCAGCTTGGACGGCGACGCTCGTCGCTCGTTCTGGACCGCGTTCGGCGGCTTCAGCCTCGATGCGATGGACATCCAGTTGTATTCGTTCGTGCTGCCGGTGCTGCTTGCGTTGTGGGGCTTGAGTCATGCAGAAGCGGGATTGCTGGCCACCGTTGCATTGACATCGTCGGCGGCGGGCGGCTGGATCGCCGGCATTCTCGCCGACCGCTTCGGTCGCGTCCGCCTGTTGAGGATCACGATCTTATGGTTCGCGATCTCCACGTGCCTGTGCGCGCTCGCCAATGACTTCCAACAATTGTTGATCGCTCGCGCCCTGCAAGGATTGGGTTTTGGCGGTGAAGTGGCGGTAGGCATCGTGTTCGTCGGCGAAGTCGCGCGGCCGGAGATTCGCGGCCGCATGGTCGGGATGGTTCAAAGCGGCTGGGCAATTGGCTGGGCATTGGCGGCCGCCATCGCGTCGGTCGCGTTGTCCGTGCTGCCGCCGGAGTTGGGATGGCGAGTGACGTTCCTGGTCGGCGTCGCGCCGGCGCTGCTCGTGTATCTGTTTCGCAGCCGGCTGCCCGAGTCGGCTGTGTTTCGCAGTTCGATACGACGTCCCGCGTGGCACACGATTTTCTCCAGTCCGATTGTGAGTGCGACGTTGCGAGGCAGCCTGCTCGCCTCGGGAATCCACGGCGGCTATTGGGCCATCGCGACGTGGTGGCCGGCGATGCTTCGCGCCGAGCAAGGCTTGTCGCTCGCTGCGAGCAGTCCGTATCTGGCTGCGTTGATCGCAGGTTCTTTTCTCGGTTACGTCACCGGCGCATGGCTCGGCGATCAGGCGGGCCGCAGAGTCACGCTCATGTGTTTTGCATCGAGCGGCATCGCGTTGGCGCTCACTTGCGCGCAGTTTCCACTCAACGGAACGTCGCTGCTGCTGTTCAGCGTGCCGCTCGGCTTCGTTGCCACCGGGATGTTTGCGGTCGTCGGGCCGATTCTTACCGAATTGTTTCCTACGGAGCTGCGCGGTTCGGGTCTGGGCTTTTGTTACAACCTGGGCCGAGGCGTCGCGGGTGTAACGCCGCTGCTGGTCGGAGCAAACATCGAGCGCCTCGGCGTGGGCCCGGCGATCGGTTTATATGTGGCGTGCGCCTATGGCGTCGTATTGGCAACGACGCTCATGCTGCCCGAAACGCGGGGGCGGGCGTTTCTCACGCGCATTCACAACGGCTAACAACACCTAACGGGCTTTGCACCGCTGGCTGAGAGAGGATGTGTCCACCACTCGCAGGGAGCAAATATGCAACCGCTCGACAAAGTCCTGTACACCGCTCGAACTCACACCCAGGGAGGTCGCGACGGTTCGTCGCGCAGCTCCGATGGCCGCCTGGATGTGCGCCTGACGCCTCCGGGCAGCGCTGGCGACGGCACCAATCCCGAACAACTGTTTGCGGCCGGCTGGTCGGCGTGCTTTCTCGGCGCGATCCGGATTGCCGCGAGCAGGATGAAGGTCCCGCTCCCGACTTCGCCGGCCGTCGATGCTGAAGTCGATCTCGGCATGCGCGGCGAAGCATTCGAGCTGGCGGCACGGCTCACAGTGTCGTTGCCTGGCGTCGAACGTGAGATCGCACAACGACTGCTCGCAGCGGCCCACGAAACCTGCCCGTACTCGCGTGCAACCCGTAACAACATTGCCGTCCTGATTCAACTCGCGTGAGGCGATGCCATGTCCGTGCATGCACCGGTTGTATTCGTCGCCCATGGCGATCGTTCCTTGCGAACGAGCCTGCGGACGCTGATTCACGAAGCCAACCTGCAAACACAGTTCTATGACGACGCCGAGACGCTGCTCGCGCATCTGCACGTCAGCGGTCCGGCGTGTCTGATCGTCGATCTGCAGCTGCCGGACATCGATGGGCTGCAGTTGCAAGCGCTGCTTGCCGACCGTCGCGACGTGCCAGTCATTTTCATTGCGACCAATCCCAGCGCGCGCACCATCGTCCGCGCGATGAAAGCAGGCGCGATCGAAGTTCTGACGATGCCGTTGGACGAAGGTCTGTTGCTGGATGCGATTCACCAGGCGCTGCAGTTGAGCGAGACGATCGGTGCCCGAGAGGCGCAGCGGCGGCTGCTCCAGCAGCGCTACGAACGACTGAGCCGCCGCGAGCGCGAGGTGATGAGGTGCGTGGTGCGCGGACAGATGAATAAAAACATCGCCCTCGACCTGGGCATCTCCGAGATCACCGTGAAAGTTCATCGCGGCCAGGTGATGCGCAAGATGCAGGCGGATTCGCTGGCCGATCTGGTGAACATGGCGATGTCATTGCCCATCGCATCGCCCGCCATGACCGATTCAACCAAAGCATTTTGCGCGCAGGCTGCAATCGCCGCGCACTATGCATAAGAGGAGCTCACTCCATGTCTGATCCACTGAACCGTCGCGATCTGTTCGGCGCAGCGATGCTGTCGTTCCTTGCGACCCAGCTGCCTGCGACAACACGTGCGGCCACCGGCAGTTCGCCGCAGTCGTTCACCGGGTTGAAGCAGATCAACGCTGGCGTATTGAACATCGGCTATGTCGATGCTGGCGAGCCACGCGGCACGCCCGTCGTTCTGTTGCACGGTTGGCCGTATGACATTCACGCGTACTTCGATGTCGTTCCGTTGCTGACCGCAGCGGGCTATCGCGTCATCGTTCCACACTTGCGCGGCTACGGCACGACGCGCTTCCTTTCGCCGGCAACGTTTCGTAACGGCCAGCAGTCGGCGCTCGCGCTCGATGTGCTTGCGCTGCTGGATGCGTTGCAGATTCAGCAGGCCATCATCGGCGGTTTCGATTGGGGCGCGCGCAGTGCCGATATCGTTGCGGCGTTGTGGCCGGAGCGTTGCAAGGCCCTGGTCGCGGTGAGCGGTTATCTCATCGGCAGCCAGGCGTTGAATCGCAATCCGCTGCCGCCGCAGGCCGAGCTGCAGTGGTGGTATCAATATTACTTCGCCACCGAGCGGGGCGAGGCGGGTTATCGCAAGTACACCCGCGAGTTTGCGCGCTTGATCTGGGCCTCAGCCTCGCCGCAGTGGAAATTCGACGACGAAACATTCGCACGCTCCGCGCTCGCGTTCGACAATCCCGATCACGTGTCCATCGCGATTCACAATTATCGCTGGCGCTTGAGCTTGGGGATCGGTGAGTCGAAATACGACCAGTATGAGCAGCGGCTGGCGTCGCTGCCGGCCGTCAGCGTGCCGACGATCACGATGGAAGGCGACGCCAACGGCGCTCCGCATCCGGACCCGGCGGCGTATGCCAGGCGGTTCTCGGGCAAGTACGAGCATCGCACGATCACCGGAGGCATCGGCCACAACTTGCCGCAGGAAGCTCCCCAGGCGTTCGCCCAGGCCATCCTCGACGCGGGCAAGTTGTGACCGACCGGGCTCAGGCACGAATCGAAAGCTCGATGCCATCGTCCATCGGCAGTTCCACCGTTACGTAGCCGTTCGCTGGATCGCGAATGTATGCGACGTACTGCGCCAACAGATCCGGCAGCAGCTTCAGATCATCCGCCACGATCACCGCGCCTGGCTGCAGGCGCGGTTCCAACTGCTTCAGCAGCGGCAGGTACAGCTCCTTCCAGCCATCGAGCAGCAGCATGTCGATCGGCTCGTCATCGTTCGCCAATGTTTGGAATGCGTCGCCTTGTCTCAGATCCACCAGGTCGCGCAGACCGGCATCGCGCAGATGCTGGCACGCACGTTTGGCTTTTGTTTCGCTCAGTTCGGTCGTGATCAGCCGGCCCATGCCGTTGTCACGCAGCGCGGCCGCGATGTGAATTGCCGAGATGCCCAGCGACGTGCCGAACTCAACCACCAGCCGCGGCCGTTTCAACCGCACCAGCTGATACAAGAACCGGCCCACGCCGGGACCGACCGGGATGTAAGCGTCCTCCAGCACATCCGCCAGCAATCGATCGTTCATCGGCACGCCGTCCGACACCCGCGCGCTCACTCGCTTCATCACTTCTTCGTCCACTCGCTCCGCATCGGCAAACAGGCGCTGGAGCACCGGCGCCGCGGGAGCCATCGCTAAGGTCGTCATTTCTCATCTCCGTGAAAGAACCACGCGAGCAGTCTGGGTTCGGTCACGAATGTCGTCCAGTGCAATCCAGTTCACATACAATTGCATGCCATGCAAACCATCGACTTGAACCTGGTCGTCGCGCTCGACGCGTTACTGACCGAAGGCAGTGTCACCGGCGCGGCGCGCCGCTTGCACTTGAGCCCGTCCGCAATGAGCCGCACGCTCACGCGCATCCGGCATGTTTTCAAGGATCCGATCCTGGTGCGGGCGGGCCGCGGCTTGGTGCGTTCGCCGCGGGCGGAGCAGTTGCGTCCTCAGGTGCGTGCGCTGATCGAGCAATCCCAGGCGCTGTTACAACCGGAGCGCTTGCAGACAGCGCAGCTCGAACGCACGTTTCGCATCCGGGCGACGGAGGCGATTCCCGCGACGTTTGCAGCGGCGTTACTCGCCAAAGTCCATGAGTCGGCGCCGCGAGTGCGGTTGACGTTCGTGCCTGAAGGCGAAGAGCACGTGGATCATTTGCGGGATGGTCGCATCGACTTGGATATTGGCGTGGCCGACGCCGAGGCGCCGGAGATCAAAGCTCAGGCCTTGTTTCGTGAGCGCATGATCGGGGCCGTGCGCAAAGGGCATCCGATTCTTCGAGGAAAAATCGATGCGCGTCGCTATGCCTCGTATCCGCACATCTCCGCTTCACGACGCGGCCGGCCGCACGGGCCCATCGATGCCGAGCTCGCCGCGATGGATTTGAAACGTGAAGTATCGATGGTGGTGCCGAGCCACTCTGCTGCGCTGATGGTTGCGGCGGGATCGGACATGATCGCGAGCATCGGCGCCAGCCTGGCGCGTTACGCAATCTCGACCGGCGTCGAGATCCAGGTGTTCGACCTGCCGCTGAAAACAGAGCCGATCATCATTTCTCAGGTGTGGCATCCGCGCTTCGATGCGGACATCGCGCACCGCTGGTTGCGCCAGCAGGTGCGCGATGTGTT
>CAMLEO010000020.1 GCA_946478975.1 uncultured Steroidobacter sp.
CAGGCGTGACATTGCGAGCGGCCCGGGCGGCAATGACGAGCATCACCGCGCCGCCGGCAAACAGCAGTGCGACGGAGAGAATCGCCATGCGCGAATTGCCGGTGAGCAGCGCCGTCGTTCCCATGAGCAGCGGGCCGAGCACAGCTGCGAACTTGCCCATCATGTTGTAGAAGCCGAAGAACTCGCCGGCTCGCTCGCGCGGAATCAGACGACCGTAGTACGAACGACTCATCGCCTGCGTCGCGCCTTGCACGCAACCGATCGCGGCGGCCATGTAATAAAATTCCGAAACGTTCGTCATCACGACGGCATAGAACGTCACCGCACAGTACACGCCGATGCCGACGAAGATGCCGACCAGCGGGCTCACTCGATCGCCGAGCGCGCCGAACAGCAGCGTCGCGGGGAAGCCGATGAACTGAATCATCAAGATGCCGGAGATCAGGCTGTCGGCCGGGAAACCCAGCGCCAGGCCGTAGTCCACCGCCATTTTCATGATGGTGTTGACGCCGTCGATGTACATCCAATACGCGAGCAGGAACAGGATCACAGCGCGGTACTTGCGCACTTCCTTGAACGTGCGCACCAGCTCTTCGAAGCCTTCGCGCAATGCCTGGCCTGCCCCGACCGGAGCGTGAGTTTGCTGCTTGGGGAACGCACGGAAGATCGGAATCGCGAACAGCGTCCACCACACGGCGACAGAAACAAATGACGCGCGAATCGCGGCTTCGGGGTTCGCCAGGCCAAACATTGCCGGCTTGGCAAACATCAGCACGTTGACGGTCAGGAGCAACGCGCCGCCGAGATAACCGAGCGCGTAGCCGAAGCCGGAGACGGAGTCGATGTGTTTCGCCGGTGCGACCTTGATCAGCATCGAATCGTAGAAAATCAAACCGCCCCAAAAGCCAAGCGAGGCGACAGCGAACAGCACGGCGGCACTCACCCAACTGCCGGGGCCGACGAATGCCAACAGCGCCGTGGGAACGACGCCAATCGCGGTAAACGCAAGCAGGAAACGCACGTGTGCGCTCCCACGATCCGCGAGCGCACCGAGCCACGGAGCCATGATTGCCAGTACGAAGCTGGACACGCCGTTGGCCACGCCGAGCCAGAACGTGCTCGTGGTCGCCATCTGGTCCGGCGTCAGATATTTTTTGAAGAACAGCGGGAAGAACACCACCATCACAGTGGTCGCAAAGGAAGAATTCGCCCAGTCGTACAACGCCCAGGCGAACACCTTCTTGTCGATGAGGGGTGACTTCATGTCAGGCTAGTTCGTCAAGCTGCCGCCGCCAGATGTTCACGCGTCTCGCGGAAGTCCAGGT
Organism: uncultured Steroidobacter sp.; assembly: GCA_946478975.1. The sequence goes on from CAMLEO010000020.1 coordinate 1,326, forward strand.
CCGGCCAGCGTTCCAGGGTGAGTTGCAGGTTGACGCGGGTGGGCGCGAGATAGACCAGCGCGCCGGAATGGTCCAGCGCCAGGTTTTCGTACGCCTTGGTGCGAAACTCTTCGAGCTTCTTGGCATCCTTGCTGTACACCCAGCGGGCCGTGAACACGTTGACGTTGTCGAACGCCGCCTGCACGGAATATTCGTCCTGCAGACGAAACGCCACGACGTCGAACTGCAGCGGACCGACGGCGCCCAGGATCAGATCGTTGTTACGCAACGGACGGAACACCTGCGTGGCGCCCTCTTCGCACAACTGATCCAGCCCCTTCTGCAACGCCTTCATGCGCAGCGGATCGCGCAGCACGACGCGACGAAACATTTCCGGCGCGAAGTTTGGGATGCCGGTGAACATCAGCGACTCGCCTTCGGTGAAGGTATCGCCGATGTTGATCGTGCCGTGATTGTGCAAGCCGAGAATGTCGCCGGCGAACGCTTCGTCGGTGTGCTGACGGTCCGCGGCCAGGAACGTCAGCGCGTCGTTGATGCGCATTTCCTTGCCGAGCCGCACATGAAACAAACGCATGCCCTTGGCGTACTTGCCCGAGCAGATGCGCATGAACGCGATGCGGTCGCGATGCCCCGGATCCATGTTTGCCTGGATCTTGAACACGAAGCCGGTGAGTTTTTCTTCCGCCGGCTCCACCGCACGCCCGGTGGTTTCGCGCGGCAACGGTCCGGGCGCATGACGCACGAACGAGGACAACAATTCGGTCACGCCGAAGTTGTTGATGGCTGAGCCGAAGAACACCGGTGTTTGTTTCGAAGCCAGGTAAAGATTCGTATCGAACTCGGGCGCCGCGCCGCGCACCAATTCAACTTCGTCGCGAAACGCCTGCGCGCGCAAACCGAGGAATTCGGTCGCAGCGTCGCTTTCCAAACCGTCGATCGTCGCGTGCGTACCGGCGCGGCCTTTTTCGCCGGCCTGGTAGATATAAATGCGATCTTCGAGCAGGTGATAAATGCCCTGCAGCTCGCGGCCCATGCCGATCGGCCAGGTCACCGGCGCGCACTGGATCTTCAGCACCTTTTCGATTTCATCCAGCAGCTCCATCGGCTCGCGGCCTTCGCGATCGAGCTTGTTGATGAAAGTCATGATCGGCGTATCGCGCAGGCGGCACACCTCCATCAACTTGATGGTGCGCTCCTCGACACCCTTGGCGCAGTCGATGACCATCAGCGCCGAGTCGACCGCGGTCAGCGTGCGATACGTGTCTTCGGAAAAATCCTCGTGGCCCGGCGTATCGAGCAGGTTGACCATGCGCCCGTCGTACGGGAACTGCATCACCGAGGAGGTCACGGAGATACCGCGCTGCTGTTCCAGCGCCATCCAGTCGGAGGTGGCGTGGCGAGCGGCCTTGCGGCCCTTGACGGTGCCGGCCAGCTGAATGGCGCCGCCGAACAACAACAGCTTTTCCGTCAGCGTGGTCTTGCCCGCGTCCGGGTGGCTGATGATGGCAAAAGTGCGTCTTTTGCTGATTTCTCGGGAAGTTAGCTCGGCTGACATCAGGCGGGGCGGCGTAAGCGCTGGCTGGAAAAGTGGCGCATGATAGCCCACAAGTCCACCGTCGCACGCCCCTGATGGTTCAGGACATTGACCATGTACGCGACCATGGCGCTGACCACCAGCATCTCCCCGCCGTCCTCCAGGATCAGCAGGAACTGCGCCAGCAGCGGCGCCTTGAAATACGAGATCACGTGCAGGACATCGACGCCGACGCCGAGGCCGGCGAGCACGATCACCATGATCACCATGTCCCGCGAAACGATGCGCGCATCGGCGTCGCCTCGCCAGTAACCGAAGCCGATCAGCAGCGTCGTGACGCCGCCGATGAAACCTGCGAACAGCAGCTCGCCGATGTCATCCGGGCGCAGGCCGAAAGCCACGGGCAACGCATACTGCTCGCCCAGCCACTTGCCCATGTGCTCGTGAAACTGGAACGCGTCATCCAGCAGCAGGAACGTAAACACCACGGTCCAGCCGATGTAGACCACCTCGCGCACGCGACGAAACATCGCAGCCATGCACAGCGCGACCCAGAATTGTTTGACGTATTGGAACGCCTCGGGCAGCCCGTTATCGGCTTCGAGCGAAAACGGCCGGCCGCGCAGCAGGGTGGTTTCGACATACACCACGTGCAGGACGATGAAAGCCAGGTCCGCTGCGAGCAACAGCAGCAGCAAAGTCCAGGCGGTATCGAGCGGGCGATGGGGTTGCGGGGTTGCGATGGCGTGCATACCCCTTTTCATCACAGCAGCCCCCTGGTCACAAGGGCCTGCATCACAGGCGCTGAATATGAGCTAGGGGCGGGCCAAAACCTTCTTATAAACAAGCGCATCTTCGCGCCCGGTCGCCGCCTGGTAATAGGCCTTGCGAATGCCGACTTTGACAAAACCCAGCGACTCGTAAAGTTTGATCGCCACCGGATTGGACGGGCGCACTTCGAGAAATACATCCTGCATTTCCGCCTCGCGGGCGCGCGTCAGCAGGAAATCCATCAGGCGCCGGCCGACGCCGAAGCCGCGCAGGTCGTTGCGAATACAAATATTCAAAATGTGCGCTTCGCCGGCGCCGTAGGACATGATGCCGTAGCCCGAAACCTGCGATTCGAACTCGACCACGCGGCACAAATAGCCGACGCGCACGCAGTCGCGAAACACGCCTTCGCTCCAAGGAAACAAGTACGACGAGCGTTCGACGTTGACCACGGCAGGAACATCGACCAGCGTCATCGGCCGGAAGCGCACCGATTGAGACAGAGCGCTTCGGTCGAGCTCCGCGCTCACGCCGCCCCACTTTGCAATGCTTCGAAGGTACGCATTGCCAATAACAGATCGGCCCATGACTTGCGCTTCTCCACCGGACTGCGCAGCAGATAGGCCGGGTGATACGTCACCACCATCGGCCGGTTACCCACGATTCGATGCACCGCGCCCCGCAGCTTGCCGATCGGCGTTTCGACGCCGAGCAGCGTCTGCGCCGCGATCCGTCCCACGCACAGGATCAGCGTCGGATCGATGAGCTCGATCTGCCGATACAGGTATGGAATACAGGCACGCACTTCTTCGGGCTTCGGGTCGCGATTGTTCGGGGGGCGTGATTTCAAAATGTTGGCGATGAAAACCTGTTCCCGGGCGAGGCCAATGGCTTTCAACATCGAATTCAACAACTGGCCGGCGCGGCCGACGAACGGCTCGCCCTGCTTGTCTTCGTCCGCACCCGGCGCTTCGCCGATGATCAGCCAGCGGGCGCGCCGGTCGCCGACGCCGAACACGCCGTTGGTGCGCGTGGCGTGCAGGGGACACTTCGTACAGGAACGGACGGCGGTTGCAAGCTCGTCCCAGCCCATTTTGCCGACCGGATCGGCATCGGCGGTGACTGGCACCGCAGGCGGCGTCTCAACCTGCGGAACGGAGACTGGCTGCGGAATGGGGACTGGGGCAACCACCGGAGAAACGGGCGCCCGCGCGCTACCGTCGCGACGTTCCCAGACGTCGATGTCGAGGGCCTTCAGATAGGCGAGGCGGCGGGAATCCATGCGAACGCTTGAGATGTTTTCGGATGCGATATCGAACCGAAGCTTACCGGCAGCCCGCGCTTCAGGCCATCCGGAAAGCCGCGTCAGGCCGGGTCGGGACCGCGTTTCTTACGACTCAATTTCCGCCAGACCCAATACAGCGGCGCCGACGCCGCGTACAGGCCGAACAGCGCGAACAGTGACACCGGCGCCAGCGAGATCATCACGTAGATCAGCGGGATGACCGCCGCGTACACCCACGGAATCCGCCCCCGCATGTTGAGCTCTTTGCCGCTCCAGTAGGAGAACTTGCTGACCATCAGGATGCCGGCGCACAGCGTGATCGAGAACGCCAGCACCAGCGCCGGCAGGCCGGTGACCGGAAATTCACTGACCAGCCAGATGAAGCTTGCGACCGTCGCGGCGGCGGACGGGCTCGGCAGGCCTTCGAAGTAGCGCTTATCGGCGGTCGCGGCCCGGGCGTTGAAGCGGGCGAGGCGCAGGCCAGCCGCGACGGCATAAAAGAATGCCGCCAGCCACCCGAACCGGCCCCACAACGTGCCGTAGTCGAAAATGCGCTCGATGCCCCACTGGTACACGACGATGGCTGGCGCCAGGCCGAACGCGACCATGTCGCACAGGCTGTCGTACTCCTTGCCGAAGTCGCTCTGGGTGTTGGTCCAGCGCGCAACGCGGCCATCCAGGCCATCGGCGACCATGGCCAGGAAGATCGCGATCCCGGCGCGCGAGAAGTTACCGTCGATCGCGGCCACGATGGCGTAAAAGCCACCGAACAGCGTGCCGGTCGTAAACAGGTTGGGCAGCCAGTACACCCCCCGACTCGGCGTCGGGGTCGCGCTGCTATCGTATTTTTCGTCGTATTCGGCGCTCATGCAGCGGGTGATCCGTTGCCGTTCCTTGAGAATGAATGTGTCGCCACGCGTCGGGTTCCGGGAATCCGGGAGGATGACAGCTGTGACGTGCTCGATCTATGGCTGTTTGACGTCATGATATGGTGCGGCCCGCATCACGTATACCCTATACGGCTTTGGTACGCGCGCTACTCCTACTGCTGCTTGCCATGATGGCGCTGCCCAGCCGGGCGGACCGCCAACAGGATCCCGCGCTCGGCAAATTCCTGCAGAACACGCTCCAAGAAGCGCCCTGCTTCGAAGATAAGTTCGAGGAGAAGGTGTGGCTGACGGCCATGGAGCCGAAGCTGCAAAAGGTGGTCAAGAGCGAAGCTGAACGCGCCGAGATCCTGCACCACGTATTCTGCGAAGCCCGGCGCCTGCAGCTGCCGCCGGGCCTGGTGATGGCCGTGATCGATGTGGAAAGTCGTTTCGACCGCTGGGCGGTCTCATCGGTGGGCGCGGTCGGGCTGATGCAGGTAATGCCGTTCTGGCCCAATCAGCTCGGCATGAGCAATCACGAGCTGGTGCGTACCCCGCAAAACATCCGCATGGGCTGCACCATCCTCAAGTTCTATCTGGATCGGGAAAAAGGCGACTACACCAAGGCGCTGGCCCGCTATAACGGCAGCATCGGCCGTCGCAACTATGCGGACCTGGTGTTAACGCGGCTGGCCAACCGTTGGCACTATAACTAACGAGTCGCGAAGCCGACCGGCACGTTTTCCAGGTCTTCGAGCGGCAGCTCGCGCACTTCGACGAATCTCACATCCGAGCCGGGCGAGCCGCGCCACAACCAGTCGAGCAGCGACTGAACCGCCTGCGGCTCGCCAACGACGAGCACTTCGACTCGGCCATCATCCAGGTTGGCGGCATAACCGGCGCACCCGAGCTCGATGGCCTTCTGCCGGGTCGAGGCGCGATAGAACACGCCCTGCACGCGACCGGAAATGTAGCAACGACGTGCAATCAGAGTGGACATGGGTGGCAGCCCGAAGCGGGCTTCAGCTGGTGCCGTTGATATCGTTGGCGGTTCGCGCCGAGCTCAACGCTTCGGCCGCTTTACCACGCGCGGCGATCGCATCCCGACGGGCTTCCTTGTAAGCACGCTTCTGCAGGCTGTCCTCAGCGCGGTTCAACAAGGCTTCGGCTTCGATGAGCGAAGGTGGAGTGGGCTCGCCGTTGGCGTCTCGGGCGGCTTTGATCGCCTGCCGCGCGTTGCTCATTTCCTGCACCGGAGCACCGGCGCAGGCAGCCAGGCCCATGCCGCCGAGCATGAGAATGACCAACCAACGAAGAGATATCAGTCTGACCATGGCGATTTTTTCAATCGACCGTAGCAATCGAAATCTACACCGTCAAGGAGCGCATGCATACAATGCACGCGCCTCGACTGCCCGCGTCTCGTTGCATTCCACCCACATGACGCGCGCAGCGATGGATTTTCGGAGCATTCGCGCGCATGGCTGAAATCCTGGTTTTGTTTTATTCACGCAAAGGCAGTACTGCCGAATTGGCACGATCTGTCTGTCGAGGCGTGGAATCCGTGAATGGCGCGCGCGCCAGATTGCGCACGGTTCCGCAAGTCACGACGGTGATTGAGCAACCCGAACCGCCGGTGCCCGCCTCGGGGCCGCCGTTTGCAACATATGATGACCTGCGTGAATGTCACGGACTCGTGCTCGGAAGTCCGACCCGGTTCGGCAACATGGCCGCGCCGCTGAAGTACTTTCTCGACGGCACCTCTTCGCTGTGGGTCAACGGCACACTCGCGGGCAAACCGGCCGGCGTGTTCACGTCCACTCAAACCATGCACGGCGGCCAGGAAACGACGCTCCTCAGCATGATGCTGCCGCTACTCCACCACGGCATGTATATCGTCGGCCTGCCTTACACGGAGGCAGCGCTCAATCACACGCGCTCCGGCGGTTCGCCCTACGGCGCCAGCCACGTCATGAATGCTCAAGATGGCGCGGCGGGCAAGCTCAGCGATGACGAACGTGTGCTGGCCACACTGCTCGGCAAGCGTGTCGCCGAGCTTGCGGTTCGGTTGAGCGGCGAGTCGCGATAGTCATGAACCCGCTGCTGACTGCGCGGCTGCGCTATGTCGTGGTCGCGAACGTTTCGTTGTTGATCGTCGCGCTCGTGATCTGGCGGGCAAGCACGGGCTGGTCGATCGGTGAGTTCGTGCTCATCGCCGTGCTGGCGTCGCCGCTTTTGATCGCGATTCCGAAGCTGCTCGCCGGCAATCGCCGCGCATACGCTTGGATGACGCTCGCAATCTCACCCTACATCGTGGTCGCGATTACTGAAGCCGTGGCCAATCCTGCTTCACGCGCGTGGGCCGGGCTGTGCCTGGCGGTCGCGTTCGTTTTGTTTGTTTTGTTGATCGCGTATCTGCGCGTGACGCGATCAGATATGAGCGGGTGAGCGCTGTTCCAGCACCGCCTTCACGAACGGCACCGTCAGGCGACGCTGCGCAATCAACGACGCCTGGTCGAGCTGATCCAGAAAGCTGTACAGGTGTGACATATCGCGAGGCAGGCGCCTCAACATGAACTGTGCAGTTTCGTCGGGCAGTTCCAGGCCGCGCAGTTGCGCGCGCAATTGCAAGGCCGCGATCTGTTCAGGTTCATCGAGAGGTTGCAGCGTCAACACCAGCCCGCCGTTCAGCCTCGAAGCCAGATCACGCAATTTGAACGGCAGCGCCGCGGGCGGCATCGGGCCCGACACCAGCAAGCGACCGCCGTTTTCGTGGAGCTCCTGATGCAGTCGAAACAACGACCGCTCCCAACCGCTGCGTCCGGCGACAACCTGCGCGTCATCCAAACAAACCACGGCGAGCTCGCCAAAGCCTGCCAGCAGCTCATCGCCCAATTCGATCACTTGCGGTAACGGCAAGTAAGCAGCGCCTCGCCCAGCGCGCCCGGCCAGTGCGCACACTGCTTGGAGTAGATGGGTTTTGCCGCTGCCCGTCGGACCATGCAACCAGATACACGTCGGTGCGCGCGCTTGTTCATCCGAGGCAAGACTCAACAAGGCATCGACGACCGGTTGATTGCGCCCGGGCAGGAAACTTTCGAACACCGAACTGTCTTGCAGCCGGATTCCCAGGGGCAGTTGCATTACGCCAACCCGCGCTGCTGTCGGCTGGCCTCGATCGCCTTGCGCGAATAGGTGACGACGTAATCGATGCCGCTCACCACTGTGGTCACGAACACCAGCGCACCGAGCACGATCAGCGCCGTCTCGGGCACCCAATGGCCTGCTTTCGCGGCGACGGCCAGCAACAGATACAAAATCTGGCAGCCGGTGTTGATCTTGCTGATGAGCGTCGGCTTGCCGTTGGGATAGCCGTACAGCGCGTTGTAACTAATCGCGCCGGCGGTGATCGTCACATCGCGCAACACCGCGGTGGCCGCGAGCCACACCGGCACGATGCCGAGCGCCGCCAGAGTGATGAACACACTGACCAGCAGAATCTTGTCCGCGAGCGGATCCAGGATCTTGCCCAGCTCCGACATCCAGCCGCAGCGCTTGGCCAGAAAGCCGTCGAGCCCATCGGTGAAGCCGGCGAACGCGAACAGCCACAAGGTGAGCTGATATTCGCCCGCGTTCAGCAACCATGCGACCGGCACCACCAGCAGCATGCGCAGGATGCACAGTGCGTTGGGGATGTGCCGCATGGAACCGGCTCAGGGGTGATAACGGAACGACAGGCGCTCGCCGTTCGGCGCAGCGCCGGTGCCGTCCTGTGCAATCAGTTTGTTATCGAGCGCGATCGCGCGACGCAGAGTGGTCGCATCGCCCCGCACTGCCAGCTTGAAACGCATCGTGTCGCCGGCCACTTGCTCCAGCGCCACGGCGCGCACCAGCGTCATGCCTTCCAAGTAATTCAGCGTCGCCGCGTACGCGTCGAGATCGCGAATGCCGGACACTTCGACGACGACGTTGCCGAGCGAGGATGCCGAAGCAGCAAACATTCGCGCAAACGTGTCCGCCGCCAGGTGAATGCCATCTTCGAGCCCGCCGCTCGCTTGCGACGAGCCGTCGCGAGACAGCAGCGTCCAGCGCACCGTGCCGCCCTGCATCCGCCCCAGCAACGCCGCGTTCGCGCCGTAGCGTTCAGCTTCCTGCAGAGCCGTCGTCTCATCGAAGCCGGTGGGATTGACGGCCGGCCACTTCAACGGCAAACCGCGCGCCCGCGCCGCTTTCGCGACGACGTCTTTCTGCGCGTTGGGCTGATCGCCGGTGATCCAGTGCGAGTAGCCGTCCGCCTCGACCACGTTCAACAGCACCAGCGTTTCGGGGCGCTCGCGGCCCCAGATCGGCAGCCCGGCCTCCTGCAGCAGCCGGTCCACCGACACGCTGTCGAAGCCGACCTGCAACACGTTGTCGGCGGTGAAGCCGAAGCGTTGGACATATTTACGCGGATCGTTCAGTGCAGCGCCGAGTCGGGCGGGCGCCTCGCGCTGGCCGCTGACGCGCACCACCACGGTTTTCAAGGCTTCCACGAACGCCGCGTCCCGAGAATTGTTGGGCACGGGCTGATCGGTCTCGTACAGGTCGGCGAGCGTCACTGCCCCTGCGGGGGCCGCCAGAACCCAAGACAACAGCAACAAGCGGATCAACGCCGCACCTCGACTCGCCCAGTCCGTCATCGATCCTTCCTTAACAAGCGTCTGCAATGCTTCACTGGTGGCGTGTAAAATAACACACCGTCCCATTCAGCCCTCCGTTGCGCTCCCGACGACCATGCAACCCTCCGAGCCCATTACCTACAAGGACGCTGGCGTCGATATCGAAGCCGGCGATGAACTGGTTGAACGCATCAAGCCGGCCGTCAAACGCTCGATGCGGCCCGAAGTCCTCGGCGGACTGGGCGGCTTCGGCGCGCTGTTCGAGATCCCGCTGGACCGTTACAAGAAGCCGGTGCTGGTGTCCGGAACGGATGGCGTCGGCACCAAGTTGCGCCTGGCGATCGAAACCGCGCGCCACAGCACCATCGGCATCGACCTGGTCGCGATGTGCGCCAACGACGTGGTCGTGCAGGGCGCCGAGCCGTTGTTCTTCCTCGACTATTACGCCACCGGCAAGCTCAGCGTCGAAGTGGCCGAAACGGTGATCAAAGGCATCGTCGAAGGCTGCGTTCAGGCCGGCGCGGCGCTGATCGGCGGTGAGACCGCCGAAATGCCCGGCATGTACGCCGAAGGCGATTACGACCTCGCCGGCTTTTGCGTCGGCATCGTGGAAAAAGATGCGGTGATCGATGGCAAGCACACGCGCCCGGGCGATGTGATCATCGGCCTGCCCTCCTCGGGCCCGCATTCGAACGGCTATTCGCTGATCCGCAAGCTGATCAAGACCGCCAAGGCGACGCCGGCGACCAAGATCGAAGGCGGCCTGCTGTACGACGCGCTGCTCGCGCCGACGCGGATTTACGTCAAACCGCTGCTCGCGCTCGCCAGGGCAGTGCCGGTGCGCAGCTTTGCTCACATCACCGGCGGCGGCATCACTGAAAACATTCCTCGCGTGATTCCGCCGGGCCTGGAAGTACTGCTGAGCGCGAAGACCTGGCAGCAGCCGCCGGTGTTCGACTGGCTGCAGAAGGCCGGCAGCATCCCGAGCGTCGAGATGTATCGCACCTTCAACTGCGGCATCGGCATGACCGTGTGCGTCGCCGCCGAACATTGCGACAAGGCGATGAAGGTGCTGACCGAGCAGGGCGAGCACCCGACGGTGATCGGTGAAGTGCGCCGTGGCGACGGCGGCGTCGTGATCCACAAGTAATATTTGATGCAAGACGTTTCGAAGTCCCCCTCGAGGGACGCTGCCGGCGGCAAGCTGCCGATCGTCATTCTGATTTCCGGCCGCGGCAGCAACATGCAGGCGATCGCCGAACGGGCAGCGCAAGGGACGCTGCCCGTCGAAGTTCGTGCGGTCATCAGTGACAAAGCGGACGCGCCGGGCCTTGCCACCGCGGCGTCGATGCACATTCCAACTCGCGCGCTCTCGCCTCGCGAATTTCCCGATCGCTTAAGTTTCGACGTCGAGCTCGCGAAACTAGTTGACGGCTTCGCACCGAAGTTAGTGGTGCTCGCCGGGTTCATGCGCATCTTGAGTCCGACGTTCATTGCGACGTTCGCGGATCGCATCCTGAACATCCATCCATCGCTGCTGCCTTTGTATCGCGGCTTGCACACGCATCGCCGCTGTCTGGAAGCAGGCGACGCGATGCATGGCGCGAGCGTGCATTTCGTGACCGAGGAACTCGACGGTGGGCCGCTCGTTATTCAAGCGCAGGTGAAAGTCCTGCCCGGGGACAGCGAAAGCACGCTTTCAGCACGAGTTCAGCGGCAGGAACACAGGATTTATTCGCAGGCGATCGAATGGTTTGCCCAAGGCCGCCTGCAGTTGCGAGCGCAGCGCGCGTGGCTCGACGGCCGGCCGCTCGACCAGCCGGTGATCGTCACATAGGAGCTCGAATGCGGTTGATGGCCAGACTGACGACGATGCTGCTTGCAGGCGGTCTGTTTGCAACCGCGGCTTCCAGCCAATCTCAGGGACAGGCGCAGGGACAAGCTGTGTTTCCCAAGCCGTTCACCGCAACGTACGCCGTGAGCTATCGCGGCATCCGCGCCGGCGATCTCACATTCAAGCTGTCGCGCGATCCAGCGACCAATCGCTACACCTACGAAACGACTGCGGATCCTTCGCTGCTCGCGCGCATCATGATCAGCAGCGCGGCCGAGGAAAAAAGCGTGTTCGACATCGGGCCGGAGGGCGTGCGCCCCATCGACTGGCATTTCGACGACGGCAAATCCGGCACCGCCCGCGACGGCAAGCTGCACTTCGACTGGCAGAAGAATGTGGCCACCGGCGTGATCGAAGATAAAAACATCGAGCTGCCGCTCGAGCCCGGCCTGCAGGACCGCCTGTCGATTCAAATCGACGTCGTGACTTCACTGTTGCGCGGCGAGGAGCCGGGCGAGATCCCGCTCATCGACAACAACCGCGTCAAACGCTACACCTACACCAAGATCGGCACGGCCGTCACCGACACCGATCTCGGCAAGCTCGACACCGTGCTCTACGAGAGCACCCGCCAGAACTCCGACCGCCAGTCCCGCTTCTGGCTGGTGCCGAAGATGGAATATCTCGCCGCCCGCGCCGAGCAGGTCCGCAAAGGCAAGGTGGAGACCGTCATGGTGCTGAAGTCCTTCCAGCAGCAGAAGTAATCGAGCGAGCTTCAGGCGCGCGGCAGCGTCACACCTTTCTGCCCCTGATACTTGCCGCCGCGGTCCTTGTATGAAGTCTCACAGACTTCGTCGGACTCCAGGAACAGCATCTGCGCCACGCCTTCGTTCGCATAGATCTTGGCGGGCAGCGTCGTGGTGTTGGAAAACTCCAGCGTGACGTGACCTTCCCACTCGGGTTCGAGCGGCGTGACGTTCACGATGATGCCGCAGCGGGCGTAGGTGGACTTGCCGAGGCAGATCGTCAGCACATTGCGCGGGATGCGGAAGTATTCGACGGTGCGGGCAAGCGCGAACGAGTTCGGCGGGATGATACAAACATCGGACACCATGTCGACGAAGCTCTTGGAATCGAAGTTCTTCGGATCGACGATGGTGGAATTGATGTTGGTGAAAATCTTGAATTCGTTGGCGCAGCGTACGTCGTAGCCGTAGCTCGACGTGCCGTAAGAAATGATCTTCCCGTTGCTGGCGGTGCGCACCTGGCCGGCTTCGAACGGTTCGATCATGCCCTGGGCGGCCATGCGGCGGATCCAGCGGTCGGATTTGATGCTCATGAATTTACAAGTGACTGATGACGAGTGACTGATGACTGGACGGACTGGATCAGGTGTCTTCGGTGCTGATGGTCGGAAAAGCGACGCCGGACTGCAACCCGGTGACCACCAGGCGCGCAGCCGTGCGACGAGCTAAATCGATATAAGCGCGGCCGATCTTGCTGTCCGGCTCGGACACGACCGTCGGCTTGCCGCCGTCCACTTGTTCGCGAATTCGAATGTCCAGCGGCAGCTCGGCCAGCAACTCGACCCCGTACTGTTCGGCCATGCGACGGCCGCCGCCGGCGCCGAAGATATGTTCTTCGAAACCGCAGTTCGAGCACACGTGCGTGCTCATGTTTTCCACCACGCCGAGCACCGGCACGGCGACTTTCTGGAACATCCGCAACCCTTTGCGGGCATCCAGCAGTGCGATGTCCTGCGGCGTGGTCACGATCACCGCACCGCTGACCGGCACGCGCTGCGAAAGCGTGAGCTGAGTGTCGCCGGTGCCTGGAGGCATATCGACGACGAGGTAGTCGAGCTCGCCCCAGCGCGTCGTTTCCAACAGCTGCACCAGCGCCTGCGTCACCATCGGCCCGCGCCATACCATGGGCTGCTCGACATCGACCAGGAAGCCGATCGACATCACTTTGATGCCGTACGCCTCGGGCGCAATCATCGTGCGCTGATCGGGGCTGGTCGGTTTCTCGTGACTCAAGCCCATCATCTGCGGCTGGCTCGGGCCGTAGATATCCGCATCCAGCAGGCCGACGGCCGCGCCGTCGTGCGCCAGGCCGAGCGCCAGGTTGACCGCCGTGGTCGACTTGCCCACCCCGCCCTTGCCCGAGGCGACCGCGATGATGTTGCGAATGCCCTGGATCGGCTTCAGATTGTTTTGCACACTGTGCGAGGTGACGCGCCAGGACACAGGGAGGTGCAGCCGCTTCAGCCAGGGCAACGCGCGGGCGCGCTGTTCCAGCGCGGCCGTCAGCTCGCTGGCATAGTGCCGCGCCGGGAATCCGAGCTCGATCGCAACCGTAGCCTCGCCGTTAGCGACCTTGATGGACGTAATGGCGCCGGCCGCCTCCAGCGTCAGCCCGAGGTAGGGATCGACGTAGCTGGCCAGCTGGCGGCGCAGCTCGGATTCATGCGAGGTGTCGGAAGTCATCGAAGGATTGTAGCGGATCGATCCCCCACCCTCACCCGGTAGGCAATACGCTTAGGATCGTGTGGCATAATGCGCGGCAATATTATGATTTCGCGGATGTTGGCGCTCCCGCCCCTGAAGGTTGGGACCGGCGCCTGAACTTGGAACGTTCGCCACAAAGAAACGGATACCGGACTGCTAGATGAGTTTTTTTTCCGATCTGAGAGCCGAGCGCCTGATCGCCGAGATCCGCGGGATTGGGGACCCGCTGCATCCGGACTCGCAAAAAGCGCTGCAAAAGCTCGCCAAGATCGGCCCGGGCGCGATTCCGAAAATCCTCGACGCGCTCGCAGTCGCGGACCGTAAGGAAACCGCCTCCTACGTCGACATCCTGACCCAGCTGATCGACAACAAGAGCTTTCCCATCCTGGTACAGGGCATGGTCGAAGGCAGCCCGCGCACCATCGCGGCGATCGGCCAGGCGCTGGTGGCCAGCCGCAACTACAGCGCGAACCAGTTGATCGAGCTGCTCGGCCGCGAGGACATGCCGAAACCGACGATTCTGGAAGTGATTGCGGCCCAGAAGAGCCGTTTCACCGTGCGCGACCTGCTCCAGCACGCCTACAGCCAGGAAGCGAATGAAAAGGCGGCGCTGTTCCGCATCGTCGCCGAGCTCGCCGACGAGTCCAGCATTCCGGAGCTGATCAGCCGCATCGAAGGCAAAGATCCGACCTCGCGCATTCACATCATCAACATCCTGGCGCGCTTCAACCGGCCCGAGGTGTCGCAGGCGATCCAGACGCAGCTGCGCGACCCGAACAAGATGATCCGGCAGGCGGCGCTGAATGCGCTGTCGAAGATGGATGGGCCGCTGAACATCGGCCCGATCTGCCAGCTGCTGCGCGACCCGGACCTGGAAGTGTCGAACCGCGCCATCGACGTGGTGGTGCGCGCCAAAGATCCGGACACGATGAAGTACCTCATCGAGGTGCTCAAAGACGAAAACGAATACGCGCGGCGCGCCGGCGTCGAGGTGCTGAATCATCTCGGCACGGCCAACGACATCAAACATCTGTTGCAAGTCATCAAAGATGACGACTGGTGGGTGCGCACCCGCGCCGCCGACGCGCTCGGCAAGATCGGCGGCCCTCGCGTCGTCGATGCGGTGATCGAGCTGATCCGCGACGAAGACGAAGACGTGCGGCGCGCGGCCATCGAGATCCTGAATCAAACGAAAGACGAGCGCGCCATCAACTTCCTGATCGAGGCGACCAAGGACAAAGACTGGTGGGTCAGCGAGCGCGCCGTGGATGCGCTGGCTGAAATCGGCAGCAAGAAAGCCGTGCCCGCGCTGGTCGAAATGTTGAAGACGCCAAACACTCGCTCGCTGCCCTCCGTCGCACGCGCGCTCGGCAAACTCGGCGACACGCGAGTCATCGAATCGCTGGTCGGGCTGCTCGACCGGCCGGAAAAAGAAATCAAAGTCGAAGCAATCAATGCGCTCGCGCGCCTGGCCGACGACAAGCGTGCGGACGCGGTGCGTAGTTATATTCAATCCGCCGGCTCCGCGACCAACGATCCGACGATCGAGCATGCGGCGATTCGTGCGATCGAAGATCTCGACCTGCGCTATTCGAGCACTGCCGTCGCGGCCGCGTTGAAGGCGAATCGCACATTAGCTGAGCCTGCCCGCGCAACCAGCCGCACGATGGCGGAGCCTGCGCGCACGTTGCTCATCGATCGCGGCGATGTCGATCAAGTCATCAAGAAGGCCGAAGAAGCTGCCGCGGCGACCGCGAAGCTCGACATCGGCACGCTCAAGCCCGGCGATGTGGTGGAAGGCCGTTACAAATTCATCGAGAAGATCGGCAAAGGTGCGTTCGGCACCGTGCTGCTGATGGAAGATACGGTCGTCGAAGAGCGCCTGATCCTGAAGTTCCTGAACCCGAACGTGGCGCAGGACGAAGAGATGATGAAGCGCTTCGTGCACGAGCTGCGCTACTCGCGCAAGATCACTCATCGCAACGTGATCCGCATTTATGACTTCCTGTACATGCGCGGCAACTACGCCATTTCCATGGAGTACTTCCCGTCGCACACGCTGGGCAGCGAGATCGTCAACGAAAAACCTTTGCCGCTGCCGCGCGCGATGAAATACGGCATCGATATCTGCACCGGCATGGCGGTCGCCCACCAGGCCGGCATCGTGCATCGTGACTTGAAGCCCGCCAACATTCTCATCAACAACGAAGGCTTGTTGAAGATCGTGGACTTCGGCGTCGCCGCCGCACAGAAGGAAGGCGACACCCAGCTCACCAAGACCGGCTACGTGATCGGCTCGCCCAAGTACATGGCGCCCGAGCAGATCCTGGGCAAGAAAGTGGATGACCGGGCCGACATCTACAGCGTCGGCGTGATCATGTATGAAATGGTCACCGGCGTGCCGCCCTACAGCCGCGGCGATCACATGTCCGTGATGTATCAGCACGTGCAGGGCAAGGCCAAGCAGGCCCACGAAGTGAACCCGTCGCTGCCCAAGCCGCTGTCCGACCTGGTCACCAAGGCCATGTCCGTGGACAAGATGAAGCGCTTCCAAAGCATGGATGAGCTGCGCCTGGCCTTGGAAAAAGCCCTGCAGTAAAGCCCCGCGCTCGGTTCCCGCGATTCGCCCGCTGGCAACCGGCTGGTCTTACACGGTAGGCTTCCGGCCCCATGGCCCGAATAGACGCCTTTTTAAAGCTCGGCACCGACCAAGGCTGCTCCGACATTCATTTCGCGGTCGGCCTGCCGCCCATGCTGCGCATGCATGGCGATCTGCTGCCCATCAAGTTCCGTGACCTGAGCCAGGCCGAGCTCGAAGGCTACATCGCCGAGATCATGAGCCGCGCCAATCTCGACCAGCTGCGTCGAGGCCACGACGTCGACTTCTCTTATGTCTCCGGCAACGGCGGCCGCTTTCGCGTCAACGTGTTTCGCAAAGAGACCGGCGTCGGCGCCACGTTCCGCGCCATTCCTTCCGACGTGCCGACGCTCGATCGCCTCGGCCTGCCGCCGATCGTCAAAAAGCTTTGTGACAATCATCAAGGCATGATCCTGGTGACCGGCTCGACCGGCACCGGCAAGTCCACCACGCTGGCCGCGATGATCGATCACCTCAACGCGACGCGTAAGGTGAACATCATCAGCCTCGAAGACCCGATCGAGTTCGTGCACAAGAGCAAACAAAGCCAGGTCATCCAGCGCGAGCTCAACACGCACCTGCCCTCGTTCGCTGAAGGCGTGCGCGCCGCTATGCGCGAAGATCCCGATGTGATCCTGGTCGGCGAATTGCGCGACGCGGATACGATTCGCTGGGCGATGACCGCGGCCGAAACCGGCCACCTCGTGCTCGGCACGCTGCATACGACCGGCGCGGTGAAAACCATCGATCGCGTCGTCGACGCGCTGCCTGCCGACGAACGCGAGCAGACCAAGGCATTCCTGTCCAACAGCCTGATCGCAGTGATCACGCAGGTGCTGGTCAAGACCGCCGATCAGCGCGGCCGCAAGGCGATTTGTGAAATCATGGTCGTGACGCGCGCGATCGGTAAGTTGATCATGACCGATCAAACCCACCAGATTCCTTCGCAACTGCAGATGGGCAAGGACTTGGGCATGCAGATGCTCGACCAGGCGCTGCTCGCCAACGTGCAAGCCAAGGAAATCGATCCCGACGACGCCTACGTGTATGCGAACGACAAGAAAGTGTTCGCGCGCTTCGTCACCGATACCAGCGTGCTGCCCAAGCTCGACCTGGCGCCCGGCTAATATGAGTACTGAACCCAGCCAAGTCCCCTCATCGACGCCGCCTGCGTCCGCGGGCGCCGCTGCGCCGGCCGCGGGGCCGAAACGCATCGACGAGTTCTTGAAAGAAGTCCTGGCGAAGAACGGCTCGGACCTGCACTTCATCGCCGGCGACCCGCCGCGCATTCGTTTGTACGGCGAGCTGCACAACCTGCGCAACGAAGTGCTCACAGCGCAGTTCGTCGAAGAAACATTGCGCGAGATCATGCCTCGCGCGGCGCAGATGCGCCTGGAAGAAAAACACGGCGCCGACTTCGCCTACATCATTCCCGGCGTCTCGCGCTTCCGCGTGAACGTGATGCGTCACTTGTACGGCTTGGGCTGCGTATGCCGCGCCATTCCGTCCAAGGCGCTCACCCTCGATCAGCTCAACGTGCCCGACGCGATCCGCAATCTTTGTAAGGTGAACAACGGCCTGATCCTGGTCACCGGCAAAACCGGCTCGGGCAAGTCGACCACGCTCGCGGCGATGATCGACGACATGAACCTGCGCCTCAAAGGTCACATCCTGACCATCGAGGATCCGATCGAGTTCGTGCACCAGCGCAAGAATTGCCTGGTGAGCCAGCGCGAGATCGGCACGCACAGCCCGTCGTTCGCCGAAGCCTTGCACTCGGCGTTGCGCGAAGACCCCGACGTGATCCTGGTCGGCGAGTTGCGCGACTACGAAACCATGAGCATCGCCGTCACCGCCGCCGAAATGGGCATTCTGGTGATGGGCACGCTGCACACCAACGGCGCCGCGCCGACGGTGGATCGCATCGTGAACGCATTCCCGGCGGACAAGCAGTCGCACGTGCGCGCGATGCTTTCGACCTCGCTGCGAGGAGTGATTTCCCAGCAGTTGATCCCCCGGGCCGGCAAGCCCGGCCGCGTCGCCGCCCACGAAATCCTGGTGAATACGCCCGCGGTCGCGAACCTGATCCGCCAGGGCAAGCTCGACCAGCTGGAAAACGCCATGCAAAGCGGCGCCGCCTACGGCATGCGCCTGATGGACAGTGCCATCCAGGAACTGCTGGAAAAAGGCACCATCACCGGCCGCTCCGCGTACCTGAAGGCCATCACCAAGGCGAAGTTCGAGAACGTCAAAGACATCGGCTGACGCCGGCCCCCGCCCGGTTCGTCGCCGGCCGCAGGCCGAGAAAAATAACCCCGCTCTCGCGGTAGCCACGCCGTGGCATAATTTGCGCCCTTTGCCGCTCCCGTCCGACGCGCTAAATGACCGCCGCACCTCGTAATTATTTCGTCACCACCGCTCTGCCGTACGCCAACGGGCCGTTCCACATCGGCCACATCATGGAGTACATCCAGGCGGACATCTGGGTGCGGTTCCAGCGCCTGCAGGGGCACAAGGTGCATTGGGTCGGCGCGGACGACGCGCACGGCGCGCCCATCATGCTCAAAGCCGAAGCCGAGGGCATCAAGCCCGAGGAGCTGGTGGCTCGCATCGCCGCCGGCCGGCCGCGTTCGCTCAACGGCTTCCTGCTGAGCTTCGATCACTGGCACTCGACCCACTCGCCCGAGAACACGCAGCTGTCGCAGGAGATCTATCGCGCGCTGCAGGCGAACGGCCTGATTTATCACGAGCCGGTAGAGCAGTTCTTCGACCCGGTGAAGAATATGTTTCTGGCCGATCGTTACATCAAGGGCGAGTGTCCGAACTGCCACGCCAAGGACCAGTACGGCGATTCGTGCGAAAACTGCAGCTCGGTGTATTCGCCCACCGACCTGATCAATCCCTACTCGACGCTGTCCGGCGCCACGCCGGTGCGCAAGTCCTCGGATCATTTCTTTTTCAAACTCTCCGACGAGCGCTGCGTCGACTTCCTCACCGAATGGACCAGGCGTCTGCAGCCTTCGGTTGCAAACAAAGCCAGCGAATGGCTCACCGGCAAGGGCGACCAGGAGCTCGGCGACTGGGACATCTCTCGCGATGCGCCCTACTTCGGCATCCCGATTCCCGACGCGCCGGGGAAATATTTCTATGTGTGGCTGGACGCGCCGGTCGGCTACCTCGCCTCGTTGAAGAATTACTTCGACAGCGGCAAAGCCAAAGCGAACGGCGAATCGCGCAGCTTCGAGCAGTTCATCACTGCCGACGACGTGCGCCAGGTTCATTTCATCGGCAAGGACATCATTTATTTCCACACGCTGTTCTGGCCGGCGATGCTGAAGTTCGCCAATCGCAAGGTGCCGGACAACGTGTATGTGCACGGCTTCATCCAGGTCGGCGGCGCCAAGATGTCCAAGTCTCGCGGCACGGGCTTGAGCCCGGTGCGCTACCTCGACATCGGCATGAACCCGGAATGGCTGCGTTATTACCTCGCGGCCAAGCTGAATGCGTATGTCGAGGACATCGACTTCAACCCGGAAGACTTCATCGCGCGCGTGAATTCCGACTTGGTCGGCAAGTACGTGAACATCGCCAGCCGCTGCGCCGGCTTCATCACCAAACGTTTCGGCGGCAAGCTCGCACCGACGCTGCCGAAGATCGATCACAAACTCTATGTGACCGACGCCGACGCGACGCCCGCCGCCGACATGATCGAGTGGTTCCGGCTCAAGGGCGCGGAAGTCGCCGAAGCCTACGAGGGCCGCGAGTTCGGCCTCGCCATGCGCACTGTGATGTATCTCGCCGACGTGGCGAATAAATACATTGCCGAGAAGGCCCCGTGGGAAATGGCCAAAGATCCCTCGCGCGCGACCGAGTTGCACGAGGTCTGCTCGATCGCACTGAACTTGTTCCGTCAGCTCACGATCATGCTCAAGCCCGTCACGCCCGCGCTCGCCGCGCAGGTGGAACGTTTCCTGCGCATCGAGCCGCTCACCTGGCGCGATCTGGAATCGGTGCTGCCGGATGGACATGAGATCGGCGTGTACGAGCACCTGATGCAGCGAGTCGATCCCAAACAGCTCGAAGCGCTGTTCGAAACCGGCGAGCCCGAAGTAAAGCCGAGCGCGAAGGCCACGACCGTCGCTTCCACCGCCCCGGCCAAGCCCGCCGAGGCAGCGCCAGAAGGTGCGCTCGCGGAAGTCACCGTCGAGGACTTCGCCAGGCTCGATCTGCGCATTGCGAAGATCCTCGCCGCGGAAACGGTTGAAGGCGCGGACAAGCTGCTGAAGCTCACACTCGATCTGGGCGAGAGCCAGCGCACTGTGTTCGCCGGCATTCGCTCCGCGTACACGCCGGATCAACTCGTCGGCCGCTTTACGCTGATGCTTGCGAACCTCAAACCTCGCAAGATGCGTTTCGGAACGTCCGAAGGCATGGTGCTCGCGGCCGGCCCCGGCGGTAAAGAGATCTTCCTGCTGTCACCCGATGCCGGCGCTGCCGCGGGCATGAAGGTGAAATGACCAGGGTCGTGGCAGGATGCCCGACCTCGAGTTTTACAATACTCGCATGTCCGCCCTGCTGCTCATTCTGCTCAGCGCCGTGCTCGTCAACGTGACGGCGTTGACGCGCATGCCGTCGTGGCGGCCGTTCGAAACAATCACCGGAACGTTTGCAGCTGCGCGGGCACTCGCAATCGCATCTCTCATCGTCGTGCCGGCGGTCTCCGCGATCACCTGGCTGCTGTCGACGCTGCTGCTGGAACCGAGCGGGCTGAGTTATTTGCGCACGTTCGCTTTCGTGGCCGTGATTCTCGCCGTCGTGCCGCTGGTGGAATTGATGTTTCGTCGCGATGGCCGGCTGCGTCCGCAACGGCCGGGGTTTGCATTGCTGATGACGACCAACTCCGCGGTGCTGGGCGTCGCACTGATGGTCGTCATGCGCATGAAGAGCATCGTCGACGCCGTCCTGTTCTCGATTGCCATGGCCGCGGCGCTGGGTTTTCTATTGCTCGCATTCGCCTCGCTGCATGAACGTTTGCAGCACGCCGATGTGCCCAGCGTATTTCGCGATGCGCCGCTGGCGCTGGTGACCGTCGGCATCATGGCGCTGGCGTTCATGGGTTTCACTGGGTTCATCCAGGAATGACGAGCTGCTGCACGCCATGCTCACCGCCCTGCTCATCATCGTCGTTCTGAGCGCGCTCGCCGGCCTCGCCACGGCGGCGAACTCGACCAATACTCACGACAGCACCCTCGTCGAACGCATCGACGCGCTGCTGCCGCAGACGCAGTGTGGTCGCTGCACATTCACCGGCTGTCGCCCATATGCGCAAGCGATTGCTCAGGGTGCAGCCGACATCAACCAATGTCCGCCCGGCGGAGACCGCACGGCGCAGGCGCTCGCGAAGTTGATGGGCGTGGCGTCCAAGCCGGTCGGCAAAGAGTTCGGCATCGTTCCCGAATATCCTGTCGTTGCTTTCATCGATGAAGCCGCGTGCATCGGCTGCACCAAGTGCATTCAAGCGTGCCCCGTCGATGCCATCGTCGGCGCGTCGCGAGCCATGCATACCGTCATCGCCGCGGAGTGCACCGGATGTGAGTTGTGCATTCCGCCCTGCCCGGTCGATTGCATCGTCATGCAGCCGGCGCCAGGACATTCGCACTAGCATGGCCACGCAGCGCGCATTACATGGTGGTCTGCGGCTTGATGCTCACAAGCAGCGCTCCACCGCGAAGCCACTGCGCGCCGCCAGCATCGGCGAACGATTCGTCATTCCGCTCGATCAACATTCCGGCTCGCCTGCGAAGCCGATCGTGAATGTTTCCGATCGCGTGCGCATGGGACAGCCCATCGCTCAGCCCGGGCCGGGCATCAGCGCGTGGCTGCATGCCCCAGTCTCCGGCGAAGTAATTGCCGTCGAAGCGCGCCCCGCTCCGCATCGCCTCGGCGCGCCGTCGCTCAGCATCGTCATCGCAAACGATGGCCGCGACGAACGTTTCAATTCCGGACTTCACGTCGACTTCGAACAACTCTCACCTGCCGATGCCTGCCATCACATCGCACTCGGCGGCATCGTCGGCCTCGGCGGCGCCGCCTTTCCCACTGCAAACAAACTCGAAAGCTCGCTTTGTGAGGACGGCCCGCGGCTGCTGCTGAACGGCGCAGAGTGCGAGCCCTACATCAGTTGTGACGAAATGCTGATGCGCGCGCGCGCAGGAGACATCGTGTTCGGCGCACGCGCGCTCATGCACGCGCTGTGCGCTAAGAGTTGCACGATTGCCATCGAAGACGACGTGCCGGCCGCTGAAGCAGCGCTTCGCAAAGCTCTCGATGTCGCGGCCGATCGACGCATTCATGTGCGTGTCGTGCCGAGCGTTTACCCCGCCGGCGGCGAACGGCAACTCATCTCAAACGTTTTCGGTGTCGAAGTGCCGCACGACGGCTTGCCCGCCGACATCGGTGTCGTATGCCAAAACGTTGGCACCGCCGCCGCGATTGCCCGCTGGATCCGCGATGGCGAACCGCTGATCAGCCGCATCGTCACCATCACCGGCGACGGCGTGCGCGAGCCCGGCAATTTAGAAACACGCATCGGTACTCCGATCGCGAGCCTCATCGCCGATTGCGGCGGCTACACCGAACGCATGTCGCGCTTGATCATGGGCGGCTCGATGATGGGCACACCGCTGCCGCACGACGACCTGCCCGTCATCAAAGCCACCAACTGCGTCGTCGCCGCCTCCCCGCTCGACCTGCAACCTCGCGGCCCCGAAATGCCCTGCATCCGCTGCGGCGCCTGCTCGCAAGCCTGCCCCGCCTTCCTGCTGCCGCAACAACTGCATTGGTACTTGCATCCCTACGACGGCGAACAACTCAATCGCCACGGCCTGCTCGACTGCATCGAATGCGGCTGCTGCGACTACGTCTGCCCCAGCCAGATCCCGCTCGTCGAACGTTTCCGCGAAATTAAACCTTTGCTTACGCGTGAACTGGAAGCTCGTATCAATGCCGATGCGGCTCGCGCGCGTTATCACGCCAGAAACGAACGCCTCGATCGGTTGGAGGCCGAGCACAGGGCGAAGCTGGCGGAGAAGCGCGTCAGGCGTGGCAGTTAGGCCGGAAACATCTCAGAGTTTCGTTGCGGCTCAAGTCACTTTGTTGGGTTGTCTATATCAGAGGTTAACGCAATAAGGGCAACCGTTCGGCGGTGAGGTACAGCAATGCTGAGATTCCATTCATTGACACTGGCCATTCTCATGTGTGTTTTCTTGGCCGCAGCAAATGCCCAAACGCCCGCCCAGACGCAGGCGCAGCCAACACCTCCTCCGGCCACGAAGATCGAGGCATTCAGGCCGGCAGCTGGCAGTGTACTAACGCTTGGTTATGACGAGCTCGGGAATGTCGCGGGGATCTCAGTCGATGTTCGAGAAATGCGAGACCAAAAGAACTCCTCCGTGCGTGGCCTGGTCGTTCAAGTTACCGAGAGCCAGTATCGTACCGAGCGCTCCTTTGTGGATGCCGACGAGATTCCGGAGTTGCTGAGAGGTTTTGATGCCCTTCTCGAAGTGAAGGCGAACCCCACACGATTCAAGAACTTTGAGGTCCGCTATACGACGCGCGGCGAGCTTCAGTTGACAGCATTCAACACGAACAGGGGTTCAGTACAGTTTGCTGTTCAAGCTGGGCGAACATTGAAAGCCGAGCGAATCGGTCTCGGCACAGCGGAGATGCAGCAGCTGAGGGAACTATTTTACAGCGCATCGCAGAAGCTCCAATCCGTCGACGCCAAGCGAGAATAGCGGTGCTGGACGTGTGGTACGAGTGCCGCCCGAGATGAGCAACCCTCAATTGACCCATTGCGCCTGCGGTATTACCCTTTGACTACCCACCGATTGCCTCGGAGCCGACGTGGCCGCCACCAGCCTGAAATTACCTGATGAGCTGAAACGCCGCATCGCGGATCTCGTATCCGGGTCCGACCGAACGGCGCACGCGTTCATGCTGGAGGCGATTGAGCAGGCGGCGGCGCGAGAAGAACTGCGGCGGCGGTTCGGGCAGGAAGCGGCGCTTGCGGAAGAAGAGACGGAACGTAGTGGCAAGGTGTACGACGCCGCGGAAGCGTTCAAGTATCTGGAGATGCGAGCCAAGGGCGGTCGTGCGCGGAAGCCGCGGCTGAAGTCATGGCGACGGTCCGGCTGACAGCCCGGGCCTTTGCTCATCTAGAGCAGATATTCGAGTTCATTGCCGCCACGGAACCCAAGCGCGCTCTGACGACCATCCAGCGCATCCGCGAGGCCGTGATGATTCTGGAGCATCATCCACTCATCGGATGCCCGGTCGACGACGGCCGGCGCGAACTCGTCGTGTCACGCGGTCGTTCCACGCACAGCGTGCTTTATAGATGGCTGCCAGCCGACGAAACCATACTCGTGCTGGCCGTGCGCGATGCTCGACAAGCCGGCTATCCCATAGATTAAATGGCCTTCCCCACCTCCCCTCCTCCGCATGTGGTCGCGCCCGATAGCGTGGGGCGAGTCATGCGCATCGTGTTGTATGCACTGCTGCCCACGGTGGTGCTGCATGTGACGTTCTTCGGCGTGGGGCTGCTGGTGCAGATTGCACTCGGATCAATAACGGCGTTGGCGGCGGAAGCGCTGGCGCTGAAGCTCAGGCGCAAGCCGGTCGAGCCGTTCTTGAAGGATGGCAGTGCGATTGTGACGGCGGCGTTGCTGGCGTTGTGCCTGCCGCCGCTGGCGCCGTGGTGGCTGGTGGTGAGTGGGACGGCGTTCGCTATTCTGCTGGCGAAACATTTGTATGGCGGGCTGGGCGCGAATCCGTTCAATCCGGCGATGGTGGGATACGCGGTGCTGCTGGTGTCGTTTCCTGTGCAGCTGTTGCAGTGGCTGCCGCCGGCGGGAATGGATATCGAGCATGCGAAGCTCACGATCGGCGAATCGATCGGCACGATTCTCACGGGCTCGCTGCCGTCGCGGCTCACCTGGGATGCGGTGACGTCGCCGACGCCGCTCGATGCCCTACGCACGAATTTGAAGATGGGCATGACGATGGCGGAAGCGCAGGCGGCGCCGATCTTTGGAACATTGGGCGGTCGCGGTTGGGAATGGATCAACCTCGCGACGCTCGCAGGCGGGCTCGCGCTGCTGTGGTTGAAAATCATCCGCTGGCACATTCCGGTCGCGATGCTCGGCGCAATCGCGATTTGCTCGGCCGTCATGTATTCCATCGATCCCGGCGCCTACGCCGGCCCGATCTTTCATCTCACCTCCGGCGCCAGCCTGCTGGGTGCGTTCTTCATCGCGACCGATCCGATCTCCGCTGCGACCAGCGATCGAGGACGGCTGGTGTATGGCGCGGGCATCGGCGTGCTCACCTATGTGATACGCACCTGGGGCGGTTATCCCGACGGCGTGGCGTTCGCCGTGCTGCTGATGAATCTTTCCGTGCCATTGATCGATCGCTATACGATTCCGCGCATCTATGGCCACGCCCGATGACATTCCTAAAGCGCCGGAGCCGCGGCGAAGCGCCGCTGTTTCAACTGTAACGCTGGTACTGATCGCAGCGCTGCTCACGATCGGGCTGGTCGCGATCGCCAATATCACTCGCGAGAAGATCGCCAGGAATCAGCAGGCATGGATCAAACAGCACCTGGACAGGCTGGTGCCCCCGCAAAGTTACGACAACGATCCCCTGACCGACACGTTACAAGTCACCTCGCCCGATCTGCTCGGCACAGCCAACCCCGTAACGGCCTACCGGATGCGAAAAGCAGGTGCGCCAGTCGCAGTGGCGATTCGGTCGATCGCCCCCGATGGTTATCGCGGGCCGCTGGAACTGCTGGTCGTCGTCGCGCCTGACGGCAAGCTCATCGGCGTGCAAGTGATTCGTCACAACGAAACTCCGGGCCTCGGCAACGCGTTCGAGAATCGCGACAAGGATTGGTTGACGCGCTTTCACGGCCTGTCTTTGACGAATCCGCCGCAGCAGCGCTGGACGGTTCGTCGGGACGGCGGCGACTTCGATGCTTTCACTGGCGCAACGATTACGCCGCGAGCCATCGTGAAGGCCGTGCGCCGGACGCTGGAGTTCTATCGCGGCAATCAGGAGTTGCTGTTCAAGGAAAGCCCGCACAAATGAGCAGCCCACCGACCTCCACTCCAGTCTTCAGCGCCACCGTGCAGCTACTGGCGCTCTGTCCGTTGCTCGCGGTCAGCGACACTGTAGTCAAGGCGATCGGCTTCAGTGTGGTTGTCCTCCTGCTGCTGCCGCTGACCACACTGTTGTTTGGCGCCGTACGTCGCTGGCTCGATGAAACAATCGCACTTTCGGTGAGCCTGCTGATTTCGGGCGCACTCGTAACGGCGAGCCAGCTGCTGTTACAAGCCTGGTTTCATGATTTGGGCGCGTCGTTCACCGTCTTTCTACCGCTGCTTGCGGTCAGTGTGGTCATGATCCAGCACGCAGTTGACCCGCCGACGGGACTCACGCATGCGTTGAATCGCAGCATTCGCATCAGCATCGGCATCGCGCTGACTTTGCTAGTCCTCGGCCTGGCGCGCGAGCTCGTGGGGCGCGGCTCGCTGCTAAACGGCGCGGGCACCCTGCTCGGCCCGTGGGCACAACGATTCGAGATCAACGTCTTCAGCGTGGACATGGGCTTCCTGCTGGCCATGCTGCCGCCGGGCGCTTTCATTTCGCTCGGACTTTTGATCGCCGCGCGCAACTGGCTCGCCCGCCGCTTCTGAGCGTTCCCTGAATCATGAATAGAAAAAAGATCGCCGCGATATTCGAACGTCTCAAAGCCGCGAATCCCGCGCCGACCACGGAATTGGAATATTCCACCCCGTTCGAGCTGCTGATCGCAGTGATCCTGTCGGCGCAGGCGACCGACAAGAGCGTGAACCTCGCGACGCGCGAGCTGTACAAACATGCCAACACGCCTGAAAAGATTCTCGCGCTCGGCGTCGAGGGTCTGTCGGGTTATATCAAGACGATCGGGCTGTATAACACCAAAGCGAAGAATGTGATCGCGACCTGCCGCGCACTGATCGAACAGCATGGCGGCAAAGTCCCCGAATCTCGCGAAGCGTTGGAAGCCTTACCGGGCGTCGGCCGCAAGACCGCCAACGTGATCTTGAACACGGCGTTCGGTCACCCGACGATCGCGGTCGATACTCATATATTTAGAGTAGCCAACCGCACCGGCCTCGCGCCCGGCGACAACGTGCGCACCGTCGAAGATCACCTGGTGAAAGTCGTGCCTGAAGAGTATGCGCACGACGCGCATCACTGGCTCATTCTGCACGGCCGCTACACGTGCATCGCGCGCAAGCCAAAATGCCCGGAATGCGTGATCCTCGATCTGTGTGAATACAAAGAGAAGACCAAACCGGACCAGAAGCCTGCGGGCGCAAAGCCAAGTATCTTCGCCAAGACGCCGCTGGCGAAGAAGGCGACAAAGCAGCGCGTGAAGCGTCGCCAACGCATTGTCTGAAGACGTACAGAGCCCCATGTCGGATAACGAACCAGAGATGCTGCAAGCCCTGGCTGCGCACGGACAGAAGATCGTCATCCGGTGCGTCGTGCTCAGTTTTGTACTGCGCGCCGCAGAGCGAGCTGAGTCTCTGCCGGGTTGGGCGCTTCAGGTGTTGTTCTTCTGTGTCGCGGTCTATTCGCTGGTCGGAGTGGTGAGGATCTGCTCCGGGCTCGGCGAGTCTCAGAACAAGAAAATCGTCTTCATGGTTCTGGCTTTCATTCCGGTCGTGAATCTGGCAGCGCTGGTCTATCTGAGCATCCGGACCAGCAGGATGCTACGCAGCGCGGGTTGGACGGTCGGCCTGTTCGGAGCGCGGCCATGATTTTGATCGCCCTGCAGCTTCTGTTCGCTCCGGTGGCGGCGAGCATTGCAGGAATCGGGCTGTGGGCACTCCATCGGCACGAGCCCATGGAAGACGACGCGCTGGTGCGGCGGTTCGTCTTTTTCCTGGTGATGGCGGGCGTCGCACTGTACGCGACGATGAACTCGGACTCGGTGCGACGGCGCATCGATCCGCAGTTTCGAATCGTGAGCGAGATCCAGGCGCATCCGATCTACGATACCTTCAAGCGCTCGAGTCCCGACGAGGCGCCACGGCTGAGCGAGTTGCTTGCCAGGGAAATGGCCCAAGGAGCGAGCATCTCGGAGGCGATGCTGCGTGCACGAGGGTGGCTGACGAAGGCGGGTAACGATCGGATCGGCTTTACGGACCAGGCGACCCGGCTGGACTGGGGACGAGTCGCGGTGGATTCTCTAAAAGAGCTTCGCGGCCGCGATCCGATGTTGTGCCAGCGGATGATTTCCGGGCAGACCATCGATCCCAAATCTTTGCAGCAGGCGTTTTCGGAAAAGAACACTGCAGCGTTTCAGAGTGCGCTCATTGCTGTTTACGAAGCAG
The DNA here is from genome assembly GCA_946478975.1 of uncultured Steroidobacter sp. The sequence goes on from CAMLEO010000020.1 coordinate 29,877, forward strand.
CTGACAAAGGCATGCGTCACCAGCTTCCCCGCGAGCAAGCGGCGGACTTCAACGCAAGCGCATTGGAATTCGGCGTGATCCAAGGAGAATTGGAGCGCCAGTTCGGCACGGATGTCGCTGCATGGGTTTCGAGTCGGGAGCATCAGGGCCGCCCTGCCGCTGCCGCGGAGAAACTCTGCTCGGCTCGTATCGCACAGCTCGAAGCCATGTTGACGCGCCCGAAACCCACCGCGGCACTGCTGATCGACAGCGCTTTGAGGTAGCTCGCGAGCCGTTCGCGACCATGAACCAATTCAGCGCTCCGCCGTCTGAAGCTGTCGCAGCGTAACTCGTTAGTGGACACAGATGCATCGTCGCGATTTTGTTTCTCATGCCGTGCTTGCCACGCTCACCGCCCGGCCGCTTGTATCACTCGCGGACTCTACCTGCGCACCGCCTGCGACTGCTGAACAAGTCACCACTGGGTTGAATCTCAGCGGCAAGACCGCTGTGATCACCGGCTGCAACTCCGGGATCGGTTTAGAAACGATGCGTGTGCTCGCACTTCGCGGTGCGCACGTCATCGGCACGGCACGGACGTTCGAGAAAGGTCAGCAAGCGTGTGCGCAAGTGAAGGGGCGCACGACGCCGGTCGTGCTTGAGCTGTCGGACTTTGCATCTGTGGTCGCGTGCGCGGAGGCGATCCGCAAGTTGAATGTCAGCATCGACATGCTGATCCTCAACGCCGGCATCGTCTTGCCCGAGTGGCGCGCGATCAACGGCATCGAGCAACATTTCCTGGTGAATCATCTCGGCCACTTCCTGCTCACCCAGCGTTTGCTCGATGGCGTAACGGCGGCGGAACAAGGCCGTGTCGTAGTCGTCGGCAGCGGCAATCATCGCGATGCGCCCGCCGGCGGCATTCAATTCGACGATCTCTCCGGCAAGCGCTGGAGCGGACAGGCGTATGCGCACTCCAAGCTCGCGAACGGATTGTTCTCACTGGAGCTGTCGAAACGTTTGCGCAGCACGCGCGCCACCTCGAACTGCCTGACGCCGGGTGCAGTGGATACAAACATCCGACGCCACCTGTCCCAGGACGATCGCCCCACCCAGCTCAAGTCCGCCGCCGAAGGCGCCGCGGCCGTTTGTTACGTCGCTGCTCATCCGAGCCTCGCGAAAGTCACAGGCGAGTACTTCAAAGACTGCAGCCCCGCGCCGCAAAGCCCCTACCAAACCGACGCGGCAATGGCGAAGAAACTTTGGGATGTATCGACCCAGCTGACGCGGAAGTACCTGACGTGAGGTTCACTGAATGAAAGTCATAGATCACGAGCCGCAGACCTGGTTCTTGCTCGAAGATGCGGGCGCGCTGTTCCTGGATGGAAACTACAACCATGGTTTCATCGGATACGATTGGATGATTCAGCTGAGCGCGGAGGAAATGGATCGGTACCGGCAGCGAGGGCGAGAGTTCATCAGCTGGCTCGCCGAGGATGTTCAGAACTCGGCACCCATTCTGGAAGTGAGTCACTCCAGTTACAAAGCCCGGCGAGTGTCCGGCGCGCTGTACGCCAGGGCTGCGGCGGCAATCGAGGAGTGGCGGGCGACGGGCCGGCAGGCCACGTAAAGTTCCGGGCCTTGGGGCTACAATGCCCGCATGCCGTTTTTCGACACCCAATCGCGCGACGACCTGCGTCGCGTCTACATCGAGGCCTGGCGCAAGCATCGCGAGGGGCTGCCAATGGAGCCGCTGGAGGCGCAGGTCGCCGACGTGGTCGCCCTGCATCCTGAATATCAGGCCGCGCTGGAACACCCGGACGAGGTCGTGGAGCGGGACTACAAACCCGAGGGCGGCCAGTCAAATCCGTTTCTGCACATGGGCTTGCACCTGGCCGTGCGCGATCAGATCGCCACCAACCGGCCGCCCGGCATCCGCCAGGCCTACGAAGCGATCGCGCGGCGCCTGGGCTCGGAGCACGACGCCGAGCACCAGATCATCGAATGCCTGGCCGAGGCGTTATGGGAGGCGCAGCGCTCGCAGCGCCTGCCGGATGAACAGGCGTACCTGGAACGGGTGAAAAGCCTCGCCCGGTGAGGTAGATTTCGCGCTCTTTTTGCCGCCACCACTGCTCACCGCCCCTATGCCGACCATCAAGCAGGACGACGTGATCCAGAGCGTCGCCGACGCGCTCCAGTACATCTCGTACTACCACTCTCCGGATTTCATTCAGGCCATGGCGGCTGCGTACGAGCGCGAGGAAAGCGCCGCCGCCAAGGACGCGATCAAGCAGATTCTGGTGAATTCGCGCATGTGCGCCGAAGGTCACCGCCCGATCTGCCAGGACACCGGCATCGTCACCGTGTTCGTCAAAGCCGGCATGGGCATTCAGTGGGATGCGACTTTGAGTCTCACCGACATGATCAACGAGGGCGTGCGCCGCGCTTACAACCATCCGGACAACATGCTGCGCGCCTCGATCGTCAACGATCCGGCGTTCGACAGGAAAAACACCAAGGACAACACGCCCGCGGTGATTCACATGGAGCTGGTGCCGGGCAACGAACTGGAAATCTCGCTCGCGGCCAAGGGCGGCGGCTCGGAAAACAAAGCCAAGATGACCATGCTGAATCCGTCGGATTCGATCGTCGACTGGCTGTTGAAAGTGATTCCGCAAATGGGCGCCGGCTGGTGCCCGCCCGGCATGCTCGGCATCGGCATCGGCGGCACCGCCGAGAAGGCGATGGTGCTGGCGAAGGAATCGTTGTTCGAAGAGATCGACATTCATGAGCTCCGCGAGCGCGGCCCGAAGACCAAGATCGAAGCGCTGCGCCTGGAGATCATGGACAAGGTCAACGCGCTCGGCATCGGTGCGCAGGGCCTCGGCGGCCTCACCACCGTGCTCGATGTGAAGATCAAAGATTATCCGACGCACGCCGCGTCGCTGCCGGTCGCGGTGATTCCGAACTGCGCCGCCACTCGTCATGCGCACTTCGTGCTCGACGGCTCGGGCCCGGCGAAGCTCGAAGCGCCGGATCTGAATCTGTGGCCCAAGCTCACCTATCAGGCGTCCGCCGAAGCTCGCCGCGTCAATCTCGATGCGCTGACGCGTGAAGACGTTGCTTCGTGGCAGCCCGGCGAACGTTTGTTGTTGTCGGGCAAGATGCTCACTGGCCGCGACGCTGCTCACAAACGTCTCAGCCAGCTGATCGAGTCCGGCCAGCCGCTGCCAGCGGGCCTGGATTTCAAGAATCGCGTGATTTATTACGTGGGCCCGGTCGATCCGGTGAAGGGCGAAGCCGTCGGCCCCGCCGGCCCGACCACCGCGACGCGCATGGACAAGTTCACCGACATGATGCTCGGCAAGACCGGGCTGATCGCGATGGTGGGCAAGGCCGAGCGTGGCCCCGAAGCAGTCGAGTCGATTCGCAAACACAAGGCCGCGTACTTGATGGCGGTCGGCGGCGCTGCGTATCTCGTGTCCAAAGCAATTCGCTCCAGCCGCGTGGTCGCGTTCGGCGATCTCGGCATGGAAGCGATTTATGAGTTCGACGTAAAGGACATGCCGGTGACCGTGGCGGTCGACTCCAAGGGCGAGTCGGTGCACGAGACCGGCCCCGCCGAATGGAAGAAGCGCATCGGCGGCATTCCCGTCAAAGTGATGTAACCCATGCAGATTCAGCACGCGATCCTGCTGCCACCGACGGTGCTCGCGCTGCTGACTGCTGTTGTATTCGGGCGCCTGTACACGGATCGCATCGCCGAGATTCGCGCCCGACGCATTCATCCGCAGCAGCTGGCGACGTCGAAACAATCGGCGGACACGCTGCAGAACGTCGCCGCCTCGGACAACTACCGAAATCTGTTCGAGGCGCCGGTGCTGTTCTACGCGCTGTGCGGCTATCTCGCGGTCACACAACTCACAACGGTGGTGTTGCTCGCTTGCGCATGGGGCTACGTCTTCCTGCGCGCCGCCCACACGTTCGTTCATCTCACCAACAACAAAGTGATCCGTCGCTTCCAGCTGTTCTTCGCCAGCTCCATGGTGCTGTTCGCGATGTGGCTGCTGTTCCTGGTCCGGCTGCTCACTGCATAAACCCGACCTTCACGTCCTCCTGGGACAGCAAACGGATCGGCACCGGCGCGGCCTTCCAGATTTGGGTGCAGTATTCCTGGATGGTGCGATCAGAGGAGAACTTGCCGCTGCGCGCGGCGTTGAGAATGGACATGCGCGTCCACCGATCGACCTCGCGATACGCATCGCTCACCTGCTGCTGACACTGCGCGTACGACGCGAAATCCGCGAACACCAGGTACGGGTCGTGCCATAACAACCCGTCGAGCAGCGGACGAAACATCTCCGTGTCCCCACGCGAAAAGAAGCCGCTGCCGATGAGCTCGATCACTTCCTTGAGCTCGTCCGTCATGTGATCTTGCGGCTGGTAGCCGTGCGCCTTGGTTTGCGCGACCTGCTCCGCCGTCAACCCGAACAGGAAAAAGTTCTCGGCACCGACTTCCTCGCGGATCTCGATGTTTGCTCCGTCCATGGTGCCGATGGTCAGCGCGCCATTCATGCCGAACTTCATGTTGCCGGTGCCGGATGCCTCCTTGCCCGCGGTGGAAATCTGTTCCGACAACTCCGCCGCCGGGTACACGCGCTGGCCGTTGGTCACGTTGAAGTTGGGCAGGAACACCACCTTCAGTCGATCCTTCACCGCCGGATCGCGGTTCACCACGTCGCCCACCGCATTGATCAATTTGATGATCAGCTTCGCGGCGTGATACGCAGGCGCCGCTTTGCCTCCGAAGATGAACGTACGCGGCTGAATGTCGGCATGCGGATCCGAACGCAGCCGGTGATACAGCGCAACGATGTGCAGGATGTTGAGATGCTGGCGCTTGTACTCGTGAATGCGCTTGACCTGCACATCAAACAACGATTCCGGGTCGATCACGATGCCGGTGCGCTCTTTGATGGACGTCGCCAGCTCAGCCTTGTTCGCATGCTTGGTCGCTCGCCATTGCGCGCGAAAGGAAGCATCGTCGGCGAGCGGCTCCAGGCGTCGCAGCTCATCCAGATTCTTGACCCACGAATCGCCAATGGCATCGGTGATCAAGCTCGACAGCCGCGGATTGCTCAGCGCAATCCATCGCCGCGGCGTGACGCCATTGGTCTTGTTGGTGAAGCGCTCCGGCCAAAGCGCATAGAAATCTTTGAGCACGTCCTGCTTGAGCAGCTCCGAATGCAGCTCGGCGACGCCATTGATCGTGTGACTGCCGACGCAAGCCAGATGCGCCATGCGCACGTAGCGCTCACCGTGCTCGTCGATCAACGACAATCGTGCGAGGCGCGCTTCATCGCCATAGAAGCGAATGCGCACTTCATCTAGAAAGCGCGCGTTGATCTCATAAATGAGATCCAGGTGTCGCGGCAGCACTCGCTTGAACAACTCCAGCGGCCAGCACTCCAGCGCCTCGGGCAGCAGCGTGTGATTCGTATATGCAAACGTCTTGCGGACGATGCTCCATGCCTGATCCCACGGCATCACGTGCTCATCGACCAGCAAGCGCATCAGCTCAGCCACCGCGATCGCCGGATGCGTGTCGTTGAGCTGCACGGCGAACTTCTCATGAAACCGTTCAAGCGGCAGCTTCTGCACGCGCATGATCCGCAGCATGTCCTGCAGCGAGCAGGACACGAAGAAGTATTGCTGCTCCAGGCGCAGCTCCTTGCCCTGGATCTGCTCGTCGTTCGGATACAGCACCTTGCTCAAGGTCTCCGACCAGACCTTCTGGCGAACCGCGCCGCCGTAGTCGCCGCGATTGAAGGTCGAGAAGTCGAACGACTCCGGCGCTTCGGCCTTCCATAGCCGCAACGTGTTCGCGGTGTTGTTTCGATAGCCGAGAATGGGCGTGTCGTAGGGAACGCCGACGACGATTTTGTTTGGAACCCAGCGCACGCGCAGCCGCGACTGCTCGTCTCGATACTGCTCGGTGTAGCCGCCCAAACGAACTTCCACCGCCCACTCCGGCCGCAGGATCTCCCAGGGATTGCCGAAGCGCAGCCATTTGTCGGTGCGCTCCATCTGCCAGCCGTCGACGATCTCCTGGTGAAAAATGCCGAACTCGTACCGAATGCCGTACCCGAGGGAGGGAATTTCCAGGGTCGCGAGCGAGTCGATGAAACAGGCCGCAAGCCGCCCCAAACCGCCGTTGCCGAGTCCGGGCTCATCCTCCTGGCCGAGCAGCGTATCGAAATCCAGGCCCAGCTCGGTGATGGCTTGCCGGACCTGGTCGTAGATGCCGAGGTTGATGAGGTTGTTGCCCAGGTGCGGCCCCATCAGAAACTCGGCCGAGAAGTACGCGACCGTGCGCGAGCCCTGTCGCGTGTAAGCGGCCGCGGTGCTGATCCAGCGTTGTAACAAACGGTCCCGCACGGCGTAAGCCAAGGCCTGGTAATAATCGTTGCGGGTCGCGAGCGCCGGGAACTTGCCTTGCGAGTACAGCAGATTGTCCAGGAAGGCGTGCTTGAACGACTCCTTGCTCAAGCCCGTGCGCTCATCCTCATACGCTTCCACCGACACCAGCGAAGTGGCCATCTGCTGCACCTTTGTTTCTGCGGCCAACGATGGCCGCAACCGGTGCAAGTATCGTGCGTAGCAGTGTAACCGCCGTTAATGTCGTGGGATGCAGTCACCCTGCACCGCCTCAGTACATCGGCGCGTCAGCGTGCGTCGTTTGAGTGCATCAAGCCGCCGCCTTGGCTCGATACGCCGAGAACATCGAGAACACCCATGGGCGACAGGCCAGCAGCAGCGCGACGCTGCTCTTGTCACGCGCCGGCAGACGAACATCGAGCGCAGCGAGATCGGCGAAGTCAGCCGCCAGCTTGTCAATCTTCCGCAGCAGGATGCGCACCGACGCCGGCGACAGCTCCGCCGAATGAAAGCTCAGCGCTTCGTTCGAACCGGTAAACGGCCCTTGCAGAAATTCTGCCCGCACCTGGCGCTCATATAACTTACGCACCGGCCCATCGGGCCGCCATGCAATGGGCAAGCGTGCGTTCAATCGCACCCGCCGCTTCGCATCCACTTCCAGCAACTGCGCCTCGGCGAGACGATCCAGCAGCATTCGCATCGAGCGCGCATTGAGCCCGAGCCTACGCTCCGCTGCTTCGACCGCGCGCCCGTTGAGCAACAAATAAAACAATGCGAGCAGCGATGCATCGCTTGCTAGTGTTCGTTCCTGCTCCAAGGTCAGGCTGAAAGTCTGCACATCGCGAGTGCCGGCGGACATGCGTATCAGATCGGCGAGCGTCATATCGAGCGCTCCGCACACACGTTCCAGTCGGGCCACTGTAAAAGATTCATCCGAGAACAGGCGCTTCACCGACGATTCGCTCAACCCCAGCGCACGACCGAGCTTGTGGTAGGTCACACCACGCGCACGCAGACAACGTTTCAATGTTTCCAACAACTGCTTCGTCTCATTCACCACACGTCCCCATTGAATCGAGTATTCGGGACGGGCTCTGTCCCGCGGTGCCAAGAGTACCGTAATCCGGTACTTCGGTTTTTATAGCTTGTCGGGCCTGCTCCAGGCGCTAAGGTGTCGCCTGCCCAACAGGACTACACGTTGGGCGATATCGAAGAAACAAGAGGAATCCATATGAAGGTGTTTCAAGCGTTGCGCATTCACATCGCGCGAGCCCTGCGAGTGACCGCGCCCGCGCTCGCCATCGCCGCTCCGGGGATCGCCGCGGCCGATGACGTGGGTGACTGGTATCTCACGCCGCAGATCGGCGGCATCTCGGTCGATAACGATCGTCCGCTGCAGGACAAAGACTGGCTGTATGGCTTGGTGATCGGCAAAGCCATCAACAAAGGTTTCAACATCGAGCTGGGCTTCAACGGCTCGCAGATTGGCGGCGGCCCCGGCCGCGCCGATCTGAGCTTGTACGGCGGCTCGCTGGATTTCATGGGTGTGATGAATCGCGGCGGCGCTGTGCAACCTTTCCTGAGCGCCGGCCTCGGCGTGGCGCAGAACGATCGCAGCCCCGGTCACGACGCCACCGATTTCATGACCCAGGTCGGCGCGGGCATGTTCATCAAAGTTTGGGAAGCCGCCGACGGCTCGAACAGCTTCTCGCTGCGCCCCGAGTTGAAAGCCCGCTGGGACGACGCCGGCAACCCGGGACACTTTCGCGATTACCTCGGCTTGTTGGGTTTCCAATTTTCTTTCGGTGCGCCCGCGGCCAAGCCTGTTGAAACACCGCCGCCTCCGCCGCCTGCTCCGGAACCGCCGCCGCCACCGCCGCCCCCGCCGCCGGGAGATGCAGATAAAGACGGTGTGCTGGACAACGTCGACAAGTGTCCGGATACACCGCCGGGCGTCGCCGTCGACGCGTATGGCTGCACGCGCAAAGGCTCGGCCACGCTCGAAGGTGTGACATTCGAGCTGAACTCGGCACGCCTGGCGCCGGATTCACAGCAAGTTCTCAACAGCGTGGCCGCGGATCTGAAGAAATATCCGCACCTGAAGATCGAGCTGCAAGGTCACACCGACAGCTCGGGATCGGATCAGTACAACCTGAAGTTGTCGCAGCAACGCGCCGACTCGGTGCGGATCTACCTGATGGACCAGGGCGTGCCCGGCAACCAGCTGACCGCTCGCGGTTACGGCGAGACGCAGCCCATCGAGGACAACAAAACCGAAGCCGGCCGCTCGATGAACCGGCGCGTGGTGATGTTCGTGCTCGACAACCCGGGCGACGTGCAGGTCCAGGGTCAGGGCAAGGTCGAAGAGAAGTAGCCTCTGCCAGGTCACCCCTTCCGCGAGAAGGGGTGACCTTCTATATTGGCGTGAAGACACGGAGGCCACGCCAATGCGTTACCTGATGAAGCAAGACTTCTTCTCCTGGGGCGATGACTTCACGATCAAGGATGCGAGCGGCAACGATGCCTTCATCGTCGACGGCGCCGGATTTTCCATCGGCGCGCAGCTCGCCTTCAAAGACCTCGCGGGCAAGGAGCTCGCTTTCATCAAACAGCGCCTGTTCTCCTGGGGCCCGACCTACGAGATCTACCAGGGCGGCCAGGTCCGCGCCACGGTCGGCAGAGAGCTGTTCACTTTGTTCTCCTGCAAGTTCACGGTCGACGTGCCGGGCCCGGACGATCTGCAGGCTGAAGGCGACTTTCTGGATCTCGAATATGAGTTTCTGCGCGGCGAGCGCAAAGTCGCGAGCGTTTCGAAACGCTGGTTCACGTTGTCCGACACCTACGGCATCGACATTGCCGACGGCGAGGATGACATTTTGATCCTGGCGAGCGCAGTGGTCATCGACATGGCGTGCCACGGGGACAGGAACGATTAGACGTTCCAGTTAACGAGGGTTCAGGAACCGCGGAGCAAGATAGAGAGCGTTCCGGTCGCACCGAACGTTTCTTCGCGGAGACCCTCCCATGCGCACGCTCTGGTCAGTGTCTGTGGTGATTCTCGGTTTGCTTGCCGCCGGCTGCGCATCTCGCGGCCCAATGTATTCGCGACACGACACACAGCGCGCCTGGACCGTGCGCGAGGCGACCGTCGTGCAAGTCTCCGAAGCGACCATCGAAGGTCATTCAGGTGTGATCGGCACATACGGTGGCGGGTACGTCGGCCATTCCCTCGGCCGCACCGTCGGCGCCGGATCGGGATCCGCCGTCGCTGGCGCGGTGGGCGCAGTTGCCGGCGCCGTCGTCGGCAGACAAGCCGAAAAAGCAGCGACTCAACAAAAGGCCTGGGAATTGCTCGTGCAGATCGGCGAAGGCGGCGAAACGCTCGCCATCGTGCAACCCGCAGATCAAACCTTCGATGCCGGCGAACACGTCCGGGTCTACACACGCCCCGACGGCTCGGCTCGCGTCGCCAAGTTGTAACTCGCGCAGATCTATCGCTCGGCCGCCTTCACCGGCCGCTTGCCGGCGATGAAGTCCGCCATCAGGGTGAAGTAACCCTCGGGCTGGCGCGTGGATACACGTTCGCCATCGGCCTGAGTTTCGAATTCATACATTCCGTGATCGGCCTTCGGGAAGACGACCGTCGTGATCGGCCGCCCCGCCTGGCGCAGCGCCGTCAGGCGACGCAATGTTTCCATCGGCGGCGCATCACGATCCTGGCCGCCGAGAATCCACAACTGCGGAACGTCGAGGTTCGTGAGGACCGGCATCGGGTCGTAGCGAGCGGGAACACCTTCGAGCAGGCGCGGACCGTCCTTGCGCCATGTTTCTTCGGTGCCGCCGAGCAAATAAATCGTGACATTGCCTCGCACCGACTTGAACCACGGCTCGTTTGCGTACTTGCGCTTTACTGCGTCGAGCTGGTCATAGCCTTCGGTGAAGTTGCTCTCGACGATCTTCGCTGTGGCGTCGGCCACTTCCATCGCTTTCGCTGTGATCTCCGGGCCGAAACCCGCGCGCTGCATGTCGAATGCAATCGCCTCGCGGTCTTCATCCAACGGCGACACCGCCAGGCCGAAACTCACAATCACGAAATCCACCGGCTCGATGCGAGCCGCAAGCGGAGCCACCCAGCCGCCCTGACTGCCGCCTTGATATCCCACTCGTCCAGCACGC
>CAMLEO010000021.1 GCA_946478975.1 uncultured Steroidobacter sp.
TACAACGGCGAGCGCATCGGCCAGGGCAAGGAAAACGCACGCACGTTCCTGGATCAGCATCCGGACATCGCGCGGGACATCGAGACCAAGATCCGCGAAAAGCTGCTGCCTTCGAAGCAGGCGGTGAAGGGTGAGGCGGTCTAAGGCCGGCTCGACCGACGATCTCTTCGCCGGCGCCGACGAAGAGATCGACCCGCGCAAGCGGGACAAAGAGATTGCTCTGAAAGACATCGAAGCTGCGGCGGTGCGTTTGCTCTCGCGCCGCGAGCATTCCACTGAAGAGCTACGGCGCAAGTTGGCCGCCAAGGGCTACGCCGAAGACGGCATCGCGTCCGTGCTCGAAAAGTTGGCCGCCAAGAAACTGGTCTCCGACGAGCGCTTCGTCGCAAGCTTTGTTCATCACCATGCCCGCCGCGGCCAGGGTCCGGTGCGCATCCGGGCCGAGCTGCGGCAGCAGGGCATTACCGATTCCCAGGTCGAGCAGCAAGTGGCGGCCGGCGAGACCGACTGGAACCGGCTCGCGGGCGAGGTCCGGCGGCGCAAATTCGGCGCGGAACTGCCGCGCACCGCCAGCGAACGTGCAAAGCAGGCGCGCTTCCTTCAATATCGCGGTTTTAACAGCGACCAGATCCGCGCTGCCCTGAAATTCGATCCGGACATGGACCCAGAAATGGACCCGCCATGAGGGATGCCGATCCAGCCTCGCGGATGCGGTCCGGACCATTTCTGACGGTTTCTCATGACTGCCAAGCGCCTGTCGAGCGCCGAACTTCGCGCGCTGTTCCTGAACTTTTTCCGTGAACGTGGCCACCAGGTGGTGGCGTCGAGCTCATTGGTGCCGGGCAACGATCCAACGTTGCTGTTCACCAACGCCGGCATGGTGCAGTTCAAAGACGTTTTCCTCGGCAAGGAAAAGCGCAACTACTCGCGCGCGACCAGCTCACAGCGCTGCGTGCGCGCCGGCGGCAAGCACAACGATCTGGAAAACGTCGGCTACACCGCGCGGCATCACACCTTCTTCGAAATGCTGGGCAACTTCAGCTTCGGAGATTATTTCAAACGCGACGCCATCCGCTTCGGCTGGGACTTCGTCACCGGCAAGCAGTGGCTGGGCATCGATCCGCAGCGGCTGATGGTCACGGTGTATCACACCGACAACGAAGCCTATGACATCTGGCACAAGGACGTCGGCGTGGCCGCGGATCGCATCGTGCGCATCGGCGACAAGCCGGGCGGCGGCTCGGACAACTTCTGGCAGATGGGCGAGACCGGGCCGTGCGGCCCGTGCACGGAAATCTTCTACGATCACGGCGCGCACATTCCAGGCGGACCGCCGGGCTCGCCGGACGCGGATGGCGATCGCTGGATCGAAATCTGGAACCTGGTGTTCATGCAGTTCGATCGCTCGCCGGAGGGCGTGCTCACGCCGCTGCCGAAGCCGTCAGTCGATACCGGTATGGGTCTAGAGCGCACCGCCGCGGTGATGCAGGGCGTGCACTCGAATTATGAGATCGATCTGTTCGTCAACTTGATCAAGGCCGCGGCCGCAGCGACCAACACAAAAGATTTGTCATCGAGCTCGCTGCGCGTGATCGCCGATCACATTCGCGCGTGCTCGTTTTTGATCGCGGATGGCGTTTATCCATCGAACGAAGGCCGCGGTTACGTCTTACGTCGCATCATTCGTCGCGCGGTTCGCCACGGTTACAAGCTCGGCCAGACGCAACCGTTCTTTTACACGCTGGTCGGCGCGCTCGAAAAAGAAATGGGCGAGGCCTATCCGGAGCTCGGCGTGCAACGCGCGCAGATCGAGCGCGTGCTGAAGTTGGAAGAAGAACGCTTCGCCGAAACGCTGTCGCAAGGCATGGCGCTGCTGGAACAGGCGATCGGTTCGTTGAAAGGGAACCAAATCGCCGGCGAAACCGTGTTCCGTCTGTACGACACGTTCGGCTTTCCAAAAGACCTAACCGCAGACATCGCGCGCGAGCGTGGCTTCACCATCGATGAAGACGGCTTCGAACGCGCCATGCAGGTGCAGAAGGACCAGAGCAAGGCCGCGAGCAAATTCGGCGTGGACCTGCGCTCGGGCGTGTCGGTCGAGGACAAGACGAATTTCAGTGGTTACGAACATTTAACCGACAGCGGCACGGCCGTGGCCTTGCTTCGCGGCAAAGAGCGCGTTGAAGTGTTGCGAGCGGGCGAAGAAGGCCAGGTCGTTCTCGATCACACGCCGTTCTACGCGGAAAGCGGCGGCCAGGTCGGTGACGCGGGCGTGCTTGCGGCCGCGGGTGTTGAGTTTGAAGTGGCCGACACGCAAAAGGTCGGCAACGCTTTTGCTCACATCGGTCGCGTGAAGAGTGGCGAGCTGCGCGTTGGCTCGCGCGTCGAAGCGCGCGTGGATGAGGTTCGTCGTCGCGCGACGATGGCGAATCACTCAGCCACGCACCTGCTGCACGCAGCTTTGCGCAAGGTGCTCGGCACGCATGTGACGCAGAAGGGCTCGCTGGTCGCGCCCGATCGTTTGCGCTTCGACTTCTCGCACTTCTCTGCGGTCACACCCGCGGAGTTGCGGCAGATCGAAGAGCTGGTGAATGAAGAGATCCGCGCCAATGCGGCCGCGGAGATCAAGTTGATGACCTATGACCAGGCAGTCGCCTCTGGTGCGATGGCGTTGTTTGGTGAGAAGTACGGCGACGAAGTGCGCGTGCTGAGCTTCGGTGACTTTTCCACCGAGTTGTGCGGCGGCACCCATGTAAGACGTGCAGGCGACATCGGTTTGTTCAAGATCGTGAGCGAAGGCGGCATCCAGGCTGGAGTGCGACGCATCGAAGCGGTGACTGGTCAGGGCGCGTATGAATATGTGTCGCAGACCGATCGCATGTTGCGTGACGTTGCCTCGCTGGTGAAGGCGACGCGTGATGATGTTGAGGACAAGGTCCGCCAGCTCATCGAGCGCAGTCGCAAATTGGAGAAAGAGATCGCTGGCTTGAAGTCCAAGCTCGCCAGTGGACAAGGCAACGACCTGTCTGCTTCGGCGGCGGACGTCGGCGGTTTGAAGGTGGTCGCGACGCGTGTTGACGGTGCAGATGCGCCCGCGCTGCGTGACGCGGTGGATCAGTTGAAAAACAAACTGCACTCCGCGGCGATTGTTTTGGGCTCGGTGCAAGAAGGCAACAAAGTCGTGCTCATCGCTGGCGTGACCGAAGATCAGACCAGCCGCGTAAAAGCAGGCGATCTGGTCAATTTTGTCGCACAGCAGGTGGGCGGCCGCGGCGGCGGCCGTGCCGATCTCGCACAGGCCGGCGGGAACGATCCGTCGAAGTTAGATGCGGCGCTGGCCGGAGTGCAGGACTGGGTCCAGTCCAAACTTACGGCAAAGTAAGGCTGAAACTGTCAACAGTGATTGCGCGAAGTGCAGGCGGGCAAGGAAGCTGATTAACTCCCGCCCGCAGTTCCCGCCGCATTATGTCGACCGACACCCAGACGGTAGAAAATTTCGATACTGGGGAAAATTCGGGTCGCACTCAGAATTAATTAGTGCGAACATATTAAAAAATATATTGTCTTTCTTGTGAGGGTAATTTCGATATTCAGGGAAATCCCGATCCCCATTACCCGAGCGGCTGACCTACTCTCGATTTCGAATGAAAAGTGCGTGCGCTGTGGGAGGGCGGTGATTCCACCGCCGGCAATCGCAACTGGATCATTCGGCTGACAGCAAGGAGCGAACCATGTTGATTCTGACAAGGCGCGTCGGTGAGACCGTGATGATAGGTAACGACATCACTGTGACCGTCCTAGGCGTCAAAGGCAACCAAGTGCGTGTCGGCGTGAATGCGCCGAAAGAGGTTGCCGTCCATCGTGAAGAAATCTACGAGCGTATCAAGCGTGAGGAACAAGCGACCGGCGGTGGCGCGGTGAAGCGTCCCAGCACCGGCGCGGGCTCCTGACGCAGGTCTATCGATTCAGGCCTTTCGTAGCTTCTTGCATGAGCCCGTCCGCGGGTGACGTGGTCCGCCACTCCCCGCGCGGCTGGTGTGAAAGCGATTTTGCCCCGACCCTTTAGTTGATCGGCCCTTTACCTGCTGGGCCGCGGCCAGTATTCTTGCCGGCCTTCACGGACCGCCCCTGGCAGGTCCGGCGCCGGAGAGTTGGCCGAGTGGTCGAAGGCGCACCCCTGCTAAGGGTGTATGGGTCAAAAGCCCATCGAGGGTTCGAATCCCTCACTCTCCGCCACTCCCACTGCTGTAACAATCCGTTACAACTCCCTCGTCCCAACGTATCCCTGCGCCTCGATCCTGTCGTTCGCAGTCCGTCCTTTCAGCGTCAGCTCCCTTCCGTTCGCGTCGCTGAGCGCGAGCTCAATCGACGAGCCGTTCACACGGCCGCCTCGGACACGCCAATGCGTCGCGCTGGCGGGCGTGCTCTGCAGGAGCTGAAATTTTTGTTCTAGCTTCACTTGGAACGACGTGTGACGCGCGGCGTTCGTGAACGTCCATTCGCCATTCACATTGGCCGGCACGATCCATAGAAACGCACGCGTGTTGCCGATCTCCGATTCGATGAGTTGATCGGGTTGCCAGTCGGCCATGTCGAATGTGTTGGACACCACGCGTGTGCCGGGACGCATCTTCAAGATCGTCGGTCGAAGTTTCAAATTGATGCTCGGTGACAGATACAGCGTGAGCACCGTCGCATCGCTGAAGTCGGTGGCGAACATATCGGCTTGCCGGAAACTGACTTTGTGAGTCACGTGCTCGGCGCGTGCATAACATTCGGCAAGCTGCACCAGCCCCGGTTCGTACTCGATGCCCAACGCGTGCGCGCCAAATTGTTTGGCGGCCGCGATCGGAATTTTGCCGTCGCCCGAGCCGAGATCGATCACGCGATCTGCGTTCGTTACTTTCGCCGCACGGAGCATCGCTGTGACCAATGCATCGACGCTCGCCACCCACATCACATCTTTGCCGGGCTGGCCGCTGCGAGCTTTGAATTGCTGCTCGCACTGAGTGCGTGTCTGCGCATGACTCAGCGACGAGAGCGTCATCATAATTAACAAGAGCATGCGAACTCGCGACGCCGGCCGAGTACGATCCATCTTCATCACTATTTAAACTTAAGCGGGAAAAGTGTCGGGAGATGCACTACTTCAGCCGAAAAATTCTACACGCAGGCCGAAGCATGCCTGCCTATAATCGCGAAACTTTTGCCAGGAAGCTCAGGGCGCGATGACAACTCCGTCGCCGGACGCTGATAAGGAGCGCCTCATCGAAGAGCTACGCGCAGCGGTCGCCGCTCGCGATGAGTTCATTGCCGTCGCCGCACACGAGTTGCGCAACCCGATGACTCCGATCATGGGTCAGGTGCAGCTGCTGTTGTCGCGCGCTCGGCGGGAGCGTGTCTCCGAGACGTTGATCGGCGGGTTGGAAATGCTCGAGACGGCGGTCGATCACTACGTGCGTCGCGCCACCACGCTGCTCGAAATCACGCGCCTGAATGCCGAAAAGATTCAGCTGCAGCCATCCGCTTTCGATCTGTGTGAGCTGATTCGCGACTGCGTGCGGAAATATGAACAAATGGCGGCGCGCGCGGGCAGTCAGTTGCACTGCCTTGCGAACGAGCCCGTGCTCGGCACCTGGGATCGACTGGCGACCGAACAGGTGCTCGAAAACCTGGTGTCGAACGCGATTCGTTATGGCGACGGCAAGCCGGTCAGCGTCGATATCGCCGCCGATGAGCATCGAGTGGTACTGCAGGTCGTCGATCGCGGCATCGGCATCGCGCCGTCCGATCGCACCAAGATTTTCGAGCGCTTCGAGCAAGGCACGTCCGCGCCACGCAGTGGCGGCTTCGGCATCGGCCTGTGGCTTTCGAACAAACTGGTGCAGGCCCAGGACGGAACGCTGCAAGTGGAGAGCGAGCTGGGGCAGGGCTCGACATTCATCGTCACTTTGCCGCGTCACGTCGCGCAACCACGCTAAAATCCCACCGAATACACCCGACGGGTGTCCATAACAGGGGCTCACGGTCACGTGAACAATAAAGAACTCAGTCAGGAGCTGGGGTTGGAGCGCATCGCGACCGGTGTGCCCGGGCTGGACGAGATCCTCAAGGGCGGCTTTTTCGAAGGCGCTGTGTATATCGTGCGCGGCACGCCCGGCGCCGGTAAAACCATTCTCGCCAACCAGATCTGCTTTCAGCACGCCCGGCAGGGCAAGCGCGCACTGTTCGTCACGCTGCTGGCCGAGAATCACGCCCGCATGCTTCAGCACCTGGAGCACATGAGCTTCTACGACGGGCGCATGATTCCGAAGTTCGTGTACTACATCAGCGCGTTTCGGGTGCTGGAGGAAAACGGCCTGAAAGGCATGATGGACCTGCTGCGCCGGGAGATGCGGGCGCATGAAGCATCGATCCTGGTGCTCGATGGTTTGATCGCGGTGGAGGAAACCAGCACCTCCGATCGCGAGTTCCGCAAGTTCATTCACGAGTTGCAGGCACATGCCGCTGCCGCCGGCTGCTGTACGCTGCTGCTGACGAACGGCCGCCGGGGTGAATATCACCCGGAGCACACCATGGTGGACGGGCTCATCACTTTGGAGGACGTGCCGTACGGCAAGCGCCGCCAGCGTGAGCTGGAAGTGCGCAAGTTTCGTGGCTCGGCGAGCCTGCGCGGTCGTCACCCGTTCCAGATCACGGATGACGGTTTAATCGTGCATCCGCGGCCCGAATCGCGCTTCCTGCGTAACGACAGCGGGCCGGGCACGCAGAAAATCTCCACCGGCATCGATCAGCTCGACACGATGACCCACGGCGGCTTGACGGCGCCTTCGTCCACATTGCTGCTCGGCGCTTCGGGCTCGGGCAAGACCACGATGGGAACGGCATTCCTGCAACGTTCCAGCAAGGCGGAGCCCGGGCTCTACTTTGGTTTTTATGAATCGCCGGAGCGCCTGATCGCCAATGCTGCGTCGGTCGGCATCGACCTGCGCTCACGCGTCGAGGCAGGCGATCTCGAAATCGTCTGGCGGCCCACGGTCGAGCGCATCATCGACAGCCTCGGCAACGAGCTGATCGAGCTGGTTCGACGGCGCAAGGTGCGCCGGCTGGTCATCGACGGGTGGGGCGGCTTCGCCGCCGCGGCCGAGTCCGACGAGCGCCTGCCGCCGTTCTTTTCCGCCATCACCAACGAGCTGCGCAGCCTGGGGGCGACCTCGATGTGCGCCATGGAGACGGAAAATCTCATCGGCCCCGAGCTCAACCTGCCGATCAAGGGCATCTCGGCGATCACCGAGAACATGATTCTGCTGCGTTTCGCCGAGTACCAGGGGCAGCTGCGCCGGCTGATCTCCCTGATGAAAGTCCGCGGCAGCAGCTTCGATCACACCTTGCGCCAGTTCGATATCGGCCCAGGTGGGCTGTTCTTCACCAAGGACGATTTCAAGGACGCGGAAGGCCTGCTGTCCGGCTACGGCTCCGATCGAGCCGAAGCGCCCACCAAGACCGGCAAGGCTAAGGCCAGCAAACCACCGAAAGGACGACGCTCCGGCGCACGACGTCGCGCTCGGGGATAAGCATGCAAACCGTGCTGGTCGTCGACGATGAGTTCGGCGTGGCCGAGGTGCTGCAGTCGATCCTGGAAGACGAGGGCTATCGCGTCGTGACTGCCATCAATGGCAAGCAGGCGCTGATGCGGCTGGGCGAGCACACGCCCGATGTGATCATGCTCGATTACATGATGCCCATCATGGACGGCACCCAGACGCTCGGCGCGATTCGCAAGGACGCGGCGTTCAAAAACATTCCCGTCATCCTGATGAGCTCGCTGGAAGAAGTGGCGGTGCGCGAGACCTGCACCGACTACGACACCTTCCTTCGCAAGCCGTTCCGTGCCATGGCCGTCGTGCGGCTGGTGGCGGAACTGCTGTCGCGACCCCCGCGCGGGTGAAGCTGACGTCCACAGCTGTCGATAGTTTCGACAGCGTCTCTCGCCGTTACCGCGTTTATGTGCTGGCACTGCTGACGATCGTATTCATCGTCAACTTCATCGACCGGCAGGTGCTGTCGGTGCTGATCGAGCCGATCAAGCGCGAGCTGCATCTCACCGACACGCAGCTCGGTCTGCTGTCGGGCCTGGCGTTCGCGCTGTTCTATGTAACGTTCGCTGTGCCGATCGCTCGCCTGGCCGACAGCAAGTCACGACGCGGCCTGATTGCGATCTGCATGATCGCCTGGTCGTCGATGACGGCTCTCAGTGGCGCAGCGCTGAACTTTACGCAGTTGTTACTTACCCGCATCGGTGTCGCGATCGGCGAGGCGGGCTGCGTCGCACCGTCGCATTCGATCCTGTCCGATTACTTTCGTCCCGAGGCGCGGCCGCTCGCGCTCTCTATCTATTCCGCCGGAGCATCCATCGGCATTTTCATCGGCCTGCTGGGCGGCGGTTATCTGGCCGAGTCCATGGGCTGGCGGCAGGCGCTGGTCGCCGTTGGCCTGCCGGGAATATTGATTGCGCTGATCGTGTTGCTCACATTGCGTGAGCCGGCACGAGGCATGTCGTTACCTGCGGGAACCGCGCTTGCCGCGCCGGCTCGCTCGCATTTCTGGAGCGATCTGAGCAGCTTGATGAAGCGACGCTCGCTGTTGCTGATCGCGCTCGCCGGCGGCTTTCAATCGATGGTGACCTACGGCGTGGCGAACTGGCTGCCGGCGTTTTTCATTCGTGTTCACGGCATGAGCATGTCGCACGCCGGCGCGAGCCTGGCGGTGATCAACGGCTTGCTGGCAGGGCTCGGCGCCGTCGTCGCTGGTGGCTTGAGCAGCAAACTTGCGCGAGCCGATCGACGATGGTTGCTGTGGATTCCTGCGTTCGCCACCGTCCTGGCAACGCCGCTCTATGCGCTCGCGGTGCTCTCGTCGTCGGTTCCGATGAGTCTCGGATTCCTCGCACCTGCTGGTTTCCTTAGTCTCGTATATGTAGGCCCCGCACTCGCCGCCACGCATGGAGTCGCAGGCGTTTCGTTACGCGCGACAGGAGTCGCGCTCACATTGTTCGTCAGCAACCTGTTGGGCATCGGCGGCGGCGCGCTGCTGGTCGGTGTAGTGAGCGATGCATTTGCCACAGCCGAGCCGGCCGCTTCGTTGCGCTACGGTTTGCTCGCGGTGTTGATTGCAAATATTCCGGCAGCCATTGGCTATTTGCTGGCAGCCGGCAGCGTGCGCGAGGAATGGCGCGACTGACGCATCGGTATCGGGATAAATGCTGGGCGACGCGCTATAGGCATCCTGGGATGATGCCGCACCGGTAAGGGAGGTCCGCTCGCTGGCCCAAAGCGTGCGGATGGCCGGTCATATAGATGAAAGGAGCTCACAATGACTCGCAGCGCTGTTCCGCTTCGGATCTGCATCGCGCTCTGCGCCACATCGCCATATATTCCGGTCTATTCCGTACTCGCGGACGCCTCGGGCACCGCGGATCAGATCGAAGAAGTGCTGGTCACTGCGCGCCGCCGTGGCGAAGAACCTTTGCAGGACGTGCCGATTGCGGTGAGCGTGCTCTCCGAAGAGGCGCTGCGTAAAGCAAACATTGTCGAGCTGTCCGAAGTGGCGGCGCGCACGCCGAGCTTCACGTTCGGTCAGCAGATCGGCAATCAACAAGAGGTGGTGATTCGCGGCATCGGAACGCTGCGGCTCACCGGCTCCGCGGCGGAACCCTCGGTGGGATTGTTTGTCGATGAGGTCTACGTCGGCCGGCGTGGCACGGCGACGCCGCCGCTGTTCGATCTGGAGCGCGTCGAAGTCGTGCGTGGTCCGCAAGGCACGCTGTACGGAAAGAATGTCGTCGGCGGTGCGGTTAACCTGATCACCGCAAAACCGAACCGCGAGAGCTCGGCGCGAGTGTCCGCATCGTATGGACAGTTCGATGTCTTCGGCGGGCGAGATATTTGGGAAGGTTCGGGTTACATCACCGGTGGGCTCGGCGACGCGGCGGCGGGGCGGCTCGCGGTCTATTACCGAAAGCACGATGGCTATTCGCGCAGCACGTTCTTCAACGAGCAGCTCGACGATCAGGATACGTACGCGCTGCGCGGCTCGTTGGCGTTCGAGCCGTCGGATGCCCTCGGGATTCATGTCACAGCGGACTTCAGTCACAACGAAAGTAACGGCCAGTCGCGGCGGGCGGTCGATGATTTGTCGGTTCCCGGGCTCGGCGCAGTCGTCGGATCGGGATTGCTCAGCTCCAACGTGCGTGAGAGCGACGCGCCTTGGCGGCAATGGGAAGATCAAGACACCGCGGGCCTGACTGCTCGTGTCGATTACAGCTTTGCTGGTGGCAGCACGCTGACGTATCTCTCGGCCGTGCGCTACGGCGATTTCAGCGGACGTTACTCCCTGGTCGGCACACGTTCGCCGCCCTCCCTTACCGATGCCGCGAACGGTCAGCGCGAGAAATATGTCGGAATCACGCAGGATCTCCGGTTGAGTTCGTCTGCCAATGCCGCCGGTCCGTTGCGTTGGGTTGCCGGTCTTTACTTCCTGCGCGAAGACACGAACGTGATCGACAACAGCATGGCGACGACGTTCCTGTCGGTGCTCGGGCCCGGCAGTGTGGGCGACATCCTGGACGGCGAGTTCATCTACGACCAGGAGAACATCACCAAGAGCTCAGCCGTGTATGGGGAGATCACGTGGGCGATGACCGATCGGCTGTCGCTGACCGCCGGCGGGCGCTACACCTATGACGACAAGAAATATCGCAATCGCTCGCAATGTCTCGATTTCGGTGCGCAGCCGAGCTTCATCTACTGCGTGGCGCCGTTGGGCGCGGAGTTCTGGAACATTCGCACCAGCAAGGATTGGAGCGAGTTCACGCCCAAAGCCAGCTTGGACTGGCATGCGACCGACGCCGCATTGTTATATGTGAGTGCTGCGCGCGGGTTCAAAGGCGGCGGATGGCAAGGCAAGCCGGGCACGGCCGCGGCAGCTTTGTTTCCATACGATCCAGAAACCGCCTGGACTTACGAAGTGGGTGCCAAGACCGATTGGGCCAACGGCCGCGTGCGAGCGAACGTCGCGCTCTTTCATACGGACTTCGATGACTTGCAGGTCGAGCAGCTCGACGATGCGGGCCTGACGCTCATCATCGACAACGCCGCATCGGCGCGTATCGATGGCGTCGAGCTGGAATTGCAGTTCCGCCCTTTATCGGCGTTGCAGCTGTGGCTCAACGGATCGTATCTTGATTCGGAGTACCGCAACTTCATCGACTCTGCCGGCAACGATCTCTCCGGCAATCAACTGGCGCGCACGCCGGAGTATATGTTCTCGGGCGGCGTCGACTACAACGTCACCCTCTCGCCAATGCTCACACTGGACGCGCGAGTCGAGTATCAATGGCAGGACAAGATGCCCTGGCTGGTCGAGAACACCGTCTATGAAGATTCGTACGGCTTGCTCGCCGCACGCATCGCGCTTGGATCGCGCAACGAAGGCTGGGAAGTGGCGCTGTTCGGAAAGAATCTGACCGATGAGCTGTACCGCGTGGACGCCATTCCATTTCTAGGCGACGTGTTCTCGCGCTTCGGCCCGCCACGCAGCTACGGCGTTCAGTTCAGCAAGACGTTCTAGCGTGAGCCCATCCAGCCCTGAAACTCTACAGGCCGACTATGTGATCGTCGGCGCCGGGTCCGCCGGTTGCGTGCTCGCGCGTCGTCTCATCGATGCCGGCCACACAGTCATCCTGCTCGAAGCCGGCGGCGGCGATCGCAGCGCTGCGGTTTATGTGCCGGCGGGCTCGGCGAGATTGGTCGGCAACACGAAATACGACTGGCGATACGAGACCGAGCCCGATCCGTCGCGCAATGGGCGAGTGGATATCTGGCCGTCGGGCAAAGTGCTCGGCGGCGGCGGCTCGATCAATGGCATGGTGTATCTGCGCGGCAATCCCAGCGACTACGATCGTTGGGTGCAGCGGGGCGCACGCGGCTGGAGCTTCGATGAAGTGCTGCCGTATTTTTTGCGCGCCGAGCGCAACGAGAACGGCGCCAGCCAATATCACTCAGATCGCGGCTTGCTCGGCGTCGCCAACCTGCGCGTTCATCATCCATTCAATCGTTTGTTCATCGACTCGTGTGTCGCGGCAGGCATTCCAGCCAACTCAGATTTCAATGGCGTTGCCCAGGAAGGCGTTGGTTTCTATCAAGCCACGCAGTGGGGCGGGTTGCGCTGTAGCGCCGCTCGCGCGTATCTGCGTCCGATCGTCAGACACAAAAATCTCACAGTGCTCAAACGCGCGTTTGTTTCCAAGGTTCGATTGCGCGATGGCGCGGCCGAGGCGGTGGAGCTCGAACATTTCGGCATTGGCAAAGTCGCGCGAGCGAATCGCGAAGTACTACTCGCGGCGGGCACCATCGGCTCGCCCAAGATCCTGATGTTGTCTGGTCTCGGACCAGCCAGCGAGCTTGCGAGTCACGGCATCGCGTGCGTTGCCGATCTGCCGGGCGTCGGGCGCGAGCTGCAGGAACATCCCGGCATCATGCTCAGCTACGATGTCACGATGCGCACGATGAACGTCGATGTGCATTCAAAGCTGCGGCTGGCGCTGCGCGCCTTGCAGTTTGCGCTGTTCAGAAGCGGCCCGGCGACGACGCCGATTTCTCATGTCGGTGTGTTCTTTCGCACCCGGCCGGAACTGCCGCAGTTCGATGCGCAGATTCATTTTCAGCCGCTCGGGTACGAGGTCAAGGAAGACAAGGTCATTCTCGCCGAAGCGAATCGCGTCAGCCTGGCAGTGAATGTGTGCCGGCCGGCGGCGCGAGGCGCGATACGGCTCCGTTCATCGCATCCTCAAGACGCGCCGATCATCGAGCACGCGTTAGTCAGTGCCGCCGACGATATTCGAACGCTCACCGACGGTGCGCGGATCATGCGGCGGATCTTCCAATCGCCCATCCTGCAGCCGAACGTTCGCAAGGAATATTTGCCCGGCGACGCGATCGACACCGACGAGCAGTGGGAAGCCTATGTGCGCGCCGGTGCATTCGCGATGTATCACCCGGTGGGCACGTGCCGAATGGGTGATGTCGCCGATCCCGGAGCGGTCGTCGATGCGCAGCTGCGCGTGAAACAAGTGCGCAAGCTGCGCGTCATCGACGCGTCGATCATGCCGAGTTTGCCTTCTTGTAATACAAACGGACCAACGATCATGATCGCGGAACGAGGCGCGGCGTTGCTGCTCGATCGTTAGTTGAGGTGCTGCGGCGGCAAGCACCTTCTTTGTAAGCAAGGCCGCGCCGACGCGAGAGGCTCGGCGTTACTCGACAGCAATGCGCTCCATCAACCTTGCAGGCGAGCCCGACGACCCACCATGCGTTCGATGTTTCGAATCATGTGCATGACGACGTCGGTCTGCGACCAGCGGCCCATCGGGCGCCACCACAACGCGGCCCACGTGAGCAAGCCGCCGATGGAAACGGCAGTGAAGTCGGGGTCGTCGAACGTGAATTCGCCGCGTTTTGCGCCTTCCTGCAGCAGCGCGGACAGTTTGCGATCGAACTCCTGCTTCAGTTCCATCAGGATCTGCGCTTCTTCGGGTTCGAGGTTCATCTCTTCGCGCCGATACACCACGATACATTGCTGATTCAGCAGTACCGTCGACGTCAGGCGCTCGATGGCGAGCCGCAGTTTCTCGCCTGGTGACAACTTACTCGACAGTACTTCGTCCAGCACCGCGAGCGGTGCGCGAATACCAATCTCGCAAATCGCGTTGAGGATCTCGCTCTTGTTCCGAAAATAAGAATACAGAAAGGGTTTTGTGACTTTCAGCTCGGCCGCGATCGTATCGAGCGTGGTGGCTTCATACCCTTGCGCAAAGAACAGTTCTCGGGACTGTTCCAGTATCCGTCGCCGCTTGAATTCCTGAACCTCAGTTCGTAACTCGTGCTTGTGCGACTGCACTTCTGTTTTCTTATTTGCCTTCGAGGCGCTTACCCGCGCAGCCATATTTTTCCCTCAGCTGTACTCGTGCAAAAAAGCTCGTAGATGATGAGGCAGATCCGAATGCATCGCAATCAATCACAACAGCAAACATGCTGTCGGAAAATTCGGCTCGCGTGATTACTGCTGATCTCGTAGGTCGCGCATGTTTGCGAGGTGCGTGAGTGCGCTCCGATTCGCCCACGTTGCGCGTTCATCGCGCAAACATTCGCGCACCGATGCTGTCCGCGCGCGTGCCGCTGCCCGTACTCGTCGAATGGGCGGCGGTGAGCCCCGGGGTCGGGCGGTGGGACGGCCGTCCAGCTTTTTTGTCCTCCCACACACAGGAGTAGCTGCATCCGCGTAATGTTGTGGTAGGATGCGCGCCCCCGCGGCGGCAGACGACTTTAGGTGCAAACCCAAAGGCGAAAAAAGCCCCCGGGAAGGTCAGCGGAAGGAGCGGCTCCAGAAGCTTGGCGGGACTCGGTAAGTGACTGATCCTGCTAAGGAAAGGCTTCTATCGCTCGGGTTGCCCGGAAGGCACCCGAGGCGCCCGTTCGCGTGACATGGCCCCCGCCGTCGATCGGCGGCTCAAGGATGGACGGCTCGCGCCGTCGGCCACTTTAGTGCTGCGCCCGTAGCTCAGTTGGATAGAGCGCATGGCTACGAACCATGAGGTCGGGAGTTCGAATCTCTCCGGGCGCGCCATCTCCTCAAGCACTTACCGCACTTTGGCGACGACGTAGCCATGTGACTGCGGGACTTTTGCGGGACTCTCCCGAGTCGCACACCTTGTCCGCCGCCACAAGCAGATTGCTCAGCTCGGCTTGAGAGTAGTGGGTCGTGATCCGCCCGCTCTTATGGCCGAGTAAGTCCTGACGATCTTCGAACGACACACCGGCTGCGCGCAATCGGCGACCGAATGTGTGTTTGAGGTCGTGCACCCGAATCTTCCGGAAGCCCTCCGATGCCGGCTCGCCGTGGCGCTCCGCCCATTTGTCAGCGGCGCGCTCGCGAGCACTCTTCCATCCTGTGCCGTACATCTTCGGAATCGGCCGCGGCTCACCCTTCGATGGCACACGCACGAAGACGTGAGTCGGATGTAAGCTTCGCATGCTGTCCACGACCGACTTCGCCACCCGATTGAGAACGACAAGGCGCTCCTCGCCGTTCTTGACCAGGCTGCTCGGTACGATGAAGACAGATGTGTCGAGTTGCGGCACTTTCACCTCATAGTCCCAGCGAAGGCGACAGACCTCCTGTTCGCGGCAACCTGTGTTCACCTTGAACAGCGCCATGCGCGCCAGGTGATCAGGTAGCTCTTGAAACAAGAGCGACTGCTCGTCTTGCGTGAGCGGATATGGCGATCGGGAATCCTTGACCGAAAACAGCTTGATCTTCGGCGCTGTCTCCAGCCATGTGAGCCCCTTCTCGTCAATCCACTCGGAAGCGGCGAGATTCAAAATTCTGCGCACGACGGCGAGCGCCGCGTTCAAAGTTTTTGTCTTGACGCCTTCTGCTTTGCGCTTGGCGATGAAAGGCTGCAGTGAGCCCATGTGTACCTGTCGAAGATCCAGATCGCCGATCATTGGATCCAGCATCTTCAACTGGATGGCATCGTCACCGATGCTCTTCTTCTGCTGAGTGTAGTCCTGCAGATATTTCGTCGCCGCCATCCGGAACGTGCGGTCTGGGCGAAGGCCGTGGAGCATTGCCTCGCGAATATCATTCATCCGCTTGGCGAGATACTCCTGCGCTTTCGCGAGGCTACCTGTTCCAGTGCTTTCGCAAATGCGGACACCTCGGTACTGCTCATCGACGTGCCAGATCCCACCGCGATTGGTGAGACCATCCCTGCGTCACTGTATGTGCGTGTTTCTGCGACCAGAACGTAGTCAGGAGGCTGGCTCCTTCAGGGAATCTCGCGACTTAGAACTTTCTCAAGTCGCCGCCAGATGCGAAATGATAGATTTCCAGAAATACCCGTGCTGAATACACAGGCAGAACACCGGCAGCGTCGGGAGCTGTCGATTCAACTTTGCTTTCTCATAGATATACGGCAGAACGACAGCGGCGACGAACGCCGCAAGCCCGATCTGCCGCCATCCCAATTGTGTTTCGATTGGCGCGGTGAACTGGCCGAAGTACGCCTCACCTAGTACCCCGAGGAAGGTGGCAACATACAGCGCTACGTTCCACGCCAACTTCTGGAACTGGGTGAACGTCGGCCCCATATACATCGGGTTCACGAGCGTTAGATAGTTGATCATGAGTTTGCTTCTCCTTCGAATTCATCGACTCCATTTGCCCTGTGCACGATGAAGCGGATGTTGCCGTCGTTGAATCGGGGATCGCGCAGGACCGTGCCAATACGGTCCACGAGTGACTTCGCCGGATCCTGGGACAGGATTGCATCGATGAAGTCCCGCGCATTCCGCACGTCGATCGGCGCCTTTGGCGCGATGACTGCTCCCGCGCCCAGTCGAATCAGTTCCTGGGCCAACGCCGGTGATGATTGCCCGAGATCGCCCGTCGAACAGGACATCAGCAGGATCGTGGGCTTGCGCCCCTCAAAGCCAGCTGACGAACGCGCCAGGTCTGCGGCACTCAACTCGTAAACCTTGCCACCGCTGGGAAACAGCACCTTCGTTCCATCCCGCGAGTGCGCAAAGACGACGATGACATCCGCGGCGTTGTTCAGGCTACGGTGGCTGGACGTGCGCACCGGAACGTGCAGACCATGGAAATAATCATTGATCTCCCGCGAAGTCGAGATCCACAGGGATTCAGAACCTCTGAGGTCATGCGCCTCTAACGCTCGAAATTCCTTGGCGTTGGTTGGGAGGCCCGACAGCACGACCGTCTTTTTCAAATCCAACGTGCGCGTGCTCGCCTGCTGAAAGCGCGCTTTGATTTCCTGCGGCGAGCGGCCTGCAATTGCCGAGCGAATCACTGGCACTCGTACGATCCGCTCGACGTCGACGGCATCCAACTCATGCCCTGTGATGATCGCGACCTCGGCATCTCTTACGCGTTCTCTGATCAGAGAGGCAACTTGCTTTCGCTGCTCGGCTTCGGGGGAGGGATGCCTCAATAGATTCCAAATCTTTGAGATCGCTGTATCCACCTTGGGTTGTAGGACATCGATCTGCGTCTCCGTTCCCGCGGACACGACAAGTGCAGTAGTGTCGAGGGCGATCTGCCGGAACGCGACGCCCTTGTCCATAGCGATTCGCAAACCGACCCGGCTCGTATCAAGGATGTCGCGCACGGCACTGCGCAAGAATTCACGCGTGTCGGCAACAACCAGAATCACACTGGAGGAATCATCACCGATCGTTTGTTGCCGAATGACGTCCGAGCCGACTGCATCGTTTAGAATACGAGCGATCGCACGAGCTAGGCGTGTCTCAACCCGGAAGAACTGCGCGGCGACCGGATCGCCTGGCGTATTGAGCGTACGGCGGGCAGTATTACTCAAGGGAACCGCGTCGGGCGTGAGATACTCCGTGTTCTCCATGGCCGCTGCGAAGCCATCGAGATACGCTACGGTCGTCTCATCAAGCGTGCCTGCACGCGCCGAGGTCAATCCCCAATCGTCCTGAAACGCCGTGACCGTATGCATCCATTGCACCGGATCTGCGTCACTAGGAGGCCTATACCCCAGTGCCTCCAGCGTACCTCGTGCGTGGTCAAATTTTGGCTGTAGAGTCGCAACAACCAGCTTCTTGGCACTAGATGTCAGTACCGCTGTGGGTTCGATGCCGATAGCGCGCTTCAGATCTCCGATTTCCGTGGGTGCGGTGTTGTTGCGGTAGTAGCCAACAACGGAGGTCAGCCAAGTCTTTATGGCTCGGCGACTGTCATCGAGCTTTGCTGACATTCGCTCGTTGAATTCGCCAGACTCTTTGAACCCCGAGCGTCGTTCGAATTGGCGGATGGCCAATCGAGTGCTCTCACCCATTTCGCCGTCGAGCGGCACCGCATATCCCGCGGCAATCAACCCCTCCTGAGCACTCAGAATGCGCTGGTGCTCTATCTGACGCTGCGCTTCCTTCTCCGCTTCGAGCGCAGCTGCGAGGCGTTCTTGTTCCTGCTGCTGTTCTTCGACGGCATCCCATGTCTCGCCCTGCTTGTCGCGAACGCTCAGGGAGGCATCGAACGGGAAAGGCTCTTGATCAGCGCCTCCCAACACGACGGCTTGATTGAACTCGATGCGCAACGGCTCATTGCTGGTGTTGCGGATTTCAACTTCGTCGTACGAATCGGAACCAACATAGATGACGCCGTATCCCTGCTGCTGCTCGATTTCACCGCCTATCTGGACACGACCTTCATCGATTGCTTCTTGAAGCGGTACGGACTGCCCCGTTTGGGTATTCGTGACTATTGCAGCCGTGGGCTGGCCATGAAGCACTTGCGTAAAATGGTCTCCGCTGTCCGGCGGTGATGCAGACTCGTCCATGCAATAGGCGGAGACTTTCGACGATTGACCGGAGCTCAGCGTCCGGGATTGTCCACCGACAACACCCATGCGCTGGTGCGCGAAGATAGTTTGCGAGTAGAGAAGTGAGATCAAGATCGCGCAGAGCGCCACTCGAATCGTGCCGATTTGAATCAAGGTGGATCCCCCAGCGCAGCCTATGGCTATTCTTATGGCCGCGACCCTACCATTAATTCACGCCAGAATAATGTAGCGCCGCCGCCGGCGCAGTGCAGCGGAGGCTTCCGGCTGCGTCTGCGCGAGTTACCCATCAAACTGCCAGGGCGCGATTGAGCGGTGGCTTCCGATGTTTTAGGTCCTGACGCCACGCCGCTAAAGTTTTGAAGGCTGCAAAACAGTTTGCAGTTTCTCCCCTCGGGCGCGCCATCATTCCTCAATTTCGATCAAGAACTAGACACGCTGACTGTGCATGGCGTGCGCATATTCGATGTCTACGGTCAAAGAATGCGTGCATGTCGATCATTGACCTAGGCGATGACACCAGAGGTCTACAAGATTCCGATCAGCGCTGGACGTCTAGCCATCATGGCGCGACCACGGGCGGGCGAATGGCTGCGCGATGAGATTGACGGTTGGCGGACAGCCGGTATCGAGATCGTTGTCTCTCTGCTCGAAATTTCCGAAGTGCATGAGCTGCAGTTGGCTGACGAGGCGAGTTGTTGCCGAGCGTCAGGAATCGAGTTCATCTCATTCCCGATTCGCGATAGGGGCGTGCCCACATCGCATCCGATGGCGCGCGAGCTCATCGACAGCCTCGTATCCAGACTGCACGCCGGTTCAAGCATTGCAATTCACTGTCGCGCCGGCATCGGTCGGTCGTCGCTCATCGCCGCATGCGTCCTGCTGAAGCTGGGAATCGAACCAGACGAGGCATTCCATACGATTGGTCGAGCGCGTTGCGTCGCAGTGCCTGATACGGCCGAACAAAGAGTGTGGGTCTTTAGTTTCGCTAAGCACGACGAATAAGCACTCCGCCGGCGCATCTCATGGTGTGCATGGTGTGCATGGTGTGCATGGTGTGCATGAAGTGAGCCTGATTCATGCTCATAAGCCATGCACACCGGATGGTAAGTGATTGATGTGGAAGAGCTGCCCGGAGTTCGAGTCTCTCCGGGCGCGCCATACTTCCCCAAGCAGATCAAGAACCAGACAGGCTGGCTGTGCATGGCGAGCGCGCGTAAGTCACCTGCGAGCCCTAAAGGCACCTGCGAGCCCGAAAAGTTCGCGCGATGTTTGCTAACTCACGGATGGGGACGGCACACCGCCCCCGCGGACTATCGACGTGTTGTGGATATGGATCGTAGCGTCACTCACGTGCGCGCTCGCGGTGCCTTATGCCGCAACCGTGCTGATTAAAAACAAAGATCGACGCACGCTCGGCAGTCTCTTGATCACCGGTACTGGCGCGTCGCTGCTGCTAGGCGCTGTCGCCTACGCGGTGCTCGGATAGCGGACAACGTACGCCGCTGCTGGCACACTGACGAGTCCAAGTGCCCGCCTGGCGCGAATCCAGGGGCACGGACGTTCAGACAGGAGAAACGACCCATGCTCACCCGCGCCGCTGCCGCCTTCGCTCTCATGAGCCTCACCTCGCTGGCGCACGCCGGCGACATCGATCTCACGCAGTTGCTCGGAGTGCAGAGTGACTTTCGCGCGTTTGCCAAAGATCTCGGCGCTTCTTTGAGTTACAAACCGATCGCGCCGGGCGAGCCGCTGGGCCTGCTCGGCATCGACATCGGCCTCGAGGTGACCGCGACCGATCTGCAAGCCGATCGTGTGTATCGGCGCGTCACCAGCGACAGCGCCGATTATTTGATCGTGCCCAAGCTGCACGTTCACAAGGGCCTGCCGCTGCGCTTGAACGTCGACGCGTTCTACAGCACCGTGCCCGACAGCAACATCGAGCTGTTCGGCGGCGCGCTCGGTTATTCGATTCTCGAAGGTGGTGTCGCTACGCCGGCGTTAACTGTGCGCGCGACGGCGACCAAACTTTCTGGCGTCAGCGGTTTGGATATGGACACGCGCGGCATCGAGCTCACGATCTCCAAAGGATTTGCGTTGCTGACGCCTTATGCCGGCGTCGGTCGGGTGCATGTCACGAGCGATCCGACGGGCGCTGCGACGTCGGCGCTCAGGAAGGAAAGCTTTGACCTCGACAAGATCTACGCCGGCTTGAACATCAACTTCGGCCTGCTCAACTTTGCGTTCGAAGCGGACAAGACCGGCGACGCGCCCAGCTACAGCGGCAAGGTCGGCTTTCGCTTTTGAGTTTGTGAGTTGTCGTTTGCTAACACGTCGCCGGGCATCTCGTGCGATGCCCGGCGCCGGTTACGTTTCGAGCGTTACGAGCGGATGAACGCCAGCAGGTCCGGATTCAAGATGTCGGGATGCGTCGACAGCATGCCGTGCGGCAGCCCTTCGTAGGTCTTGAGCGTGCCGTGCTTCAGCAGCTTGATCGCCAGGTGCGCAGAGTCGGCGATCGGCACGATCTGATCGTCGGTGCCGTGCGCGACCAGCACCGGCACGGTGATCGCTTTCAGGTCTTCGGTGAAATCTGTTTCCGAAAACGCCTTGATACATTCGTAATGAGCGTTGGCCGCGCCCATCATTCCCTGGCGCCACCAGTTGTCGATCAGGCCCTGTGACACTTTCGCACCGGGACGGTTGAACCCGTAGAACGGGCCGGCGGGCAGGTCGATAAAGAACTGTGCGCGATTCGCGGCGAGCGCAGCGCGCAGCCCGTCAAACGCTTCGATCGGCGTGCCGCCCGGATTCTTGGCCGATTTCACCATCACCGGCGGCACGGCGCCGACGAGAACGGCCTTGGCAACGCGACCGGGTTTGGCGCGCGCAACGTAGTGCGCCACTTCGCCGCCGCCGGTCGAGTGGCCGATATGAACTGCGTGCGACAGATCGAGTGCGTCGGTGAGCGCGGCCACATCGGCAGCGTATGTGTCCATTTCATGACCGGTCGCTGCCTGGCTCGAACGTCCGTGCCCACGACGATCGTGCGCGATGACGCGAAAACCCTTGGAGAGAAAGAACAACATCTGGTTGTCCCAGTCGTCCGCGCTCAGCGGCCAACCGTGGTGAAAAACAATGGGCTGTGCGTCGCGCGGGCCCCAGTCCTTGTAGAAAATGTTGGTGCCGTCGCGCGTCGTGATGGTGCTCATGGCCGATCCTCGTGGGGGTTGGGGCACGTACTCTCCGCCAAAGCACGACGCAGTTCTTGTACGTTGCTGCGCTTTTTGGGGCCCCAGACTCGCGATCAAGTCTTCCGGACTCCCGGTGACTTTGCCTGCGCTCCGCGCCACTACAGTGCTCCCAAGCCAAACGGCCCATCGAAAACCAACTCAAAGGAGCATGACTATGAGCATCAAGAAGATCGCTGCAACCATCGCAGCCACCACGGCGCTTGCGGGCGGGCACGTGAACGCTGCGGAGCCGGCGCCGTCGGCAACCGTCGTACTAGTGCACGGCGCATTTGCCGATTCGACCAGTTGGAACGGCGTTGCCGAGCGACTACAAAAAGACGGCGTGAAAGTTGTTGCTGCTGCCAATCCGCTGCGGGGTGTGGCGGAGGATGCGCGCTATGTGTCCAGCCTGGTGGACGCGATTCCCGGCCCGGTCGTGCTGGTCGGTCATTCGTATGGCGGAGCCGTCATCAGCAATGTGACATCGCGCGAACAGAAGGTGAAGGCGCTGGTTTACGTCGCTGCCTTCGCGCCGGAAGTCGGCGAGAGCGCCGGCAAGCTGGCGGGGCAGTTCCCGGGTGGAACACTCGGCAGCGCGCTCGCTCCGCCGGTGTCGACGCCGGATGGCGGCAAGGATCTATACATCGATCAGAGCAAGTTCTGGAAACAGTTCGCCGCGGATGTCAAAGAACCCGAAGCGCGTTTGATGGCGGTTGCTCAGCGGCCGATTGCTGAAGCAGCGTTGGGCGAGCCGAGCCAGCGTGCGACGTGGAAGCAGGTGCCGTCATACTTCGTGTACGGAACTGCGGATAAGAACATTCCAGCCGCGGCACTGGAGTTCATGGCAAAGCGCGCGAACTCACGCAACACGGTTGTCGTGAAGAACGCATCGCACGTGGTCATGACTTCCAATCCCGAGCCGGTCGCTAAGCTGATCGAACAGGCCATCGCCGAACAGCAATGAGCCTCACACGCCGGGCCGGGCAGCCAGCGTTTGCAAACAAACGCGCCTGCCAGGCCCGGCAATTTATTATGACGGCATCGTGTCGAATCTCTGCACGGACGGATCGATGAAGTCCCACGCGTAACCTCGCACGCTGTACGTCACCGCTTGCGGCTTGAAACGCCTCGGATCGTCCAGGCTCGCCGCATGGACGGTGAAGATGTCCGGTAGCGCCGAAAACCTCATGTAGACCGGCGAGCCGCAGGTCGGGCAGAACGAGCGCGTCTTCACATTGCCGCTGTCGGCAACGATGTCCCAGTGCGTTGCCTGGCCTCGAACCTTCACGCCCGCCCGCGGAAATGTCAGATAAGAGCCGTGCCCGGTGCCGCTCTTGTGCTGGCAGTCGGTGCACTGACAGTGATTTTGAAATATCGGCTCGCCGTCAATCTCATAACGGATCGCGCCACAGGCGCAGCCGCCGGAATAAGCCTCGCTCATGTTTCTTCTCCGATGAAAACCTGGGGTCAGGCTAGCGTCCGCGCTGCGCAGGGTGAGAGTGACAAGTGTGGCGGGATTCCGGTCGTGCGCATGAACCGAAGCGCGCCTCTGAAGGTACTCACGACCGAGCGCGCTGCGACGATGGCGCGCGTGATCGTGCATCACCAAACGGGGAAAATCTCATGAGCGCTGTAATTCGATTGCCATGGGCGGCCTTCGCATGCACTGCGTTGACGGCACTGACCTGTACTGCCGTCGCGCACGACGATCGAAACGAACGTCCGCGTATTTCCTATGAAGCTCGGGTGCTGGTGTCCAACGGCGCGCTGCCTTCCAATTTCATCGATCCCAATCTGATCAACGCGTGGGGCGTGGCCTTCAATCCCAACGGCTTCGCATGGGTAAACGCAGCAGACGCCGGCAAATCAGTGCTCTACGACGGCAACGGCCAGCCGCAATCGCTGGTGGTGACCGTGCCCGGGCCGAACGGCTCGCAAGGCAATCCGACTGGCATCGTGTTCTCGGGCGGCGCGGACTTCGTTGTTACCAACGGAGTGACCAACGGTCCGGCGCGTTTTCTGTTTGCCACCGAGGAGGGAACGATTGCCGGCTGGGCGCCCAATGTAAATGCAACGAATGCATTGCAGGCGGTCGATAACTCCGGCCACGGCGCCGTCTACACCGGGCTCGCGTTGAGCGGCAGCGGCACCACGCATCTCTTATACGCATGCAACTTCAGCAAAGCGCGGATCGACGTTTTCGACGGATCGTTTGCGCCCGTAAAAGCGCCGGGCGGCTTCGTCGATCCGCGTCTGCCGAAGCAATACTCGCCGTTCGGCATCCAGGCGATCGGCGGCGATATCTACGTGACTTACGCGAAGCAGGAAACGCCCGGCGGCGATGAAGAGGAACAAGGTGCGGGGCTCGGCATCGTGAATGTGTTCGATCCGCAAGGTCATTTTGTTCGTCGCGTCGCGAGTCACGGTCCGTTGAATGCGCCTTGGGGAATCGCGCTCGCGCCGGCCAGCTTCGGACGTTTCGGCGGTGCCTTGCTGATCGGCAATCTGGGCGATGGAACGATCAATGCGTACGGTCCGATCTCAGGTACGTTCCTCGGCAAACTGCGCGATGCGAACCTGCGGCCAATTCACATCGATGGTTTGTGGGCGCTGCAGTTCGGCAATGGCGTGTCGGGCCAGCCGACCAACTCATTGTTCTGGGCGGCCGGCCCCAACGATGAAGAAGACGGCGCCTACGGCGTGATCAATGTCGTCATCGACAAATGATTGTAATGAAATGAAGCGTTAGGTGCTGCCGGCGTCGGTCGGTGGATTGGCCGCAAACCACTCGACGATGCCGGGCAGCGCTCGCTCGAAGCCGCCCGGCACATTGATACTTATGAACCCCGCCGGCGACTCGCCGCGATTCTCGAAGTCGTGCGGCGCGCCTCCGGGAATGCGAATGTAAGAGCCGCGTTCGGCGTGCGACCACGCGCCGTTGACGAACACACTCAGCACGCCTTCGATCACGATGAACACGTGATCTTCCGGATGCGAATGCACGCCGGGGCCGTGCGTGTTCGGATCCACCCACCACTCGGACACCGAGTATTTCGTTTCGGTCTCTTCCAGATCCGCTTTGAAGACCGCGCGCATCCGGCCCATCGGATAAGAGCGGCCCTCTCCGGGCCCCAGAATCACAGCGGCGCGAGCATGTCGGGTGGCCGAGTCCATGAATGTCTCCTACACGCGTTTAGGGTAAATGCTGAACCAAGGGCCGCGCGCCGGCAACCGGGCCGGAAAACCGTTAAGTTTTCCCTTGTATCCAGTGGCCGCATTCTGTCGAATAAAGCGGTGCCCCCGGCGGCGCCGGGCGTGCGCAAAGCCGACAGTTCAAGGTATCCATGAAGTATTTAGCTCCGCTCCTGTTGTTCATGCTCACCGGCTGCGTCTCGCAGCCGTCCGTGCAATCCTGGCTCGATCCAGTGTCGATGGCGACGATCACCGCGCAGGCCGCGCCGATGGTGTTGACCCGCCTGGAGAATCGGCGCACTGCCAACGGCCGCGACTACGCGCAGCTGACGGCGCTCGAAGTCAATCGAATGGGCGATCGCAAGTTGTATCTGGTCGCCGTGTTGTGGAGTAACGCGCAGCTCACCGGCAAGCAGTGGCAAAGATTCGAGGACGCCTTCGAGCACGTCGAAGTGCGGATCGATGAGCGGACCATGAAGCTGGACCGTCTGCCCGACGACCCCGCTGCACTGGGCATCGGTCAGTCGCCGCTGCCGTTGCCGATTCCCGGCACCCGGCAGATCTATTACCCGATCGATCGTGGCGAGCTGCAGGCGATGGCGGCGTCGACCCACATTGCGCTCACGGCGTTGGGGCGATCGGACGTGATCGTTCCTTTCGAGGAACGTGAGGATGGCCGCCGCAGCCTCGGCGATTTTCTCGGCCAGCTGCCGGGCGAATCGCCGAAGGTGTCATCGCCCTGACGGACCAATGCTTCCATCTCACTCCCGAATGAGCTCGATGACGATGAGCTCGGCCGTTTGAGTGGTCACGAGGCGAATGGAAGCGGCCGGCTCGCTGAACATCACGGAGTCGTCGGCCTGAATGTTTCCAGACTCTGTGCTGGTTGCACACCGCAGCTCGCCGCTCTGGCAGTAGATGAGCAGCGACTCTGCGTTGGTAGCGAGCGCTGATGTTCCGTTGAGCGCCAGGCGCCGGACGTTGTGACGATAGCGTCCGCGCCGGCTCATCACGTTCAGATCTTCGATGGCACCAGCGAGCAATCGCGCGCTGGTCGCCGCTTCGCCATCGAATGTATGCGGCTCCGACGAAACGTTTAGATCGACCGGCGCGTGATCCGCTACTTGAAGGCGAATGCCTGCGCCGCAGATTACACATAGCGTCCGCTGCACGCCGTTGAACACCGAGAACGGCCCATCCTGAGCGACGGTCGCGAGGCTCACGCGCCAATCCAATGTTTCCAACGTGGCGCCGGCGGGCGAGACGATGATCTCTCGCGTCTCGCCGCCGCCGTTCTTCCAAGGCATGCGCCGATAATCGGCTGAGCGGAATATGCGCATGATCGCTACTGCTCGAAGTTGAAGCGCAGCTCGCCTCGTTGCACTCCGTGAAGAGTGCGAGGCTGCGACTGCGGCCCCATCTTGTCGGGCAGCTCGAACTTGGTGCCCATCGCGGGAATCACGTGCAGGAACGACCAGCCGACATCGGGCAGCTCCAGCACGGGGTTCACGCCGCCCTTGGGCTGAAACAAGCCGAAGAAGGGCACGGCGCCGATGTTTTCGACCGTGATGCGCTGGTTCGCAGTCGACAACGTGAGCCAGCGCCACGCGTCGAAATAACCTTTGAATTCCGGATAGGCGTACGTCTCGCCGGGGATCGGATCGTTGTACGCAGTCTCGTGAAATCCAAACACGCCGCCTTCACGGCGATTCTGCCAGGCGTGGTACGGGCCTTTGCCGACCCAGCGTTTGCTCGTGACTTCGCCTTCCGGGAAATCGAAACGTATGCCGAGCACGTCCGTGGGCTGCTCATATTGAATTTCATACGACAGCGTCAGCGCATCGCCGCTGCGACCCCAGGTCACTTTGCGCAGGGGGCCGACGTAAGTCGCGGTCGCCAGCGTGTTCGCGTTGGGTGCGAGCTCCAGTCGGCGCAGGCGGCTGGTGCCAGCGACATCTTCGAAGCTGCGGCCGTTTCTTTTATATGCGACGAAGCGCGGCCCATTGCTCAGGGCAAACGAGCGGCCGTCCTTGCGAATTTCGGCCAAGCGGCCGGTGTTTGTATCGAAACGCAGCTCGTAGGGCGGCGATTGCACGACGCCCGCGTCTTTACGCTCCGCTCGCGCTGCTGACTTTGCCGGCGTCGAAGGCTGCGCATCGCCGACCGTCCAGGTCCACAGATCGTGATCGTTCGTGTCATATGCAGTCAGCTCGAATGTATCCACGCCGTCGACCGGACGCTGCAAAGGAATCTCCCATTCGCTGCTCGCGCCGGGCGCAACCGCTGGGCCAGTGGCTTCTCCCTGAGCCAGCACGCGCTGATCCGCGAGCGTTCCAGCAACGGGTGGCAGCTGCAACGCGCGCCAGCGGAATTTGATATCGCTCAACTCCGTGAACGCGTAGCGATTCGAGAGCGTCATTCGCAACGACTGCCGGGCGCGATCGACTCGCAGCGAGCTGATCTGCACCGGCGACCAGATCTCCTTCACGCTGAAGTAACTGCCTTCTTTTTCGCCGTGCGGGCCGACGATGCCGTCGGGCGCCTGGTTGCCCATGGTGTCGATGCGGCCGTTGCGATCGGTGCGCTCGATGCCTTCGTCGGCGAATACCCAGAAGAAGCCGCCGCCGACCGTGGGGCTGCTGCCCATCACATCCCAATAGTCGCGCAGGCCGGCGCCGATGCCGCCGTCGTAGAGTCCGTGCAAAAATTCCGTCGGCATGAAGATGTCCGGGCCGCTGCTGAGCTTCGACGTGCTTTCATAGTTTTCGTAATGATCGGTGTTCACGCCGCTGTGAAGCGCCCACGGATGCAGCACCGGCCGGCGCTGCGGGTCCCAGCGATCGAACTCGCCGTCGACTTCGCGATTCCAGCCGCCTTCGTTGCCGTTGTCCCAAAACAAGATGCTCGGGTGATTCACGTCCCGGCGCACGATCTGGCCGATCAGTCGCGAGCCGGTCGGCGTGTCGTAGGAGCCTTGCCAGCCAGCGAGCTCGTCGAGCACGTACAAGCCCAGCTCGTCGGCTGCCTGCAGGAAATGAGGATCGGGCGGGTAGTGCGACATGCGCACGGCGTTCATGTTCGCGTCTTTGATCAGGCGTGCGTCGCGATAGCTTTGTTCGCGCGTCAGCGTGCGGCCGGTGGCTGGCGCGAAGCTGTGACGATTGATGCCTTTCAACACGATCTTGCGGCCATTCAGATACAGGCCGTCGCGCGGGCGCACCTCGAAGGTACGGAAGCCGAAACGTTCCGTGACGGTGTGAACCGCTGCATCGTCCTTAGCCAGTAGTGCGAACTCCACTTGGTAGAGATGCGGCGTTTCGGCGCTCCAGGTGTGAGGTTGCGGAACTTTGCCGATGATTACCGCGGTGGTCCCGTGTGTATCGAACGTAGCGGTGAAGGGTGCGCCGACGCCGTTGCCTTGCTCGTCCAAGATGCGGGCGCGCACCCGGCCGTCCGCAGGCGCGGTGTTTTCGAGATGAACCTGCGCATAGAAGCTGCCGTCGGCTCGCGCATCGATCGCCGTCCATTCGATGTGATCTCGCGGCCGTGCTTCCAGCCACACTGGCCGATAGATGCCGCCGAACGTCCAGAAGTCGCCGCGCCGCTCGGCTCGATTCACGCTGGTATTGGCGGACTCTTTGCTGACCGAGACTTCGAGCAGATTTTTCGCGCCGAATTTCACCAGCGGGCTGATGTCGTAATGAAATCGATAGAACCCGCCTTGGTGCGTCGGGCCGGCGGGCTGGCCATTGATGCGGACGGTGGTGTCCGTCATCGCCGCTTCGAACACGATGCGAACTTGCTGGCCGCGCCACTGCGCAGGAACGACGAACTCGGTGCGATAGTCGCCGCGCTCTTTGGGAATGATGGCATCGTCGTCCGGCTTGTTACGGCCTTGAGTGCCGTAGTAGTAAGCGCCGAACCCCTCCTGTTCCCAGCACGACGGCACCCGGATCTGGGTCCATTGGCCGGCGCCGCGGCCGCTATCGAGGCGGAAGTCCCAATGCACCGGCTGCTCGCCCGGTTCGCCCATGCCGCTCAAAGGGATGATTTGCGTCTGTGTCGCTCCGGCCAGCGCCGGCAGCAGAACTGCCGCGGCCAGCCCCAGAATCCTTCGATAGTTCACCGGTTCACTCGCTGTAGTCGTGGTCGCGCCGGATCTTCGCATCCCCCGCGTTCATCTGAAAATGTGCGCGGCTTGGCGTTTGTAAAAAAATCTGCAGGAACAGGCATCCAGCCGGTCATCGCTCACCGAATGTTTTGCGTCGGCGCAGTGAGCAGGGCGGACGGGTCCGTAGCCAGGCGCCGACACTCAACATTGGAGACCGTTCGATGTCGACACCCATCGCCAGATGTTCCCGAATCTTAGGGCTGCTCGCGCTCATTGCGGCCGTCCTGCCCGCGGTGAGTCGGGCCGACACACTGGACTACTCCTGGGCGGAGCTGGCCTATGTCGACTCCGAGTTCGGCAATCTCAACGGCGACGGCATTTCGCTGCGCGGTTCGCTGCCGGTCAACGACACCTTCTTCGTGTTCGCCAGCTACTGGGACGTGGGCTACGACTTCAACGTCGACCTGACCAGCTTCGAAGCCGGCGGCGGCGTGCACCTGCCGTTCACCGATACGGTGCAGTTCGTCGGCCGCTTCGGCCTGGTGAAGAGCTCGCTCGATACCAACAACTTCAGCAGCGACGATGACGGCTTCACGTTCGGCGGCCACGTCCGCGCCGTGCTGATGCCGCGCTTCGAAGTGGAAGGCGGCTTCGACTACATCGACCTGGGCACCGATCCGGACACGCAGCTGGTGATGCAGGCACGTTACTTTTTCACGGACAACATCGCGGGCAACCTGCGGCTGGAGTTCGGCGACCAAATCGATTCGACCGCGTTCGGCGTCCGGGTGACGTTTTAAAAGTCACGCATGAGCGCCGAACTAAGGAGAGTCGCGAACCCCGAGGTCTGGGCGCGGTGGGAAGGGCACGTCGTCAACGGCATCTTCCCGCTGCTCCGGTTCCTGGGCAGCGCCGGTCAGGGTGCGGTATTCCTGAGCGAATACAACGAAGGCAAAACACTCGACGTTGCGATCAAGCTCGTGCCCGCGCTCGGGTCGCAGTCGGAAACACAGCTCGCGCATTGGCGAACGGCGGCCGCGCTGTCGCATCCCAACCTGATCCGCATGTTCGACATGGGGCGGTGTCAGCTGGGCTCGCGTGATTTTCTATTTGTCGTCATGGAGCTGGGCGAGCAGTCGCTGGCGCAGGTGCTCACCGATCGCGCATTGGAGCCCGCCGAAGCACGTGCGTTGCTGCTGCCGACGCTCGACACGCTGGCATTCCTGCATCGGAACCAGCTGGTGCACGGTCGACTCAAATCGTCGAACATTCTTGCGGTCGGCGATCAGCTGAAACTCACCAGCGATGCGATTCGTCCTCCGGGCCAGTCCGGGCCGGCGGGAGATATCTGGAGCCTGGGCCTGCTGCTGCTGGAAGCATTTACTCAGCGCATCCCGGTCTTCCCCGAAGATCCGGACGAAGCGAACGCGCTGCTGGCCAATGTTCCCGCGCAGTATGCGAATACGGTGCGACGTTGTTTGAATCCCACTGCTTCCAGTCGTCCGACCGCGATCGAGTTGCAGGTCGAATATAAAACGGCGCGACAAGAGGGCGGCACATCGGAAGACGGGCGCGAGGCGCATCCGCTGCTGTTGGCGATGCCGGTCGCGCTGCTGGTGCTGCTCGCCGTCGCAGTGGGGCTGCAGCCCTCCGGTAATTCACAAACGGATGCGCAACCTGCCTCGGATGTTGCGCCACCGCCGGTCGAGCCTGCTCCCGCTCCGAAGGCTGCGAAGCCTTCCAAGCCCGCGAAGGCCGAGACGCCCAGCGAACCCAGAGCGACTCCAAAGATCACGCGGAATGTTTCCACCATCTCGCGCACGCTGGCGCTGGAAGTGACGCCGGACGTTCCGCAGGAGCTGCTGGAGAAGATCCAGGGCAAGATCCTGGTGACGGTGCGGGTGCTGGTCGACTCGTCCGGCAACGTCGTTGCGGCGATGCTGGAAAAAACCGGGCCGAACCGCAGTCTGGCCAATCTCGCCGACCAGGCCGCCCGGGAATGGAAATTCGCCGCCACCGACGAACAAGACACCCGGGTGTGGATACTGACGTTTGCATTCACTCGCGACGGCGTTACTGCACGCGCAACCGCCGTCTAAGGGCTGGACGGCG
This sequence comes from uncultured Steroidobacter sp., assembly GCA_946478975.1. Next base: position 31,088 of record CAMLEO010000021.1, read on the forward strand.
CCGCGCGCGGGAGTAGCATTGTCGTTGCGTTCTTCCCTGGCTCGTAATCACCCAATGGAGGTGGCCCATGACCAGCGGATTACTGACTCGACTGAGTGCAAGGTCGGATAGGGACGCCGACGTGGAGGACTTCTTGAGCTCCATGCTCGCGCTGGCGGAGCAGGAGCCCGACACCACCGCCTCGTTCGCGGTCCGCTTCGGCCGCGGCGAATACGGAATCATCGATATCTTTCCCGACGATGACGCACGCCAGGCGCATCTCGACGGCCCCGTGGTCGAAGCGCTGGAGCGCCAGCGCAATAACCTGTTCGACGAGGATCCGAAGATCGAACGGCTGCAGATCCTGGCGGACAAGCTGCCGATCGTGGACTCCGGCCCCGACACCAAAGGTTTGTTGCTGCGGTTCAAGGCCCGCTCCGGTCATGAGCAGGACGTGGAGCAATTCCTGGTGAGCGCGCAGCCGAAGGTGATGGAAGAGCCGTACACCACGGCCTGGTTCGCGATTCGCACCGAGAAGGGCGAGTACGGCATCTTCGATGTTTTTCCGGACAACGAAGCGCGCCTGTTGCATCTCACAGGTCACGTGCCGCGCGAGCTGACGAAACACGCGCTGTCGTGGATCAGGGCGATGCCGGGGCTGGAGTTGGTGAACGTGACGGCGGAAAAGCTGCGGCCTATGCCTATCGACGCGTGAAGTCGCTTACGTCGAGCGGATATCCGCGCCCGCCGTCGTCTCGGGGTCGAGTGTGGCCATCGCCTGGTGCTGGCTCAGAAACACGCGCCCGGTCAGGTGCTCGAGAAACTGCGAGCGTTGCAGTCGATCGAGCACCGGCCCTTTGACTTCGGACAAATGAAACATGACGCCGGCCTGGCGCAGGCGTTCCACGATCAGCTCCAGGCTGTCCAGCGCGCTCGCATCGATGTAATTCACCGCCGAGCACACCAGCACGAGATGGCGAATCTGCGGCCGTCGTGCGACCTCGTCATAGAGCCGATCTTCCAGGTAGCGCGCATCGGCGAAGTACAGACTCTCATCGACGCGCACCGACAGCACAGTCGCGCTGGTCACGACGCAATGTCGTTCGACGTTGCGAAAATGTTCGGTGCCCGGAACCTGGCCGACGATTGCAATGTGCGGGCGGCTGGTGCGCCACAGATACAGCGCGATCGACAATGTGACACCGGCGAGCAGGCCCGTCTCCACGCCGATTGTGAGCACGACGACGATGGTGATCGCCATCGCCGAGAAATCGCTGCGTGAATAGCGCCACGTGTGGCGCACGGTCTTGAAGTCGATCAGCGACAGCACGGCGACGATGATCGTTGCGGCAAGTGTTGCCTGCGGCAGGTTGTGAAACAACGGTGTGAAGAGCAACGCGACGAGTGCGATGCCGAGTGCAGTAAACACACTGGCCATCTGCGTCCGCGCGCCAGCGTCGAAGTTGACAACCGAACGCGCGAAGCCGCCGGTCACTGGATATCCGCTCGTCAGTGCGGCGGCAACGTTTGCGGCACCGAGACCGATCAGCTCCTGGTTTGCATCGATGCGTTCGCGACGCGCGGCGGCCAGCGTTTGCGCAATCGAAACTGACTCGACGAAGCCAATCAAGCTGAGCAGCCCCGCGGCCGGCAGCACCTGGCGCCAGACATTTGCATCGAAGTGCGGCAGAGACAGCGGCGGCAAACCCGCCGGTACATCGCCGACAACTCGAACGCCTTGCAGGGCGAGATGGCCGAAAGTAACAACCAGCGTCGTGACAGCCAGCGCAATCACCGGGCTGGCTTTGGTCGCAACTGCTGCCGCACGCGGACTCACGCCGAAGCGCACGAGTAACGATTTCAGTCCTTGACGCGCCCAAAACAGAAACACCGTGGACGCGCCGCCTATGATCAGCGTCGGCACGTTCGCGTGCGGTGCTGACTGCACGAGCGCCGGCACGAGTTGAATCACCGTGGTGCCATCGATCTTCACGCCCAGCAAATGTTTGAGCTGGCTGGTCGCAATCAGGAGGGCGGAGGCGGTGATGAAGCCGGAGATCACCGGGTGACTGAGGAACGTGGCGAGGAATCCCAATCGCAGCGCGGCCATGCCGAGCAGGATCAGTCCGGAGAGCAGTGCGAGCACCAGCGCGGCTTCGAGATAACTCGCCGTGCCGGTGCTTGCGACATTACCGATGGCCGCCGCCGTCATGAGTGACACGACAGCAACCGGTCCGACCGACAGCGTGCGGCTCGATCCCAGCGCCGCGTACGCGAGCAATGGTGCGATGCTCGCATACAACCCGACTTGCGACGGCAAGCCCGCCAGCATCGCGTACGCGAGACTTTGCGGGATCAGCATGAGCGTGACGACTACAGCGGCGAACAGATCGTTCGACAGCGTGGCGCGATTGTATACGCGCAGCCAGGCGAGTGTCGGAGCGGGAAGATTCATGGCAGTGTATTTTATCAATGGCTCGACGATTTACTGCACAGAGGGAGCCGCTCATGCTGCCCCAGGTTCAAAGCTTCTACGACCCGACGACTTCGACGTTCACCTATGTGGCGTTCGATCGCGACGGCGGTCACGCCGCCATCATCGATCCGGTGCTCGAGTTCGATCCCGCCAGCGCTCGCACGTCCACCGATTCGGTCGAACGCGTGCTCACATTTCTAACGCAGCACCGCCTGCAGGCCGATTGGATACTGGAGACACACGCTCACGCCGATCACCTTACCGGCGCCGCGCACTTGAAAGAGAAAACCGGCGCGAAGGTGGCGATCGGCCGCGGCATCGTACGCGTGCAGGAAAGATTTCGCGCGCTGTTCGGGCTCGGCGAAAGTTTACCGGCCGACGGCAGCCAGTTCGATCGTTTGCTGGACGATGAAGACATTCTGGCATGCGGAGAGCTGAGCATTCGTGTGCTCGCGACGCCCGGCCATACCGACGACAGTCTCACCTACCTGATCGGCGACGCCGCGTTCATCGGCGACACCTTGTTTGCGCCCGATACGGGATCTGCGCGCACCGATTTTCCTGGCGGAGATGCGCACAAGTTGTATCGCTCGATCCAGAAGCTGTTCGCGCTGCCGGAGCAGACGCGCTTGTTTCTTTGTCACGACTATCCGTGCGCGGAGCGGGAAGTGCGCGCAGAAACGTCTTTGCGCGAGCAGAAGGACCATAACATCCATGTGAAGCGCGATACGTCCGAAGAAGCGTTTGTGAGAATGCGCACTCAGCGCGACGCTACGTTGCCGGTGCCGCGGCTCATTCTGCCGTCATTGCAAGTAAACATCAGCGCTGGAAATCTGCCGCCGCCCGACCGCAACGGCATCCGCTACATGCGCATGCCGCTGAATCAGATCGGAGGTGCGTGATGCACCTCGGTGCTCAGCCCTGCTCGATCAAGCCGGCGCGCAGTGCGACTAACGTCAGTTCCGCCTGATTCGAGACTTGCAGCTTTTGTTTGATGTTGTAGAGATGCGTGCCGACCGTTGATGCCGAGAGGTTCAGCTCGGTCGCGATGCGCTGGACCGCCGATCCGTTTGCCAGCCGCATGAAAACTTCGAACTCGCGCTCGGACAGTAATTCCAGCGGCGAAACCGTGCCTGAGACATCTGCCAGTGCGATCTCCTGCGCGAGCCGTGGATCGATGTAACGCTGGCCGGCTGCAACTGTTCTCACCGCTTCGAGCAATGTTTCCGGCGCGGTGCGCTTGGAGAGAAAGCCGAGCGCTCCCTGTCGCAATGCTCGCCGGGCGTGCATGACATCGTCGTGTGCCGACAGCGCCAGCATCCTTGCCGACTGATTCTTTGCGCGGATACGCCGCAATGTTTCCAGCCCGCCGATGCCGGGCATGGAAAGATCCAGCACCACGATGTCCGGAGTCGTTTCATCGAAGCGCCGGCACGCCGCTTCGCCGCTGTCCGCCTCGGCAACCACGCGCACATCGGGCGTGCTTTCCAACAGCAGACGAAAGCCGGTGCGTACCACGGTGTGATCGTCGACGAGCAGCACGGAGATCATGGCGTCGCTCCCAATGGAATCTCCGCTGTGAGCTCGACGCCGTGAGGTTCACGCGCTTCGACGCTAAGCAACCCACCGAGCATCGCCAGGCGTTCCTGCAGGCCTCGCAGCCCGAAATGTCCGGGACGCGACCACTCCTGCGTCAGCCCGATACCATCGTCGACCACGCGCACTCGAACGTTTGTCGGTGAGCCAAGCACCTCCACGGCGATCGACGCCGGGTTCGCATGCCGAACGGCGTTGATCACGCCCTCTTGAACGACGCGGTAGATCGCCATCGTAATGCTGGTGCCGAGGTCCATGGTCAGATCATGCCGGAATGAGAAATGGATCGCCGGATTGCGTCCCTGCCATTGTTTGATGAAGCCTTCGATGGTTTCCGCCAGCCCCAGCGTGTCGAGCGTCAGCGGTGCCAATCGTGGGATCAAGCCATGCATGGCATCGTACAGCCGCGCGGCTTCGGTGGAAATCAGCTGTGCGACCTCAGCTGTGCGCGAATCGGCCGGCGCCTGATTCGCGATCACCACGGCGAAACTGCGGATCGCGGTGACCGACTGCGCGAATTCATCGTGCAGCTCGCGAGCGATGAGCCGGCGCTCCTCATCGAGGCGCTGCTCGACGATCTGATCCAACTCGCGCCGTCGTTGCAGTCGTTCCTCCGCATCCCGAGCTTTGCGGTCGCTGAGCTGCTTGTCTTCCAGCGACTGCGCCATGCGATTGAACGTCGCGCCGATCATATTTGCTTCGTGACCTCGCAGCGCCGGCAAGCGATGCCGCAGATCGCCCTGCTCGATGCGATCGAGCCCGCTCACGATGATGGGCCAGGGCGCGATCGCGCGACCGACCAGCCAGAACACGGCCGCATTCAGCACCAGAAACGCGATCCCGCCGATCAACATGAGATGCGTCATGTCGTCCCAGCCATCGAGGATGGCGCGCGATGCATTGGCTTCGACGACCAGTTCCGCGCCGCTCGCGAGCCGGAACACTCGCACTGGCGTGGTCGGCAGCAGCAGCGATGAAAACCATGCCGGCGCTTCGCGGCCGGGTTTATATGGAGAGGGCGGCGAGTGGTAGATCACGGTGCCATCGGGCGTTCGCAGCGAGATCTCGTGTGCCCGAACCCGGCCCAGTTGCTGCAGGAACAACAGCAATTGTTGCTCGCCCGCCAGCGTGTAAACGTCGGCAACCCGCTTGAGCAGGTTGGTGGCCACAGTGTTCGCGCCGGCGATTTCTTCCTTGACGGCGCGCCGCGTGCCGTCGAATTCCATCCAGCCCACCAGGATCACGAACGCCGCGCTCAGGCACGCAACGATCAGATTTACATGAGTGCGCAGTTTCAAGGTCGGGCTTTCAGAGTATGGTGTCTTAGTATGAACGCCGGCGGCTCCGGCCCGCACTCATGAAAATCATGAGCCGCGATTCATGATTCTCCAGTGGCGCACCGCCCGCGCGGATGGGCAACTTAGGTTGCTGCCCCGGATCTCCCGGGGTCAGTGCGAAGCAATGAGGAGCCATCATGACTTGGGAAACACCGCGAGCGATCGATTTCCGGTTCGGCATGGAAATCACCATGTACGTGTTCAATCGGTAATCGATGATGATGGGGGCGATGCTCGCGTTGAGCGGGCTTCGCCTTACCTCATGCACATCCGAATCCTCGGCTCCGCGGCCGGCGGCGGCTTTCCTCAATGGAACTGCAACTGCCGCAATTGCGACGGCGTGCGCACCGGTCATGTGAGCGCCCGGCCGCGGACCCAATCGTCCATCGCGATCCGCGGTGCGGATGAATGCGCCTGGACGTTGATCAACGCGTCGCCCGATGTGCTGACCCAGCTGCGCTCGAACCCGCAGTTGCAGCCAGGCCGCGCCAATCGCGACACCGGCATTCGCAACGTGCTGCTCACCGACTCGCAGGTCGATCATACGACCGGCCTGTATATGTTGCGCGAAAATACTCAGCCCTGGCCGGTGTGGTGCACGGATCACGTGTACTCGGACCTCACCAGCGGCAACCCGATCCTCCAGGTGCTGCAGCACTACTGCGGCGTCGATCGCCGCCGCATCGCCATCGACGAAGGCTGGTTCACGGTCGATGGTGCTGAGGATCTGCGCTGGCAGGCGATCCCGATCCCCGGCAAACCCGCACCTTATTCGCCGCGTCGGCAGGCGCCCGAGCCGGGCGATGTGATTGCGTTGTTCGTCGAAGACATCGGCCAGCAACGTCGTCTGCTCTACGCGCCTGCGCTTGCAAACATCGATCCGCATGTCTTCGAGCTGATGCGCGCCGCCGATTGCGTGCTCGTCGATGGAACGTTCTGGAGCGAAGACGAAATGCTCGAACGCGGCGTTGGCCGCAAGCGTGCGTCCGACATGGGCCATCTGCCGCAGTCCGGTGCCGACGGCATGATCGATTGGCTCGACCGCCTGCCCGGCACGACGCGCCGTGTGCTGATTCATATCAACAACACCAATCCGATTCTCATCGAAGACTCGCCCGAGCGTCGGATGCTGCAGGATCACGACATCGAAGTGGCCTTTGACGGAATGGAGATCGTGCTTTGAGTACGCAGATCGAGCCCTGGAGCGAAGCGGTGTTCGAACAAAAGCTGCGGGAGCAGGGCCGCGCTTATCACATCCATCACCCGTTCAACGTGATGTTGAACACCGGCGGCGCCACCCGCGAGCAGATCCAGGGCTGGGTGGCGAATCGTTACTACTATCAGATCAGCATCTCTCGCAAGGATGCAGCGATCCTGTCGAACTGCCCGGATCGCGCCGTTCGTCGCATCTGGATCGAGCGCATTCTGAATCACGACGGCTATGGCGACGATCCCGGCGGCATCGAATCGTGGCTGCGGCTTGCCGAGGCGGTCGGGCTCGATCGCGCTGAAGTTGAATCGTTGCGTAACGTGATTCCGGGCGTGCGTTTCGCGGTCGACGCCTATCTGAACTTTGCACGTCAGCAGCCGTGGCAAGAGTCCGTGTGCTCGTCGCTGACCGAGCTGTTCGCGCCTGAAATTCACAAGCAGCGTCTCGCGACCTGGCCCGAGCACTATCCGTGGATCGATCAGGAAGGGCTGCATTACTTCCGCAGCCGCGTGCCGTTGGCGAAGCGCGATGTGGATCATGGGCTCGCGGTCACGCTGGCCTATTTCAGAACCCGTGAGCAACAACAGCGCGCGCTGGAAATCCTGAAGTTCAAGCTCGATGTGTTGTGGGCCATGAACGACGCAATGGGTCAGCACTACGGCGTCAAAACATGAGCGCCACCCCGCGTCCTTCGATCCGCACCGGCTATCGTTTGCAATGGGAGCCGGTGCAGAACGCGTACGTGATGCTGTACCCGGAAGGCATGATCACGCTCAACACCAGCGCGGCCGAGATCCTGAAGCGATGCGACGGCTCGCGCACCATCGATGAGATCGTCACCGAGCTCGAAGTGGCGTTCTCGCGCACCGATCTCAAGAAAGATGTCCTTGGATTCCTCGAAGGCGCAGCCCGCCAGGGCTGGGTGCACATGGTGCCGCCATGAGCGCGGCGCCGATCGGGCCGCCATTGTGGCTGCTGTTCGAGCTGACCTATCGATGCCCGCTGCAATGTGTGTTTTGTTACAACCCGGTCGACTTCGCGGCGACCAAAGATGAGTTGCCCACGGCCGAGTGGCTGCGAGTGCTGCGCGAGGCGCGGGCGCTCGGGTCAGTGCAGCTTGGATTGTCGGGTGGCGAGCCGTTGCTGCGGGATGATCTGGAGCAGATCGCGAGCGAGGCGCATCGGCTCGGGTTCTATTCCAATCTCATCACTTCGGGCGTGGGGCTGACTCAGCAGAGATTGAGTGAGCTCAAACGAGCGGGGCTCGATCACATCCAACTGTCGTTTCAGGATTCCACGCGCGAGCTCAACGATTTCCTGTCGCACACGCGGACGTTCGAGTTGAAGCAGCGCTGCGCAGAGTGGATCAAGACGAGCGGCTACCCGATGGTGCTCAACTGCGTGATCCATCGGCTCAACATCGATCATCTCGATGCCATCATCGAAATGGCGGCGCGCATCGGCGCGGATTATTTGGAGCTGGCGAACACGCAGTTCTATTCGTGGGCTCATCTGAATCGCGAGCATCTGCTGCCGTCACGCGCGCAACTCCAGCAGGCCGAGAGCGTCATGCAACGCTGGCGCGAGCGTCTCAAAGACAAGATGAGAATTCTGTTTGTGGTGCCGGATTATTACGAGCAGCGGCCCAAGCGCTGTATGAACGGCTGGGGCTCGACGTTCGTCACCGTCACTCCCGATGGCACGGCGCTGCCGTGTCACACGGCAAAGATGCTGCCTGGGCTGACGTTTCCTAACGTGCGTGAGCACAGCATGCGAGACATCTGGTTCCACTCCGACGGCTTCAACCGCTTCCGCGGCCATGGATGGATGAAGGAACCGTGCGCCAGCTGCGAAGAACGAGACAAAGATCTCGGCGGCTGCCGCTGCCAGGCCTATCTGCTCGCGCAAGACCCCGCTGCTGCAGATCCGGTTTGTTCCAAGAGCCCGAGGCATCACGTCGTTACCGACGCCGTCGATCGCGCACAGGAATCGCGAGTGCCCGAACGGCCTCTCGTTTTCCGGCGGCCGGAGAATTCGCGGCTGCTGAGTGAACAGAACGGCGTTTGATTGCCGGAGAGCTCGGCGGGTTTCAAGATTGTGACCATGTAAGGGTTGCTTGACCTCCTTGCGGCGATGTGTCAGCGTATCAATAAAACATGAATCCACGTCGCTCGATTGAAACATCAACGAATCGAAGCGAATGACGTAGAAAAGATCTGCGCCGGCAGTGCCCGTTCGCCATTCGAAAGCTTCGATGGCGGCCCACCTTTCGTACCAGTATCGGCTTGATGGCGGCGCGTGGCAGCGTTGAGCAACGTGCTGTCCGTCAATCTCACAGGCCTTTCGCCCGCGATCAGCTACACGTTTGAAGTGCGGGCCAGGGACTCTGGAAACAACTTTGGTCCGACCGATATCACCTGGACCGTCTGTAGAATCCCGATGACGTGTGCTGTGGGAATGTCTCAATGAACAAATTCAATGCACCGGATGAACTTGGTAGATGGTACGAGGCTCGCCGGGATAGACTGCAGGCGGATGCGATTCTCGCTCAACTCAGGCTTCCGAATACACCGGCCTTGAACAAGGCGAGCACAACCTTCGAGACGCGAACTCACGTAGCAAGCATCACGGTGTGGGGCACGGGAATGGTTGAGTCCATAGTTTTGGACTTGGCTAGCAAT
>CAMLEO010000022.1 GCA_946478975.1 uncultured Steroidobacter sp.
CTTCGGCAGTCGAACTGCTCACTGCGGGTGTGATGCCGGAGATGTGCAGCCAGCGCGCGTCGCCGAGCAGCGTCTTCCAGTCATACGTCGATGCCGGCGCGATCGCGAACGAGGAGTTGGCGCGATCGTAGAGCACTTCAGCGGGGCGATGACCCGCGCCGTGCGTGAGGAAGTACATGCCCATGCGCCCGTCGCGATACTGGATCGCGCTGGTGTCGACGCCATGCCGGCGCAACTCATCGGCACAGGCGCGACCGAGCGTCGAATCCGGCAAAGAGGTCACGACTCGGGTGCGATGACCGAACTTGTGCAATGACACCGCAACGTTGGCCTCGGCGCCGCCGATGTGCGCTTCGAAGTGGGGTGACTGCAACAGCAGTTCCTTGCCGGGAGCGGACAGGCGCAGCAGCACCTCGCCGAAACAGATGATGGCCGGGTTCATATCAGACGTTTTCTCTGCGATTGGATGAACGATGTTTGCGCAAAGCACAGTTGACTTGCGCAGATTGTAGGGTATCCGCAACTGTTGAGACGCCCACAGATGCCTTGCGAGCGCGAAAATGCTCTGTTAGCCTTCAATTGTCACCGGTGTCATACGGGCTTTCGCCAATTTGTTAGCGGTGTCACAACATCGGGGTGGCCGATCGGCAAGGATTGCGCGGTGCGGCTACACCCGGGGACTGGCCCGAGCGTGGCCGACAGCATCTTAGGCTGCATATATTTGGGGTACCCATATGTCGAACAGATCTGGCCTTCGTCCGCTGGACGTAGCGGTAAGGACCACCCTCGGACTCGCGTCGCTGGCCCTCGGCTCCGCGGCTTTTGCGCAACAGGCGCAGCAGGATCAGGGAGCTGAGCAGGGAGAGGTCGAAGAGATCGTCGTCACCGGCTTCCGCGAAAGCTTGAGTCAGGCGCTGGACCTGAAGCGTGAGCAAGTTGGCTCCGTCGACGCAATCGTCGCCGAAGACATCGCCGACTTTCCCGATTTGAACCTTGCCGAATCATTGCAACGTATTCCCGGCGTGTCGATCGCGCGTGATGCCGGCGAAGGCCGCACCATCACCGTCCGCGGTCTGAGCCCCGAGTTCACTCGCGTCCGCCTGAACGGTATGGAAGCGATGTCCGCCAACGGCGGTACCGACGCAGCCGGCGGTACCAACCGCGGCCGCTCCTTCGACTTCAACACCTTCGCTTCCGAGCTCTTCAATTCCATCACCGTCCGCAAGACTGCTTCCGCCGAAGTGGAAGAAGGCTCGCTGGGCGCGACCGTTGATTTGCGAACTGGCCGTCCGTTCGATTACGACGGCCTGACGATCGTCACCTCCGCGACCGCGCAGTACAACGACCTCTCTGAAGAAGTCGATCCGCGCGCCGCGTTCGTCATCAGCGATACGTTCGCCGATGGCAAGTTCGGCGCGTTGCTGTCGGTTGCTTACACCGAACGCAACCTGACCGACGAAGGCTCGAGCACGGTGCGCTGGAGCCAGCACCCCGGCGCGGCCGGCCTGACGCTGGCCCCGGGCTACGCCGCTACACCGACCCTCACGCAGATCAACGCCGCGTTCATGCCGCGTATTCCGCGTTACGACGCGTACGAGCACAACCAGGATCGTCTGGGCATCACCGGCGCGCTGCAGTTTGCGCCGACCGACACCACCGCGATCAACCTCGATTTGCTGTACGCCAAGTTCAAGGCTGACCGCAGCGAAATCTTCCTGGAAGTGCCGAACTTCAGCACCAACTCGCAGGGCATGCGCGTGGCCGACGCCGCCATCGACGGCACCAACACCATGACCTACGGCGTGTTCAACAACGTCGACATCCGCACCGAGTCGCGGATGGACAAGCTCGAAACCGAGTTCAAGCAGGCGACCCTGGACTTCTCGCAGGGCATTACCGACACGGTGAAGATCAACGGTTTGCTCGGCAAGTCGAAGGCCGACAACACCAACCCGATGCAGACCACGCTGATTTTCGACTGGAACAATATTCCGTTCTTCAGCTACGACTATCGCGGCGACAACCGCCAGCCGACGCTGAACTACGGTGCCACCAATCTCACCTCGATGACCAACGGCACGCCGCAAACCGGCGCGACCTCGACCGTGAACTCGAACGGCTGGTACCTCTCGCAGGTCCGCATGCGTCCGAACGAGACCATCAACGAGTTCACCAACGGTCAGCTCGATGCCGATTGGGAATTCAGCGACATGCTGAAGTTCAAAGGCGGCGTGCAGTACAAGAAGTTCGAGTTCAGCACCACCGAGCAGCGCATCGATCCGAGTTTCTGTACCCCGGCGCAGGCTCCGACTGCGAACGCGGAAACTTGCGCGGCCTCGCGCTTCCAGAGCATCGCGCTGTCGAACTATGCCCGCGTGTACACCTACGGCGGCGACATCAACGGCTCGAACGCGTCGTTCCTGATTCCGAACGTGAACGTTGCGAGCGGTCAGTTCGGCCTCAATTCGATTCCGCTGTCGGCCACGCCGATCCTCGGCAACAACCGTGGCGTGGAAGAAGAGGACATGGGCTACTTCGCACAGACGCAGCTGACGACCGACGTGTGGGGCATGCCCCTGCGCGGCAATCTCGGTGTGCGTTACGTGCAGACCGATCAGAGCTCGCGCGGCTTCGCTGCGCAGGGCACGGCGGGCACGGTCGTTGCGGTCACGGCACAGCGTGACTACTCGGACACGTTGCCGTCGTTGAACGTTTCGTTGAATGTCACCGACGAAGTGGTGGTGCGTGCCTCCGCTGCGAAGGTGATGTCGCGTCCGCCGCTGGATGCTCTGACCCCGGGCTACTCTGTCACGGTGAGCGGCGCCTCGCGCACGGCGAGCGTCGGCAACCCGACGATCGATCCGACGCGTGCCAAGGCCTACGACCTCGGCGTCGAATGGTATTTCGCGCGTGAGTCGTTGCTGTCATTGGCGTTGTTCTATAAGGACATCGACAGCCGCGCGGTCAGCAACACGCTCAGCAACCAAGTGTTCACCGGCAACCCGTTCGGCATTCCGGAGATCTTTGCGACCGCTGCTTGCGGTGGCCAGGCGGGCTGCGCTGCCAATCTGCCGATCTGGCAGTTCCAGCAGACGGTGAATGGTCCGGGCGGCAACCTGAAGGGCTTCGAAGTCAGCTACCAGCAGCCGTTTACGTTCCTGCCGGGCTTCCTGAGCAACTTTGGTACGCAGCTGAACTACACCGGCGTGGATTCGAAGATCACGTACGTGGGCGGCATCCGCGATGACTTGACGGGTCTGTCTCGCAGCGCCTTCAACGCGACGCTGTACTACGAAACGGATAAGTACGGCGCCCGCGTGTCGGCTGCTTATCGCGATCAGTACCTGACTCGTGTGCCGGGCCGCGACGGCGCCGACGTCGAAGGCACCAAGGACGTGCTGACGATCGACTTCTCGTCCCGTTACACAGTGATGGAGAACCTCGATCTGACGTTGGAAGGCATCAACCTCACTGACGAGTACGAAGATCAGTACCTCGACAGCGCGGGCAACCGCCTCTCGTACTATCACCACACCGGCCGCAGCTTCCTGGTGGGAGCGCGCTACAAGTTCTAATAAATGTAGCGTCGAACGACGGCCGAACTGACTACAAGCCGGCGGGATACACCGCCGGCGGGTCATCGATGCAGAAGGGGATCGCATGCGTGCGATGAATGCGCTCGGCCGCGGAATATTGTCTTTGCAATTCGATCGGGCCGCGTGCGGCGCCGGAATGACCGGCCCCGCCGCGGCCTTTTTTATTTCCCACCGATCGCCCTGATCGCCCGCTTCGCACCCGTTCGGCTCATCCGCAATTGACACCGGTATCAATTGCATTCATCAGCAAAGCGCCATTGGGGGTTTTCATGTCGAAGTCTCATTGTTCATCACATCGGTTGCGTCGTTGCGTTCACGTTGCTTTGTTGGGCGCGTTGCTCGCCGGCACTGCCGGCGCTCAGGAAGCCAACCAAAGCACCGCGAGCACGGCGCCAGTCGAGGAGGTGGTCGTCACTGGATATCGCGAAAGTCTCGAGCAGTCGCTGGTCGTGAAGAAAGCCACGGCGGGCGCGGTCGATGCGATCTTCGCCGAAGACATCGCCGACTTTCCCGACACCAACCTGGCCGAGTCTGTTCAGCGCGTGCCCGGCGTCGCCATCGATCGCGTCGGCGGCGAAGGTCGCCAGATCACCATCCGCGGCTTGAGCCCGGAGTTCTCGCGCGTTCGTATCAACGGCATGGAAGCGCTCACCACGACGAGTGCCACCGATGCGGTCGGAACCAACCGCACGCGCGCTTTCGACTTCAACGTGTTCGCGTCCGAGCTGTTCAATCAAATCGCAGTTCGCAAAACGTCGACCGCCGAAGTGGATGAAGGCTCGCTCGGCGCGACCATCGATCTGTTCACCGCGCGCCCGCTCGACTTCGAAGGATTCAAGTTCGTCACTTCGTATCAGCAAGGTTATAACGAGCTGTCCGACAAGGCGGACCCGCGCGCCGTCGCGCTCGTGAGCATGTCGAATTCCGATCGGACATTCGGCGCGTTGTTCTCAGTCGCCTACTCCGAACGTCGCACGCGTGAAGAAGGTGTTCAGTCCGGCGGCTGGGAACGGAACGGCAACACCGCGACCGATCGTTGGAACAGCGTGCCCGCCGGTTTGAGCGCCGCTGAAGTCGCTCGCATCAACAATTCCGTGCACGCACGCTTCCCGCGTTACGTCGACTTCCAGCACGATCAGGATCGTCTCGGCCTCACGGGTTCGTTGCAATGGAAGCCCGGCGACCACACGACGCTGAGCTTCGATGTGTTGCATTCCAAACTCGATGCTTCGCGCACCGAGCCATTCCTGGAAGCGATCTCGTTCGCGCGCGGTAATGCTGCTGGCCGACGCCAGACCGATGTGCTGGATTACGAGATCGATGCCAACGGCACCATGACATACGGTCGCTTCGACAACGTCGACACCCGTTCGGAGAATCGCCTCGACGAATGGAACACCGTGTTCAACCAGTACTCGCTGTCGTTGCAGCACGAGTTCACCGACCGGCTTCGCATCGATGCGCTGGTCGGCACGTCGAAGTCGGAGCTGGATGTGGAGCGCGCGACGACCATCATCCTGGAGAACTTCAACTCCGATAATTTCACGTACGACTTCCGCGGCAACAGCAAGCGTCCGTTCATTTCCTACGGCTTCGATGTGACCAATCCCGCCAACTGGGTCGTGTCCGAAGTGCGTGAGCGCCCGAGCGATCAGAGCAACAAGTTCGATACCGGCCGGCTCGACGGTGCGTTCGACCTCAACGACATCTTTACGCTCAAGAGCGGCGTGTCGTGGAAGAAATATGGTTTCGACGTTACTGCCGGCGCGCGTGACACGACGTTGCCGATCAATAACGCGAGCTGCACGATGGCGCAGGTGCCGGTCACGGCCTCGCAGGGCTATCAATCGAATTTTGGTGATAACGATCTGCCGGCCGGCATGGCGCGCAGCTTCTTCGTCGCCGATATTCGCACGCTCGCAAATGCCATCGGCCTGTACACCAACGATGCGTGCTTCCCATTGCGCGCGCAGGCCTCGGACGTGCGCAGCGTGACCGAAGAAGATCTCGGCTATCACGTGCAAGTCGACTTCAAGACCGAGTTGTTCGGTCTGCCTTTCCGTGGCGACGTGGGCGTGCGCTATGTCGAGACCGATCTTGAATCGACCGGTTTGCAGGTCGTGAACAATGCAAACATTCCGGTCACTGTGAATCGCAAGTACGACGATACGTTGCCGGCAGTGAACCTGGTGCTCGAACCGGTGCAGGATTTCCTGGTGCGCGGCGCGTACTCGAAAGTGATGTCACGTCCGCCGCTGGCTTCGCTCTCGCCGGGCGGCAGCATCGGTGGCTTCTCGACGCCGCCGACGGTGACGTTCGGCAACCCGGATCTCGAACCGTTCCGCGCCGATGCTTATGACCTGTCGTTCGAGTGGTATTTCCAGGAGCAAGGGCTGCTGGCGCTGGCGCTGTTCCGCAAGGACATCGACTCGTTCGTGGTCAACAGCGTCGAACGTGCGTTCTGGTCGACGCTCGGCCTGCCGGACAGCCTGCTCGATCAAGTGCCCGCCGATCCAACCATGGAGTTCGAAGTGCGCAAGCCGGTCAACGGCAAGGGCGGCCGGCTGAAGGGCTTCGAGGTGCAGTATCAACAGCCGTTCACGTTCGGCCCGGCATGGCTGAGCAAGTTCGGTACGATCTTGAACTACACCAACGTGGAATCCAAAGTGAACTTCGCAGCCGATGGTCAGCCGCCGGAGATCTTGAACCTGGTCGGCTTGTCGGAGCAGTCCGCGAACGCGACGCTGTACTACGACAACGATATCTTCAGTGCACGCATCTCCGTTGCGTATCGCGATTCGTTCCTGCGAACCGCAGCCGCGCGCGTGCCGAACGATATCGATTTCACCGACGATTCGACGTACCTGGACTTCTCGACCAGCTACAAGGTGAGCGAGCACTTCAAGGTGTCGCTGGAGGCGCTCAACCTCACGGACGAATATCGCACCGACCTGGTGGATTCGACTGCCGAGCGCATGGACAACTACATGCACACCGGCCGCCAGTATTATTTGGGATTGCAGTACACGTATTGATCGGACGGTGACATGACTGAAATCAGCCGACGCGAACTCTTGGGGTCGGTGGTGCTCGGCGCGGCCGCGGGATCGATTCCCGCGACCGCGCAGTCCGCATCTCAATCGAAAGCTTCCACCCCTGGCAATCATGGGGCTGCCGCTAAAACCTGGCGCCGCGGTCTCGAAGGCCAGCGCCATGCCGATCTCGGCGACGGCACCTTCCTGAATCCCATTGTGCCGGGCGATCACGCCGATCCTTCCATCCTCAAGGACGGCGACGACTACTACATGACGTTCTCGTCGTTCGATGCTTATCCCGGCATCGTGATCTGGCATTCGCGCGACCTGGTGAACTGGCAGCCCATCGGCCCGACGCTCAGCAAACCGATCGGCTCGGTGTGGGCCTGCGAGCTCATCAAGCATCGAGGCCGTTATTACATTTACATCCCGGCGCGCTTTCCGGATTACCGCTCCACGTATGTGATTCATGCGGACGATATTCGCGGGCCGTGGAGCGATCCCATCGATCTGAAACTGCCGAATCACATCGATCCGGGTCATTGCGTCGGCGAAGACGGCAAACGTTATTTGTTTTTGAGCGGCGGCGACCGCGTGCGTCTCACCGACGACGGCCTTGCGACCGACGGCCCGGTCGAGCACGTCTACGATCCGTGGCGCTATCCGGAAGATTGGGTGGTCGAGTCGTTTGCGCCCGAAGGTCCCAAAGTCATGCGTCGTGGCGACTGGTTCTACATGATCACTGCAGTGGGCGGCACGGCTGGACCGCCGACCGGTCACATGGTGATCGTCGCGCGTTCGAAATCGATTCATGGTCCGTGGGAGAACGATGCTTCGAACCCCATCGTGCGCACGCAATCTTCTGCGGAGAAGTGGTGGTCGCGCGGGCACGCGACGTTGGTTGAAGGGCCGGGCGGCGACTGGTGGATGGTGTATCACGGCTACGAGAACGGCTTCTGGACCTTGGGCCGCCAGACGCTGCTCGATCCGGTTGAATGGACCAAGGACGGCTGGTTCCGCGCCAGGGGCGGCGACTTGTCACAACCGATCCGCAAGCCGGGCTCAAAAAAATCAAAGCAGGGACAGCCGTCGCCGCACGGCATGCCGCTGTCCGATGACTTCTCCAGCAACCGACTCGGCTCGCTGTGGGGCTTCTACAATCCGGGCCCGGAAGAGATGTCCCGCGTAAAGTACTTGGACAAGGCCCTGCGACTGGCAGGCAAGGGCACGCAGCCGTTCGATTGCTCGCCGCTCGCCTTCATCGCGCCCGACGTTGCGTATCGCGTGTCCGTCGACATCGAACTGCAAGACGACGCGCAAGCGGGCTTGCTGCTGTTCTATAACAAGCGTCTGTACTGCGGCCTCGGCTTCGATCCCCATGGCTTCGTCATGCATCGCTATGGGCTCGAACGCCGCGGAGCATTGCCGGCGGGCGTCGGCCGGCGCTTGCACTTGCGCATCGAGAACAATCGGCACATCGTGACCATTCACCACAGCCCGGACGGCGAGCGCTGGACCAAGTACGGCGTGCAGATGGAAGTCTCGGGCTATCATCACAACGTCGCTGGGGACTTCCTCAGCCTGCGCCCGGCGATCTACGCCGCCGGCCAAGGCGCAGCGGTGTTTCGCGATGTTCGCTACCAGGCATTAGAGGGCTGAAATAAATATGCGAGCGATGAAAACGATTCGCGGCGCCTCCGCGGCGCTGCTGGTGCTGATGATGTCCACACTGACTGAAGCTGCCGAGCCGCCCGCAACCCCGTTGTACCCCGGCGAGATTCCCAACGCGATCCAGGCGCCCGACGAGGAATCGTTGCGCGATCCCGCGGATCCGTGGCCGTTCTATATGGACATCTCGCGGCCGACGATCGCCGCTTACAAGCCGGCGAAGCAGGATCCCAAGCGCACCGCTGTCGTCATTCTTCCTGGCGGCGGTTATCGCGGCGTATCCATTCTCAAAGAAGGCTACGACGTGGCGCGTGCCTTCAACGCGATGGGTGTTACGGCGTTCGTCGTGAAGTATCGAACGCCGAGCGACAAACATATGAAGGACAAACGGACCGGTCCGTTGCAAGACGCGCAGCAGGCGCTCGCGATCGTGCGGCGGGATGCAGCCAAGTGGCACATCGATCCGGCCCGCATCGGGCTGATGGGATTCTCCGCCGGTGGCCATCTCGCCGCGTCGGCGGGTACGCAATTCAATTCGCCGGTGCTGTCGCAGTGGCATAGCGCCGATGTGCGGCCGGATTTCCTGATGCTCATCTATCCGGTGATCACGTTCGTCGATCCCGCTGTGCACGCCGGATCGCGCGCGAATCTGCTGGGCGATGCTCCGTCGGAAGAGGATATGAAACGTTTCTCGCCGCAGCTGAATGTGAGCGATGACACGCCGCCGACGTTCCTGGTGCACGCGGCCGATGACGGCACGGTGCCCGTGGCCAACAGCCTTCGTTTCTTCGAAGCGTTGCAGGCCCGCAAGATTCCGGTCGAGTTGATCGTGTATCCGGCGGGCGGCCATGGGTTTGGATTGAAGAATGCGACCACGGATGACCGTTGGATGGAACGTTGTGAGCAATGGCTGCGCAGCCAGGGCTGGATCAGCCCCAAGTGAGCCCACAAGAGACGATGACGAGACGATGATGAAGAATGATCCCTCACTGACCCGTCGCGAGCTGTTGCAGGGCTCGATGCTCATCGCGGGTGGCTTGAGTCTGTCGGCGATTGCGCACGCGAACGGCGGCACGAGCAGTGTCCTGCAAACACGCGCCGGCAAGGTTGCGGGCGTGAAGTCGCAAGGCGTGCATGTCTTTAAAGGGATTCCTTACGGCGCGGACACACGTACGACTCGCTTCCTGCCGCCGGCGCCGCCGGTCGCATGGAAGAAAACTCGCGATGCACTGAGCTATGGCCCGGCGTGCCCGCAGCCTGGCTCGCGCGACACGATGAGCGAGGATTGTTTGTACTTGAACGTCTGGACGCCGGCGCTGCGAGACGGCCACAAGCGTCCGATCATGGTTTATTTCCATGGCGGCGAGTACAGCAGCGGCTCGGGGTCCAGCACGCTCTATGACGGCACGCGATTGTGCCTGCGTGGCGATGTCGTAGTCGTCACGGTGAATCACCGGCTCAACATCTTCGGACATTTGTATTTGCCGCGGTTGTTTGGGGCGAACTATGCGATGTCCGGAAATGTGGGCCTGCTGGACCTGGTGCAGGCGCTCGCCTGGGTGCGGGATCACGCCGAGGCGATCGGTGGCGATGCGCAGCGAGTGATGGTGTTTGGGCAATCGGGCGGCGGCGCCAAGATCGCGACGTTGATGTCGATGCCGGCGGCGAAGGGAATGTTTCATCGCGCGGCGACGATGAGCGGTCAGCAGATCACCGCGTCGGGGCCGCGAGGGGCCACGGATCGTGCGAAGTCAGCGCTGGAAACATTGAAGATCGCGCCGGGCGAGGTCGAGAAGTTGAATGCCGTGTCGACGGAGGATCTGGTTGCGGCCAGTCGTGCGAAGGATCCGTCGATGGTAGGAAGGAACGTTTACTGGGGTCCGGTGCTGGACGAAGCGTCGCTGTTGCGTCATCCGTTCTATCCGGACGCGCCGGCGCAGTCGGCGAACATTCCCATGATCATCGGCAATACGCGAGATGAAACGCGAGCGTTCAATGGCAACGATCCGGGGGTTCATGAGTTGACTTGGGAGCAGTTGCCGGAGCGGTTGTTGAATGCGCTGTATGTAGATATTCAGCCGGAGTATGTGATCCAGGAGTATCGACGGCTGTATCCGAAATATTCCGCGACGGAAGTTTTCTTTGCCGCGACGACCGCGGGGCGCTCGTGGCGAGGTGCGGTCATCGAAGCGGAGGCGAGAGCGGCGCAGGGGTCGCCGGTGTTCGCATATCAGTTGAACTATCGTTCGCCGCTGGAGAACGGGCGCTACGGCGCGATGCATACGATGGATATTCCGCTGGTGTTCGACAACATCGCCCAGCCTGAGTCCCGCACCGGGACGGACGCGAATGCGCAGAAGGTGGCGGATCAGATGAGTGAGGCGTTCATTTCGTTTGCTCGCAGCGGCGATCCCGCGCATTCGGGCATCCCGCAATGGCGCCCGTATGAACTGCCGGCTCGCTCGACCATGGTCTTCGATGCGGAGTCGCAGCTCGTGGACGATCCGAGAGGCGAGGAGCGCAAGCTGTTTGCGAAGGTTCCATATATCCAGCGGGGAACGTACTAAGAGGGCGCGGTGGCTCGCGCCGCCGGGAGTGACCAATGTCCTCCCGGCACCGCGCACGACCCTTGTCCACGCTAACGCGCGGACCGTATTCCGTCCGTCCCTGGAGCTGCTACTGTAAAAAACGTCCCTGTTTTATTAAGTTGCCGGGAGGACATTGGCCACTCCCGGCGACGCCGAAGCGTTCGTGGTGCGTGCAAGCAAGAGTTCGGCTTCATCTTCTTTCCATGCCAAACCTCTTGATCTGTCAGAGGCGAAGCAATTGCGCATGACACCGGTTTCCTATATACAGCTGAGCGCGCGAGGAAAGGGTCCGGCGCGAGCGTATTTATGTGGAATTTTAGAAGGGTGCTGCGAATGAGTGGCGCGGTGTTGCAGATGTCGGGTGACGAGTTGGAAACGATTGCTGAGCAGTTCGTGCGGGCGCGCCTGGCGGGGCAATCGTTGCCGCAGTATCCGGGCACGGTGCCGGCGACGCTGGCGGATGCGTACGCTGTGCAGGGCCATGCGATCAAACGCTTTCCCGACGCGATCGTCGGTTGGAAGGTGGCGCGCATCGGGGCGCAGTGGAGCAAGCAGTATCCGGAAGAGCGGCTGGTCGGTCCGGTGTTTCAGCGCAATCTGCACGTGGCGCGTGCCGGCGATGTCGTCGACTTTCCTGTGTTTCAAGGCGGCTTCGCGGCAGTGGAAGCGGAGATCGTGCTGCGTGTGAATGAAGATGCGCCGGCGAACAAAACCAATTGGACGATCGATGAAGCATCCGAGCTGGTGCGCAGTTTTCATCTCGGCGTCGAGACCGCGGGCAGCCCGCTGGCGACGCTGAATGAGCTCGGGCCCGGCGCGATCATCGGTGACTTTGGAAACAATTGGGGCGTGATCGTCGGCGCGGCGGTCGGCGAGTGGCGTTCGATTCAGGAAATCATTGCGCTGACGTTCATCGAAGATGCGCTCTGCGGCCGCGGAACGGCGTTCATTCGCCAAGGCGCGCTCGGTGCGTTGGCATTCGCGTTGAACAAGTGCGCGGAGCATGGTCGCCCGCTGCGCGCCGGCGATGTGATTTCGACCGGCGCCATCACCGGCGTGCACGACATCAAGGTCGGCCAGCGTTCGCGACTGGTGTTTGAAGGCTGCGGCGAGATCGAGTGCCGCGCCGTGCTGCCGAAGCGCTGAGATCAACTCAGCGCTTCAGCCAGCGACTCTGTTCCGTTCACCGACGCCAGCTTCGCATACGCCGATTCCAGTCCCGCACGGAACGCGGGGGCGCGTGCGAGCTCGGCGTTGAACACCTTCTCCAGCGAAAGAAACGTTGCGACATCGTGCGCCGGATCGCCGTTGCATTTGTTTGCAAGACCAGTGAGTTGCTCCGCGAGCGGATCGACGATCTGCCTCTGGGCCGCCACGGCGCGACGAATGAAATGAAACCACGCAGCCAGCGGCACAGTGAGTCGCGCGATCGAGCGCCCCGACGCGAGGTTTTCAGCGATCGTCGGCAGGATGCGGAAGGGCAGCTTCTGCGAGCCATCCCACGCGATCTGCGACAGCAGGTGACGAATCGTCGGATTACGGAACCGACGTAACACTGCGTCGATGTATTGATCGAGATTCAAACCGGACGGAGCGGCGAGCCCGGAGCGAATATCCTCGACCATCATGCGACGAACGAAGGAAGCGAGCGCCGCATCGCTCATCGCGCCCGATACTGTTTCATGACCTGCGAGGCTGCCGACGTAAGCCAACGTCGAATGCGCGCCATTCAACAAACGCAGCTTGGCGCGTTCGAAGCCGGCGACGTCATCGGTGACCGTCACGCCGACGGATGCCCAATCCGGCACCGGTCCGCGCAGTTTGTTTTCAATCACCCACTGGCAGAAGAACTCACGCTGCACCGGCCATTTGTCTTCAACGCCGAGCGCGTCCTGCACGCGAGCACGCAGAGCGTCGTCAGTCGCGGGAGTGATGCTGTCGACCATCGTGCACGGGAACATCACTTCCGTTTCGACCCAGCTCAACAACGACGGATCGACAGTGCGTACGAAATCCAACACTGCGCGACGCAAGCGATGGCCGTTGTCTGCAAGGTTGTCGCAGCTGATCACGTTGAACGGCGCGTGACCGAGGTCGCGTCGCATGCGCAAGCCGCGGGCAATGAATCCTACGAACGTGCGCGGCGCGGTCGGATTCTTCAGATCGTGCGCGATGTCTGGATGTGAGAAATCCAGGCCGCCTTCCTTGCTCAAGCAATAGCCTTTCTCGGTAATCGTCGCGCTGACGATGCGTGTCGCCGGGTTGGCCATGCGATCGAGCACGACGCTCGGCGACTCGGGTGCGACCAGAACTTCTTTCACGGAACCGACCACACGGAACGAGGACTGCTCGTCGAGGATCGCGATCGTGTACAGGCCGTCCTGCGGCTGCAGGGCGTCGCGCACGCCGGTGCTGTGCAGTGACACTTCACAAATGCCCCAGCGCGAATCGTTGCTCAACACATCGTCGATATAACAAGCCTGGTGCACGCGATGGAACGCACCGGGGCCGAAGTGGACGATGCCGATGGTGACGGCGTTGCGGTCGTAAGCGGGAGTCTGAATGCCGCGGCCTTGCAGGGCCGCGAGCGAAGCGGGCGATAACATCACAGCGTCACACCATCCTTCCAAATCGCAATTTCACGTTGTTCGTTGATCTCGTTGCGCGCCGGACGACCCGACGCCGTGTCGACGATCAATTGCAGGAACTCATCGGTCACAATTTCCGGATCAGCCGCGTTGAGCGCTTTGCCGGCATCGAAGTCGATCCAGTGAGATTTCTTTTCGGCCAGCGCCGTGTTGGTGCTGATCTTCAGCGTCGGCACTGGAAAGCCGAGCGGCGTGCCGCGGCCGGTTGTGAACAACAACACGGTGGCGCCGGCAGCAACCAGTGCAGTCGATGAAACGCCATCGTTGCCCGGCGCTTCCAACAGCGTGAGCCCCGGGCGCGTAGTGCGTTCACCATAGCGCAACACCTGCGTGACAGTGGCGTGGCCGCCTTTCTGAACCGCGCCCAAGGATTTTTCTTCGAGCGTCGTGATGCCGCCGGCAATGTTGCCGGGCGACGGGTTCTCGTGCACCGGCTGATGATTGCGCAGGAAATATTCCTTGAAGTCGTTGACGACATGAACGATGCCTTCGAACACTTCGCGATTCGCGGCGCGTTCCATCAGCAAACGTTCGGCGCCGAAGATTTCAGGAATCTCGGTGAGCACGGCAGTGCCGCCCGCGGCAGTCACGCGATCGGCGATTCGGCCGACCAGAGGATTCGCGGTAATGCCGCTGAACCCATCCGAACCGCCGCACTTCAAGCCAACCACCAGGTCCTTGAGCTCGCACGGCACGCGCTGGTCACGTTCGGCAATCTGCACCAGCTGTTCAACCGCTGCCAGTCCCGCCTCCATTTCGTCTTCGATCGACTGAGCGGTGAAGTAGCGGATCCGCTCGCGCTCGGCCTCGGGAATTTCCGTGAGCAGCTTGCTCAACTGGTTGGATTCGCAACCCAGGCCCAGGATCAACACGCCGCCGGCGTTTGGATGGCGCGCGAGTCCAGCGATCAGCTTGCGCGTGCGATCCAGATCGCCGCCGAGCTGGGAGCAGCCGAACTGATGCGGGAAGGCGACGACGCTGTCGACACGTCCGGCATATTTCTGCGAGGCCATCCGCGCGATGCGCTCGGCGGTGCGGCTCACGCAACCGACGGTGCACAGAATCCAGATTTCGTTGCGCGTGCCGACCTTGCCGTTCGCGCGCCGATAACCCATGAAGGTCGCCGCGCTCGGCGCTTTGCCGACGTTGGTCGCTGTGGTTGCGGGCGAATATTCGTACTCGTCGGTGCCGCTCAACAGCGTTGTGACGTTGTGCGTGTGAACGTGCGCGCCCACTGTGATATCAGCTGTGGCACGTCCGATCGGCCAGCCGTATTTGTGCACTGGTTGCCCGGCAGACACGGCGCGAATCGCGACTTTGTGACCACGCGGAATGGCATCGACGAGCACGATGCTGCGATCGCCGACTGCGATGGTTTCCTGGGCCGCCAGATCGCGCAGGGCGACGGCGACATCGTCCTCCACGGCGACGCGGTAAACCGCGGGCGTCGGTGGCGTTTTGTCGAGGGTTGAAGTGGCTGCGTTCATGAGCTGCATCATGGCATTGGAAGGGGATCGCTGGAAACCGGTGTCACGTTGCACCGGGCTTGCTACGGTTCACTCCCGCGCGGACGGCGAGCAAGGTATTCTGACAACACCGATGTCCTCAAGCCGACTCTTCGTAAGGTAACGTCGCCGATGGTTCGAAAACCGGCCAAGAAGGTCAGCCGACACGCCGCGCCGCTCGGCACGCGCACCGTTCCCGAAGCGCGTCCGCTGCCTGTCGTAGAGTCGCGTCCGCCGGCACTGCGGCGCACGCTCGAGAAGAAGCACACGATCAACGATATCGCACGCCTGGCGAATGTCTCCAAGAAGACCGTCTCGCGCGTGATCAACGAATCGCCGTTCGTGCGCGAGGAAACTCGGACTCGCATCAACGAAATCATTCGCAGCACCGGCTTCACGCCCGATCCGCAAGCTCGCGGGCTCGCGTTCAGGCGTTCGTACCTGATCGGGCTGGTTTATGACAATCCCAATGCGCCGTATGTGATCAACGTGCAGGAAGGCGCGCTCGCCGCCCTCCGCAAGGTCGGCTACGAGCTGGTGGTGCATCCCTGCGATCGCAACAGCCCGGAATTCCTGAGCGATATTCGCCAGCTGGTGAGCCGCCAGAAACTCGACGGCATGGTGATTTTGCCACCGGTCTCCGAGAACCAGATGCTCGCGGAGCTGCTGCGGGACCTGCATTGTCCCTACATCCGCATCATTTCCGCGGCGCTGGACGATCCAGGCAACCTGGTGCAATCGATGGACCGGCAGTCGGCCGCGGAAGTCGCCGAGCACCTGGCCAAGCTCGGCCACACGCGCATCGCGATGATCATCGGTCCGGCGACGTATCGTTCATCCCAGGAGCGCTTGGAAGGTTTTTCCGAAGCACTGGCGGAGCGCGGGCTGGCGCTGTCGCCCGACTACGTTGCACAGGGCCTGTACACGTTCGAATCGGGTGCGGCTTGCGCGGAAATGTTGTTATCCCGCACGCCGCGGCCGACCGCGATATTCGCCGGCAACGACGAGACTGCAGCGGGCGTGTATCGCACGGCGTACTTGCGCGGACTGCGCATCCCGCACGATTTGACCATCATCGGCTTCGATGACAGCCCGCTCGCCTCGCGCTTGTGTCCCTCGTTGACTACTATGCACCAGCCCATCCGCGACATGGGTCGGATGGCGGCGGAGAAGCTGATCGCCAAGATTTCCCGCACGGGCCCGGTCTCCCAGGCCACTACGGTGTTCCCACACCTGGTGGTGCGCGAGTCCTCCGGCCGCCCCACGAGCTAGTTGATTCACGGTCAGATAGCTGGCAACTGCCCGCTGACACCGGTTACCATTCCCCTTCACTCACGGCGCTGCGCATGAGCAAACCCCTACATTTTCATGAAGATCGATTGTTTCCGTCGGACCCGACGGTGCGCGCGATTGCGCAGCGCCTGTACGCGGTGGTTCGCGATCTGCCGATCCTGAGCCCGCACGGCCACACGGATCCGCAGTGGTTCTCGAACAATGCGCCCTTCGGTAATGCCACCGAGCTGCTGCTCGCGCCGGACCATTATTTGTTTCGAATGCTGTACAGCCAGGGCCTGGATCTGAACGAGCTGGGCGTCGCGTCGCGCCGTGGCCCGTCGAACGCGAATCCTCGCGAGGCATGGCGCAAGTTCGCGGCGCATTTTTACTTGTTCAACGGCACGCCGTCGTGGCTGTGGCTGAACTATGTGTTCGCGAAGGTGTTCGGTTTCCAGGTGCGCCTCGATGCCGAGACTGCCGATCATTACTTCGATGTCATCGGCGAGAAGCTCGCCACCGATGCGTTCCGGCCGCGCGCGCTGTTCGATCGTTTCAAGATCGAAGTGCTGGCGACCACCGAGTCGCCGGTCGATACGCTCGATCATCATCACAAGATTCGCAACAGCGGCTGGAAAGGTCGTGTCGTCACCGCTTATCGCCCCGATGCCGTGATCGATCCGGAGCATGAGTCTTTCCAGGACTCGCTGAAACAGTTCGCCGAGATCACCGGCGAAGACGTGTTCTCCTGGAGTGGATATCTCAACGCGCATCGCAAGCGTCGCGCGGATTTCGCGAAAGCCGGTGCGACCTCGACCGATCACGGTCATCCGACCGCGTTGACGGCCGATCTGAGCGACGCCGACGCGAAACGTTTGTTTGAAAAAGTCACCAGCGGCAATTTCACGCCCGCGGACGCCGAGTTGTTCCGTGCGGCCATGCTGGTCGAGATGGCGAAGATGAGCGCGGACGACGGACTGGTGATGCAGATCCATCCCGGCTCGTTCCGCAATCACAATCGCTGGTTGTTTGAAACATTCGGCCGCGACAAGGGCGCGGACATTCCGGCGAAGACCGAGTACGTGCAGGCGCTGCGGCCGTTGCTGGACCGCTTCGGCAACAGCAAGACCGTCTCGATCATTCTGTTCACGCTGGATGAAACGGTGTACAGCCGCGAGCTCGCGCCGCTGGCTGGTCACTATCCGGCGCTGAAGCTCGGCCCGGCCTGGTGGTTCCACGACAGTCCGGAAGGCATGATGCGCTTCCGCGAATACACCACCGAAACGGCGGGCTTCTACAATACTGTGGGCTTCAACGACGACACGCGCGCGTTCCTGTCCATTCCCGCTCGCCACGATCTCGCTCGCCGCACCGATTGCGTCTACCTGGCGCGGCTGGTGTCGGAGCATCGCATCGATGAGGACGCCGCGGCCCAGGTCGCGAGCGATCTCACTTATCGGCTGCCGAAACAGGCTTACAAGCTGTAACGGCAGCCCCGCTCAATTCGAGGGTTTCCCGTGTTCAAGAAAACGTATCACGCCACGCATCCCGACATGATGGAAGGCGTCAGCAACGAGCAGCTGCGCGAACGCTACCTGGTCGAGAGTCTGTTCAACGAGAACGCGATCGCGCTCAACTACACGCATTACGAGCGCTTCGTGATCGGCGGCGTCATGGCTTCGGGCCAGGCAGTGCGCCTGCCGGAGCAGACCGAGCCGGCGTCGGCGAAAGGCAAGACGTTCCTCGAACGCCGCGAGCTCGGCGTCGTGAACATCGGCAAGACCGCCGGCAAAGTCACATTGGACGGCACAGCCTACAACCTCGCGCCCAAGGACGGTTTGTATGTTCCGATGGGCACCAAGGATGTGGTGTTCGAAGCGGCGAAGGCGGGCGAGAGCGCGAAGTTCTATCTCGCATCCACGCCGGCGCATGCGCGTTTCGAGGCCGTGCACATTTCGATCGACAAGGCTGTGCCGCTGGAGCGTGGCGCGGCGGAAACGTCGAATGAACGCACCATCTACCAGTACATCGTGCCGGCGACCTGCAAATCTTCGCAGCTGCTGCTGGGCATGACCTTGCTGAAGTCGGGCAGCGTGTGGAACACCATGCCGCCGCACCTGCACGACCGTCGCTCCGAGGTTTATTTCTATTTCGATCTCGAAGGCGAGCAGCGCGTGATGCACTTCATGGGCGAGCCGGATGAGATGCGCAGCCTGGTGGTGCGCAACGAAGAAGCTGTGTTGTCGCCGCCGTGGTCCATTCACATGGGCGCGGGCACGCGCAACTACAGCTTCATCTGGGCAATGGGCGGCGAGAATCTGGACTACACCGACATGAATGTCCTCGACATCTGTCAATTGAAGTGATGCCGATTGAAGTAACCATGAGTCAACCTCCTTCGTTTTCGCTGGCCGGCAAAGTGGCGCTCGTTACGGGCGTCAACACCGGCCTCGGTCAGGGCATTGCTGTCGCGCTGGCGCAGGCCGGCGCGGACATTGTCGGCGTCGCGCGTTCCAGTACGTCGGATACGGAGCGCGGCGTGGTCGCGGCCGGGCGTAAGTTTCATTCGCTGTATGCGGACCTCGAACGCAGTCACGAAGCGCATCGAGTGGTGGCGCGGGCTGTTGAGGCGGCGGGTCCCGTTGATATTTTGATCAACAACGCCGGCATCATCCGGCGCGCCGATGCGCTGGTGTTTACCGAGCAGGACTGGGACGCGGCGTTGAATGTGAATTTGAAGACGCCGTTCTTCCTGGCGCAGGCAGTGGCGCAGCACCTGGTGAAGGAGGGGCGGGGCGGCAAGATCATCAACATCGCGTCGATGCTGTCGTTCCAAGGCGGCATTCGTACGGCGTCGTACACCGCCAGCAAGAGCGGCATCGCCGGCATCACGCGCTTGCTCGCGAACGAGTGGGCCCAGCACGGCATCAACGTGAATGCGATTGCCCCGGGCTACTTCGAGACCAACAACACGACCGCCCTGCGAGCGGACGAGCAGCGTAACAAGGACATCCTGGGTCGAATCCCCGCCGGGCGCTGGGGCAAGCCCTCGGATTTGGGCGGTGCCGCCGTGTTCCTGGCATCCGCGGCGTCGGATTATGTCCACGGCACGATCCTGCCGGTGGATGGGGGCTGGCTCGCCCGCTGAGTCTCTTCGCTCGGGCCGCCCCGTTAGGGAAAACCCCTAAAGGGGCGCGCGCGCGCCGTACAACACATTTTCGCGGCGCAATTTTGTTCAGACTCCGTCACTTGCGGCCAGTCCGGCCGGCTTATGTCGTACTCCGAACCCGCAAGTGGGCCCGACCACGGATCAAAATATGTCCGCTCTCGCTGGAAGCCTGGCAATCGACGCGCAGGGCGCGCTCGATGCTGTCTTCCACGGAGTCGCTATTGCGGTCCGCGATGGGACGGAAGCTCGCCTCATCTATGTGAATTCCGCCTTCGCCCGCCTGAGCGGCCATGAACCCGCCGAGCTGCTCGAACGCGGGCTGCAACTGTTGGGCGAACGAGTTCGCGATGCGGTCGCGGCCAGCGAACAGATCACCGTCGAATCTCTCATCCAACGTCGCAGCACCGGCTCATTGTGGACGCGTGTAACAACGCGACCGTCCCAGCGTGACGCCCGGCAGACGGTCATCACCGTCGAAGACATCTCCGACTTCAAACGCGCTCGCGAATCGTTGCGCGCCAGTGAAGCAAGGCTCGAAATCGCAATGGAGGCGAGCGAGCTGTCGATGTGGGACTGGAACGTCGAGCGCGACGAGGTCTCATACAACGAACAATGGCGCGTGTCGCTCGGCATCGAGCCGCGCGAGCTGTTGAAGCGCGAGTCGCTCGCCGAACGTTTGATGCTGCCGTCGGACCAAGCGGTGCTCGATAAATTCGAACGTCACTTCAACGGTGCCAGCCCCTATTTCGAATGTGAGTATCGGCTGCCGACGCGTGACGGAACAAACAAATGGTTTCTCGCGCACGCCAAGGTCGTGCGTCGCGACCCGGCCGGCAAACCGTTGCGCGTCATTGGCGTGCTCCAGGATATATCGCGCAGTAAACAAGATCAGCGCACCGCTCTCGATGTGGAGCAGCGTTGGGAACGCGCGATCCGCGGCACCTCCGACGGTTTGTATGAATGGGATTTGTTGACCGGCCACGTCTGGTACGCGAGCCGCTTTCGCGACATCGTCGGCTGCAGCGACACCGGCTTCCCCAACACGTTCCAGGCGTTTCAAAACGTCATGCATCCGGACGACCGCGGCGGCGTGCTGGCGAAGATCCGCCTGCACCTGGAGAATCAAAGCCGACTCGATCTGCGCTGTCGGGTCGTCGCTCGCGGCGGCAGCATTGTTTGGTGTCGTTTGCGCGGCGAGGCGGAGCGCGACGCGTCCGGAAGGCCGACGCGACTCGCAGGTTCATTGAGTGACATCAGCGCGCAGATCGAAGCCGAGAAGGCGCTGAGTCGCAGCCAGGATTTCTACGGCACGGTGCTCGATTCGCTGCCGCTGTTCGTTGCCTACGCCGATCGCGACGAACGCATCGTGTATGCGAACCGAATGTTTCAAACATTCCTGGGCACGCCGCTCGCGGACTCGCGCGGACGTGTGATTCGCGAAGTGATCGGCGATCGTCGCTACGCTGCCATCGGGCCGTATGTCCGCGAAGCGTTGGAAGGCAAGACAGTCGAAGGCCAGGGCCGCTATCGAGATTCGAACGGTCATCCGGTGGATCTGGAAGCCGCATTCATTCCTCACTACGACGATGCCGGCGAGATTCAAGGCTGTTTCGTCGCCGCGCGTGACATCACCGAGAAACGTCTGCTCGAAGCGGAGCTGCGCCAGAGCCAGAAGATGGAAGCAGTCGGTCGCCTGACGGGCGGCATCGCGCACGACTTCAACAATCTGCTGTCGGTGATCGTCGGCAACATGCAGCTGCTGACGCGCTCGTTACAACAGACGCCGCGTCTCCTGCGGCAAGCCGAAACGGCGCTCAATGCGGCGATGCGCGGCGGCGAGCTCATCAAACGCCTGCTCGCATTTGCGCGTCAGCAGGTGCTGGAGCCCAAGACTGTCGATCTCAATGCCGCGATCGGCGGGATGTACGAATTGCTGCGGCGCTCGCTGACGGGCGATATCGAGATTCAAAGACAGCTGGCTGCGGACACCTGGTTCACCCGAGCCGATCCCGGTCAGCTGGAGAACGCAGTGCTGAACCTGGTAATCAATGCGCGCGACGCGATGCCCCTCGGTGGTGTGATCACCATCGCGACTCGCAATGTGACGATCGGCGTCGAGCGCAGCTCGCGTGAAGATGGGCTCGCGCCGGGCGAATACGCGGTGCTGGAAGTCGCCGACACCGGTGCCGGCATGTCGCACGAAACGTTGAAGCGCGTGTTCGAGCCGTTTTTCACCACCAAGGAGCTGGGTAAAGGCAGCGGCCTCGGGTTGTCGATGGTGTATGGGTTCGTCAAACAATCGGGCGGCCATGTGAATATCACCAGCGCGCCCCAGCAGGGAACGACAGTGCATCTGTACTTCCCTCGCTCGCATGCCGAAGCCGAGCGCCCGAGCAGCGACAGCCAGCCGCAGGCGGATCTGCCCCGAGGCAGCGAGACCGTGTTGGTGGTTGAAGACAATGGCGAAGTGCGGGGCACCGCTGTTGAAATACTTACTAGCCTCGGCTATCGAGTGCTCGAAGCCGCGAACGGGCACCAGGCGCTGGAGCAATTCATGCGCTACCCCGATATCGCGCTGGTGTTCACGGACATCATGCTGCCGGGTGGGCTGCTCGGCACACAGCTGGTGGAAAAACTCACCGAGCGCCGTCCGGGCCTGAAGGTGCTGCTGACCTCCGGCTTCAGCGACAGCAGCCTGATGCATCGGAGTATGCTCGACGGCACGGCGGAGCTGCTGCCCAAGCCGTATCAACTGGAAGAACCGGCGCGCCGGGTGCGCGCACAACTAGATGGAAAAGAGGAGAACCAGCGTGTCCCGGCGTGAGAGGAATCTGTTACTCGCGGTGGACGATGAAGCCGACTTCCTGGAACTGATCGAGCAGATCGGCCGGGGCGTGGGCTGCACCGTGATCACCGCCAACACAGCCGCCACGTTCCGCGAGCAGCTGTCTCAACGCGAGCCGGCACTGATCCTGCTGGATCTGCAGATGCCCGGCATGGACGGCATCGAGGCGCTGCGTTACCTGGCCCGGCAGAATGTGACTTCCGGAATTCTGCTCGCGAGCGGCATGGACCAGCGCGTGCTGGCCAGCGCGAGACAGCTCGGCGAATCGCTGGGATTGAAGATGCTCGGCACGTTGCAGAAGCCGGCCATGCTCGAAGACATCGAGAGCCTGCTGGCCAAGCACCTGGAGCCGAACTCCCGCATCTCGGTGGAGGAGCTGCGCAAGGCGATCGATGAGCATGAGCTCATCGTCCACTATCAACCGAAGGTCGTTCGTGCCGCGAACGATTGGCACGTGCGCAGCGCCGAGGCGCTGGTGCGTTGGCGCCATCCGCGGCTCGGCCTGTTGTATCCGGGCGAGTTCCTGCCGCTGGCGGAGCAGTCCGGATTGATCGTCGATCTCACCGATTTCGTGCTCACCGACGCGATCCGGCAGATCGGTCACTGGGGCACGCGAGGTCTCGACCTCGGCGCGGCCGTGAACCTGTCGCCGCGGCTGGTGCAGGATTTGGAATTTCCCGAGCGACTCACGCGCGTCCTGCGTGAGTTCGAAGTGCGTCCGGAACAGCTGACGCTGGAAGTGACCGAAGCTGCGTCGGTCGACGATCCCGAGCTGGTGATGGATATTTTCACGCGACTGCGCGTGAAGGGTGTGGGCCTGTCGCTCGATGACTTCGGCGTCGGCACGTCGTCATTGACGCTGCTTTATAAGATGCCGTTCAGCGAAGTGAAGATCGACGGTCTGCTGATTCAAGAAATCGCCGGCAGCAAGGCCGCGGCGACGGTAGTCAAAGCGATCGTCGAGCTGGCCCACAGCCTGTCGCTCACCGCATGCGCCGAAGGCATCGAAACATCGCCCGCGTTCGAGTTCCTGGAACAATGCGGCTGCGACGCCCTGCAGGGCGACTTCATTGCGTCGTCGATGCCGGCGTCGGAGATCGAGTCGTTCGTCGACGTTTGGAATGGCGCGGACCACACGCTGGTGCCGGTGGTCAGGAAATAACCGCTAACCGCCAACCGCCAACCGCTTCTTGTCTTTCGATTGACGCAGCAGATGTAACGGTGCCGTCAGCACGATGCGCGTGCCGGCGCCGGGCTCTTCGAACGCGATCGTGCCGCCGAGCATGCGGGCGCGATATTCCATGATCTTCAATCCCATGCCGGGCCGGCCCTGCGCGAGGCCTGCGCTCAGGCCGATGCCGTCATCGGCGATGGACAGCTGCAGCTTGCGCCCGGTGGAGCGCAGGTCGATGTTGATTGACGTTGCCCGCGCGTAGCGAGCTGCATTCGTCGACGCCTCCTGCGCGATTCGATACAGATGAGTCGCCGCGCCTTCTTCCAGGTCCGGCAGCTTTTGTCCGCCGGTGGTGAACGTGCACTCCAGGCTGTACATATCGCTGCATCGAGCGACCAGATGTTTCAGCGCTTCCGGCAGACCGCCGCGTTCCAGGTTCACCGGCGCCAGGCCGCGAGCCAGCGAGCGCGTGCTCTGAATGGCGCGCGCGAGCAGATCGGTGATCTTGGTGACTTGCGCCGAGTACTGTGGCGACTCGCGCTCTACCTGCAGCTGCAAACCTTTCATGAGCAGTGACAGGCCGGTGAGCTCCTGGCCGAGGCCGTCGTGCAGGTCGCTGCCGAGGCGGCGCTGCTCGCGATTGGAAATCTCCAGGATCTCCTGCTCCAGCTCTTTGCGCTGGGTGACTTCCTGGACCGTGCACACCAGGCCGGAAACATTGCCGTGATCTCGCAGCGGTACGTGCGTGAATGTGAACCAGCGAACCGAGCCGTCGGCCGCGATCCAGGCTCGCTCCTGATCCGTCAGCGGCCGGCCGGTGCGCATCGTGGTCGCAGCCTGCGCTTCGATGTCGACGACATTCTCTTCGGTCCACAGCTCGGAGAGGCGATGGCCAAGCACAGCGTCGCGCGGCTTGTTCAACGTATCGAGCAAGGCGCGATTGACGACGGTCACGCGATTGTCGGTGTCGACGGCATAAATGATTTCCGGCAGGCTGTCGATCAGCGTGCTCAGCAGGATGCGCTGTTCTTCCAAGGCCGTCTCCGCCCGGCGACGTTCTCGCCGCACGCGGGCCTCGGACAACGCGCGATTCACCACTGCCGGCAGGCGTTGCAGGCGATCTTTCAATACGTAGTCGGTGGCGCCGCTCTTCAGAGCTTCGATCGCGCGCTCCTCACCCAGCGAGCCGGAGACGAAGATGAAAGGAATGTCGGCGGATCGCTCTAACACGATGCGCAGCGCCGTGAGACCATCGAATCCCGGCAAGGTGTAATCGGCGAGCACCAGGTCGGGCGGCTGGCCGGCAAGCGCC
Organism: uncultured Steroidobacter sp.; assembly: GCA_946478975.1. Next base: position 24,813 of record CAMLEO010000022.1, read on the forward strand.
GCGCGGAAATCCTGCTCGGACATCACGTGACGCCAGCTGATGTCGAGGCCGTTGCGCTCCAGCTGCAGCTGAATCAGCTCGGCATCGTTGGGATCGTCCTCGAGCAGGACGAAGCGCAACGGTTCGGATGGTGAGTTTGCAGAATCCTTGTTCATGGGCCGATCTTCTAAGGTGCTTGGAACGTATCACCATGTGAGCACTGTGGAAAATGGGGATTGCTCCATTCTTGTGCCGACGCCAGATTGAAGGTATGACCGCCAGGGATGGTGGGAATGCTGGCAATGCATGGAGCATGTTCAATTTGCCAGCCCGTCGCGCAGTAGCCATTGTTGCCGCCCCGGCTCGCGAAATACGTAGGAAACAACCAACCATGGCCGATCCAACGCGGATCCTGATCGTCGATGACCATCCGTTCGTGCGGGAAGGTTTGAAACAGTTGCTCGCCGGGCAAAGCGAGTTCGTGCTCGCCGGCGAAGCTGCATCGGTGCAGGCCGCGCAAACCGCGATCAACGGTGCCGAGCCCGATGTCGCTGTCGTCGACCTGGCGCTCGGGCCGGATGACGGCATCGAACTGGTGCGCTGGATCCGCAACGATCATCCCAACGTGCGCGTGCTGGTGCTGTCGATGCAGGACGAAGCACTGTATGCGGAGCGACTGCTGCGCCTGGGCGTCAGTGGTTATGTAATGAAGAATGTGGCCGGCACCGATTTTCTCGGCGCCTTGCGCAAGGTGGCCCGCGGCCAGCGACACGTCAGCTCGGCGATGGGCGAGCGGCTGCTCAGCCAGGTGGCGCGAGGCCGGTCGCCCGCGGCCGACGAAGATCCGGTTTCGGCACTTACCGATCGCGAGCTCGAAGTGTTTCGGTTGATCGGCGAAGGCATCAGCACTCGCGAAATCTCCCAGCGGCTGGACCTGTCGATGAAAACCGTCGATGCCCATCGCCGCCACATGCGCGAGAAGCTGAACCTGCGCTCCACCAGCGAGCTGATCCGTTACGCCACCCAATGGGTGTCCGATCGCGGCGGCGGCACCAGCGCTGCCCCTACGGGAACTCACTAAGTAGAATCGCTCAGCCAGACCGGGCTAAGCCTTTGACTTAGCCCCGAATTCTCCATCGACCGAGACCTTCCCCACAGTCTCGTCAAAGGCGCGGCCACCACCCCCGACATTAGGGGAGTGGCTGATATCCCCTACACCGCGCCTCCAACACCATGCAGTCCTCCAATCGCGAGACCGCACGGTTTGAACACGGCGAAGACAATCGACCTGCCGCTCGGCGCCCAATCTGCCGACGGCGGACTGCGCACGGCACTGCAGACCGATACGGTCCGGCAGCTCGTCGGCGCGGTCGCTGAATTCGTGTTCGTCGTCGATCGCGGGCTGCGCATCCTGATGGCCAATCGCGGCATCGGCAATCGCACGCCCAAGGAGCTTGAAGGCTCGCTCATCATCGATTTCTTTCCCGCCGCCCAACATGCACGCGCGCTGTCGACGCTGCATCGAGTGCTCGCCAACGGCCAGGTCGACGGCTATACGGCGGAATTCGATGGCATGGACGGGCAGGCGCGCCACTTCGATATTCGTGTGAGCCCGATCCGTGGCGCCGACCAGAAGGTCGTGGCGCTCGCATTGGTCACGACCGAAACAACCGAGCACATTCGCGCCGCGCGCGCCATCGCAACCCAGGCCCGCATGATCGAATCGATGCTCGAAGGCGTCGCCGTGATCAACGAAGCCGGCGTGATCGAGATCACCAATCCAGCATTCGATACATTGTTTGGTTATCGTCGCGGCGAGCTCATCGGTCGCAATATGTCGACGCTCGCCGGCTGGCCGTTCGAGCAGCCCGAGCGCTGGCAGACCTTGCCGGCCGAACAGGGCGATTCCATGCAAGTGGAGTTCGACGGTCGTCGCTCGGACGCCGCGTTGTTTGCGGCTGCCGGGGTGTTGTCGCGCTTCGAAGTCGTCGGCCGCAACCACAGCCTGCTGGTGCTTCAGGATGTCAGCGAGCGCAAACAAATGGAGCGTGCGATCCTGCAGGCCGTCAGCCGTGAGCAGTATCGAATCGGCAATGATTTGCACGACGGCCTGGGTCAGGAGTTGACTGGCATTGCACTGATGTTGCGCGGCCTGGCCGGCCGGCTGACGACTGAATACCCCGCGATTTTGCCGGAAATTGAAGGCATCACGCGCTTGGTAAACAATTCCATCGAGAGCACGCGGGCGCTGGCTCGCGGCTTGTCGCCTGTCAATCTGGAGCGTGGCGGCCTGTCGGATGCTTTAGACGGCCTGGCGATGCATGCCACGGAGCTTTATGGGGTGCAGGTGACTTGTACCCATCGAGTGAAGACGATTCGACCACTGAGCACCGAGCTTGCGAACCATTTATATCGGATTGCGCAGGAAGCGGTCCGGAATGCGGTTCGCCATGGGCAGGCGCGGTCTATACGACTGCATTTACATGGTGCCCGCGCTAAGGTTCGGCTGACGGTCACCGACGACGGCGTCGGCATGCCGTCGGACGCGGTCGATGCGCCAGGGTTGGGCCTGAAGATCATGCGTTACCGGGCACGGATTCTGGGCGGCGAAGTGCGGTTCGAACGCGCCGAGCCCAAAGCCGAACAGCAGGGCAAACAGCCGGGCACGCGCATCATTTGCGAATGTCCGCTCGAGCCTGCGGCCGCATCCGCCAAGCCTCGCCGTTCGCGCTCGCGCGCCGGCGGGTAACAGGTTCGTGCCCGCAAAGAGTTTCAATCGAGGAGTGATGCAATGAGCGTTGGGCCTTCGCTGTTCAAGCCGGCACACAAGCCGCCTTCGGGAGGTGTGTCCAAGGACCAGAAGCGCCGCGTGTTGATCGTCGACGACCATCCGATCGTGCGGCAGGGACTGCGGCGCTTGATCGAAGCGGAGCCGGACCTGGAAGTGTGCGGCGAGGCCGAGACGGCGCGCGAAGCCAAATCCATGATTCGCGAGCAGGAGCCGGACGCGGTGATCGTCGACGTTTCGCTCAAGCAGGGCGACGGCCTGGAGCTGGTGAAGGATGCGCGTGCCCACTATCCCTCGCTGCCGCTGCTGGTGCTGTCGATGCACGACGAAGCGATCTACGCCGAGCGCATGCTGTCGGCGGGCGCGAATGGTTACATCATGAAGCAGGCTGCCTCGGACCAGTTCCTGGTCGCGCTGCGCCGGGTGCTCGATGGCGGCATCTACGTGAGCGAAGCGGTCGGCAACAGCATGATCGAAAAATTCGCTTCCGGCGGGGCATATATCTCGTCCAATCCGGTCGACAGTTTGACGAACCGCGAATTGCAGGTGTTGCACATGATCGGTAAGGGACTGTCGACGCGTCAGACCGCCGAGGCGCTCAACTTGAGCGTCAAGACGGTGGAGTCGCATCGTCAACGCATCAAGCGCAAGCTGTCGCTGCGAACCTCGGCGCAGCTGATGCAGTATGCAGTGAACTGGTACGCCGGAAGGGAGCCCGGTCAGAAGCCGTAATTCGGCCCTGGCAGCCATGAACTCACTGCAAGGACTGCTCGGCGGCGGCGATCTCGCCAGCCTGGTCGTGGGTTTCACCCTCGGCCTGGTTCCTGCCTTTATTTCGCTATTCCTGTTGCAACAACTGCGGCGCCATCTGCGGCGCCGGCATGCGCAGCTCACTTCGGCGAATCGACGCAATCAGTCCATTGTGGAAGGCTCGGGCGAGGGCGTGCTGGAGCTCGATAATGTCGGGCACGTGCGCTATGCAAATCCAGCGGCTGCGAAGATGCTGGGTTATGAGACCGAAGAACTCGTCGGGCTCGACTATCGCGTGCTCATCAACACCCAAGAGGATGGCGATCCGCGGACCGACCCGGTGCGTCGTGTGCGTTACACGACCGACATCATGCGTGGCGTCGGCGCGCTGCTGCGTCGGAAGAACGGTACGTTCCGTCCGGTCGAATATAAAATTCTGCCCGTCACCGAAGAAGGCGCGTCGGTCGGCACCGTGCTGGTGTTTCGTGACATCGGCGAGCGAGTGCGCCTCGACAACCTGCTGAAGGACATGCAATCCACCGCCAAGATCGGCGGCTGGGAATACGACGTCATCAGCAAACAATTGCATTGGACCGAGGCGCTGTACGCGATCCACGACCTGCCGTTCGGGCATGCGATCGACGTCGACTCGCATCGCGCGTTCTTTCATGCCGAAGATCAGCAGAAGCTGCAGGCCGCCGAGCGCATGGCCGTCGACAAGGGCCTGCCGTCGGACATGCTGTTGAGAATGACCAGTGCCCGCGGCCGTCAGCTTTGGGTTCGTTGCATCGTCAAAGCCGAGCGGCGCGGCGGTAACACCGTCCGCCTGCACGGCACGATCCAGGATGTCACCGACCTGGTCAGCGCCGAACGCAAGCTGCGCGAGACGCGGGATTTCTTCGAGCTCACGTTGAACGCCGTGCCGACGCCGGTGACTTACGTGAACGCGAACATGGTTGTTACTTATGTGAATCGCGCGCTCGAAGAGTGGTACGCGCAGCCTGCGGACGCCGTGCTCGGTCGTCTGCTCCGCGACAGCATCGGTCACGAACGGTTTGCCGAAGTGGAACCGTTGATCAAGCGCGTGATGGAAGGTGAGTTCGTGCGCGTCACGCAATCCGGCGTTCGCAACGGCCGGCCGCGTGAGTGGCAGAATCACTTTGTGCCGCAGATCGGGCCGAACGGCGAAGTGCTCGGCTTCTTTTCCATCGTCTACGACCTCACCGAGCAGAAGCGTCTGGAAGCGCGCCTCATGCAGGCGCAGAAGATGGAAGCGATCGGCCAGCTCACCGGCGGCATCGCGCACGATTTCAACAATCTGCTCGGCGTCGTGATCGGCAACCTGCAGCTGCTCGATCGCAGTGTGGCCGAGACGCCGACGCTGGCACGAAAGGTTCATACAGCGATGCGTGCCGCTGCACGTGGCGCCGATTTGACCAGGCGTTTGCTTGCGTTCGCGCGGCGTCAGATCCTCGCCCCGGCGGTGCTCGACTTGAATCGTCAACTGGCCGGCCTGAGCGAGCTGGTCCAGCGCACAATCGGCGATTCGATCGAAGTGCGCAGGGTTCAGGCGCATGACCTGTGGCATACGCGGGCCGATCCTGGCCAGTTCGAAAATGCGATCCTGAATCTCGCGATCAACGCGCGGGACGCCATGCCTCAAGGCGGGCGGCTCACGATCCGCACCCAGAATGTCACTTTGGATGCCGCGTTCTGCGCCGATCACGCGTCGATCGAACCCGGCGACTTCGTGTCGATCAGCGTCACCGATTGCGGCGTCGGCATCGATCCGGACGTGTTGAAGCGCGTGTTCGAGCCGTTTTTCACCACCAAGGAGTCGGGCAAAGGCAGCGGCCTGGGCCTGGCGATGGTTCACAGCTTTGCCGAGCAGGCGGGCGGCATCGCCACGATCGAGAGCACCGTCGGCACGGGCACGACGGTACAGATTCTGTTGCCTCGGTCGCGGGAGGAGCAGTCCGCTCGCGAAGATACGATCGTCACGCGCGTGGCGCCGGGCGGAAACGAAACCATTCTCGTGGTCGAGGACGATGCCGATCTGCGTGACACCGTGGTCACGGCGTTGACGCAGCTGGGTTATCGCGCATTGTCGGCTGCGAATGGCGCAGCGGCTTTACGTATTCTGCAGGGACCCGATCGCATCGATTTGTTGTTTACAGATGTAATGATGCCTGGAGGCATGCTCGGTCCAGCGCTGGCCAAGCGCGCCCGGGAATTGCGTCCGGACATCGACGTGCTTTTTACTACCGGCTATGCCGACAATGCCGTGCTCGCGGGGACTGCGGGCCTGACGTCGTCGGATGTAATCCATAAACCCTATCGCAACGAAGATCTGGCTACTCGCATTCGCCATGTCCTCGATAGGGAGGCCCGTGTCGCCTGAGCCATCCAACAAACTACTGGTCATTGACGATCAACCCGACCTCTGCGAGTTCATCTCGGAGGCTGCGGCCGGCCTGGGTTTCGAATCCAAGGGCGTGACCGAGCCCGACGCGTTCCGGCGCGCCGTGCAGGAATTTCAGCCGACCGTGGTCGTGCTCGACCTGCAAATGCCCGGTGCCGACGGCATCGAGCTGTTGCGATATCTCGGCGAGCGAGGCAGCAAGGCGCAGATCCTGGTCGCAAGCGGCATGGATCAACGCGTCCTGGCGACTGCGCAACAGATCGGCAAGGCGCACGGTTTGCAGATGTTGGGCGCGTTGCAGAAGCCGATTCTGCTGGCCGATCTGGAAGCGACGCTGCGCCAGTGCCTGCGCACCGACACACCGATCAGCTCCGCGGCGTTGACCGCTGCTTTGGACAAACGCGAAATCGTCGTTCACTACCAGCCCAAGGCGACACGCATCGCGCCGAATCGTTGGATCGTCGAAGGCGTCGAGGCGCTGGCGCGCTGGAATCATCCGTCGCTCGGCTTTGTTTCGCCGGCGCGTTTCATTCCGCTGGCCGAAAAGAACGGCTTGATCAAGCGGCTCACCGAGCAGGTGCTCGAAACTGCGCTCTCGCAATGTCGCGCGTGGGATGCGGTCGGTCTGCAATTGTCGGTCGCGATCAATCTCTCGCCGCAGTTGTTGAATGACCTCGCGTTCCCCGATCAGGTCGCGCGCATGGCGGCGCAGGTCGGTGCCGATGCGCGACGAATCATTTTTGAAGTCACCGAAAGCGCGGCGATGTTCGATCCCGGCACGACCATGGACGTGCTGACGCGCATGCGCGTGAAGAATTTCGGCCTGTCGATCGACGACTTCGGCACCGGCTATTCGTCGCTGAAGCAGCTGTACCTGATGCCTTTCAGCGAGCTGAAAATCGACACCTCGTTCGTGCGCGACATCTTCGCCCACGAAGACGCCCGCACCATGGTGGAAACAATGGTGCTGCTCGCCCACAAGCTGCGCCTGACTGCCTGTGCCGAAGGCGTCGAATCCCAGGAAGTTCTCGACTTCCTCGACAACGTCGGCTGCGACCGCGCGCAAGGCTATTTCATCGGCCGCCCCATGGCCGGCACTGCCCTCGAACTCGCCGTGCGCGAGTGGAACGCCAAGCAGAAGTAAAAAACGGCCGGTAAAACGGCCGCTTGCGGGTAAGCTTGGCGCCGGTGAATTGCTCCCCGGCCTGATTTAAACCATCCCATCCCCTCCCGCATCGAATCCTACAAACGCGAACGGAGTGAGAGAGGCGAACTTGCAATACGGCGCTGGCGCCAACGAACCGGTCCCGGCGGTGGACCAGTCGCATTCCGACGCGGGATGGGTAGCGGCCGCCCGTGGCGGCGATATGCGGGCCTTCGAGCGCCTGTATCGCGCCTACAGCGGCAAAGTCATGGGCCTGTGCCTGCGGATGACGCGGCGACGGGATGTAGCGGAGGACTGCGTGCAGCAGACATTCATCAGAGCCTGGCGAAGCCTGGCGGCCTTCGAAGGTCGCAGCGCCTTCGGCACCTGGTTGCACCGGATCGCGGTCAACGAAGTGCTCAGCCACGCTCGCAATCACGGCACCCGTTCGGAGTCGAACGACGAGGCGTTCGAGAACGCGCTCGCCGAGCCCGCCGAAGGCTCTAAAGAGCTGGACGCCGGCGAAGTGATGGATGTGGAGCGCGCCTTGGCGACGTTGCCGGAAGGTGCACGCCACGTCGTGGTGTTGCAGGCCGTGTACGGCTACAGCCACGAAGAAGTTGCCGACATGCTCGGCATCGCGGTCGGCACCTGCAAAGCGCAGTTACATCGCGGCCGCAAGCTGCTGCGCGAACGCATGGGCCTGGATGCGGAGGCGGACGATGAGTAACAAATCCAAGTTGGACGAGCTGCTGGCTGCCGTGCCGCGCGACGTGCAGCCCGAGCGCGACCTGTGGCAAGGCATTCACGCCGAGATTTCCAAGACGCCGATCGTCACCGACGCGGCGCCGGTCGTGCACTTCGCCTCGTCGCGCTGGTTTCAAATCGCCGCGGGGCTGCTTCTCGTGCTCGCGACATCTCTCACCACGTTTGTCATCACGCGGCACTCGATGGAACAAAACACCGTCGTGCAGGTGGCCAATCAGCCCGTGCCGACGCCGGCGTTGAACGCGATGCCGGTGAGCTTCGGTCCGGAAATGCTCGGCGCGGAATATCTGCAAGCGCGCTCGGAGCTGAATCAGCGCTTCCAGGAGCGGCTGAAAACATTGCCGCCGGCGACCCGCGAGAAGCTGGAAATGAATCTCGCCGACCTGCGCAAGGCGGCCAACGAAATCTCCCAGACACTGGCTGACAACCCGTCCGATCCGCTGCTGCAGGATCTGTTGATGTCCACCTATCAGCGCGAGCTGCAGCTGCTCGCCGATGTGGGCGACGTGCCGATGCCGGCCACCGCGAGGACCGATCTATGAACTTCCCTGTGTCACTGGCCCTGCGCGCCGCGCTGCCCCTCGTCGCGTTCGTTGTGGCGGGAGCGGTCCAAGCCGAAGAGGTCACCAAGTCCGGACCCGCCGATCCGAAAGGCGAAGTGGACATCGTCAACGTCGCCGGCACCGTCGAAGTGGTCGGCTGGGACCGCGCTGAAGTGATGGTCCAGGCCGATCTCGGCAGCGGCGTGGAACGGCTGGATTTCAAGACCGAAGGCGCACGCACGCTGGTGAAAGTGGTGCTGCCGAAAATGAGCGGCTCGTCCGGCGCCAGCGATCTGATCGTCAAGATTCCCCGCGACAGCTCGCTGGACGTGAACACCGTCAGCGCCGATCAGCGCATCAAGGGCGTGCGCGGCGGCCAACGTTTGCAAGCAGTGAGCGGCAGCATCGAAACCGAATTCGGCCCCGCCGACCTCGAAGTGAAGACCGTCAGCGGCGGCATCACGGCGCGCGGCGAGGGCAAAGGCTCGGTGCGGGCGACCAGCATCAGCGGCGATGTTCAGCTCGACAAGATCGGCCCGGAGCTGGACCTGAACACGGTCTCCGGCGACATGAGCGTCCGCGTCGCCGACCGTCTCGACCGCGCCCGGATCAAGACCACCAACGGCGATCTCGAGCTCACCGGCACGTTGGGAAAGGAAGCGCGCGTCGAGGCCGAAGCCATCAACGGCGATCTGCATTTCATCCTCCGCGGCGATATCAATGCCGAGTTCGATGTTGAAACCTTCAACGGCGACATCGAGAACTGCTTCGGCCCCAAGGCCAGCCGCAGCCGCGAATACGGTCCCGGCAATGAGCTGCGCTTCACCCAGGGCAAGGGTGATGCGCACGTGCGCGTGAAGACCCTGAACGGCGAAGTAGCCATCTGTCAGCGTTAGCCCTTCAGGGAGTGTGACGTCGGTCGCGATGGTGAATGTGACTCGCGACACCGTGATGATTCGGCAACGGTGACGGATGTCACTAACGGAATGCGGCCCTCACGCAGCGGCCAAGGGCCCACCGCAATTGTGATTGAATGCCGCCGCCGAGCTTTGCGGGGCTTCCCGGCAACGGTTACGATCCGCGCCGATGGTTGCTACTGCCAACTCAACTGCCTCCGCACCGGCCGCCTGGCGGATCCTGCTCGTCGACGATGAAGCGACGCAGCGGCTGATCATGGCCCGGCTGCTCAAGCGTGCCGGCTATGAAGTCGAGATGGCGTCCAACGGCCGCGAGGCGCTGGCCAAGCTCGAAGAAGGCGATTTCCCGCTGATGATCACCGATTGGGAAATGCCGGAAATGGACGGCATCTCGCTGTGCCGGGCGCTGCGTTCCAAGGAGCAGGGCTACACCTACATCATCCTGCTGACCTCGCGCGATGCCATCGAGCACCTGGTCACCGGCCTGCAGTCCGGCGCCGACGATTATCTGATCAAGCCGGTGATCGAACCTGAACTGATTGCACGCCTGAACACCGGCCGCCGCATCGTCACGCTGGAACGTTCGCTGCGCGCTGCCAACGAAGAGAATCGTCGCCTCTCGATCACCGATCCGCTCACCGGCGCATACAACCGTCGCTATCTGATGGAACAACTGCCGCGCGAGATCGATCGGGCCTCGCGTTATTCCCGGCGGCTGTCGGCCATCATGTGCGACGTCGATCATTTCAAGAAGATCAACGATACGCACGGCCACCTCACCGGCGATGAGGTGCTGCGTTGGTTTGTGAACACGTTACGCGGTCACCTGCGCAAGAGCGATTGGATCGCGCGTTACGGCGGTGAGGAGTTCGTGATCGTGCTGCCGGAGACGAATGCCATGAACGCGTCGAAATGCGCCGAGCTGCTGCGGCAGCATGTATCGGGCGCGGCGTTCAAGTTGCAGGACCTGGAGCTGCCGGTGTCGGCGAGCTTCGGTGTGTCCGGCTGGAAGGACGAGACGCCTAAAGCTGCATCGTTCGATGCGCTGATCGCCCAGTGCGATGCTGGCGTTTACGCGAGCAAGGCCGCCGGACGAAACTGCGTTACGTCCAATCCGTTGGATTGATATGTGAAAACTCAGCTGGCCTGCGCCGCGGGTACCGGCGCGTAGCGATTCAGGAAGTCCGTGGCTCGTGCCAGTTCGGTCGCGAGACTCTCCACCAGCTCATTCAATCTCGGCTGATCCAGGCTCGCAGCCTGCGTTTCCAGCGAATGCGACAACGCCCGCAGCGGCTCGGCGTGAATGTTTGCACTCGCGCCTTTCAGCTTGTGAGCAATCCGGCTCAGGGCCGCGCGATCCAGTGCGGCCAAGGCCGCACGCGCCTCGTGCAGCGCCTGCTCGCCGCTCGCGATGAATGTTCTCACCAGCTCCTGGCTGAACTCCGGATCGCCCTCGGTCAGATCGTTCAATCGTCCCAAGTCGACCGGCACATCGGTCTCGGCAACTTCAGTGAGTGGCGATGTTTCTTCCGAAGAGGACGCCCGCAGCCCGAACTTGGTCAGCACTTCGTGCAGGCGGGGAATTTCCAGCGGCTTGGTGAGGAAGTCGTTCATGCCCGCTTCCATGCAGCGCTCCAGCTGATTCGCCATGGCATTCGCGGTCAGCGCCACGATCGGCACGTTCGGCCGGCCGTCGCCGGTTTCGCGCTCACGAATGCGCGTCGTTGCGGTGAGGCCGTCCATGATGGGCATCTGCATATCCATCAGGATGATGTCGAACGTGTTGTCTTCGCAGGCGCGCACGGCTTCGACGCCATTGTCAGCAACGCGCACCGTGCAGCCCATGCGTTCGAGGAAACGCACCGCCACCTTTTGATTGACCGGATTGTCTTCCACCAGCAGCACTGTGCCGCTGTACTTGCGCGTGTCGTGCGTCGTGAGCTGATTGCGCGTCACAATCGGCTGACTCTGCATGTGCCATTGCTTGGAATCGTGCGCCAGCACGCGATCGATACATTCGAGCAGCTCGCGGGCGCGAATCGGCTTCGTGAGATAAGCAGCGAAGCCGAGCGCCGCGAAGCGATGGATGTCGCCATGACGATCCACCGATGTGAGCATCACCAGGCGCGCTTGTGACAGTTGCGGATCGGCATTGATGCGCTCGCCGAGCGTCGCGCCGTCCATGTCGTGCATGCGATGGTCGGCGAGCACGACTTCATACGGCCGTTGATCGACGATCGCATGATGTAACAACGCCATCGCCTCGATGCCGCCGGCCGCGAGGCTGACCTCGAAGCCCGCATGCATCAGCTGGCCGGCGACGACGCGACGGTTGGTTTCATTGTCGTCGACGACCAGGATGCGGCGCCCCACACGCGTGAGCACCAGCGGAGCGGGCGGGGCAGCTTGCGTCGCCGGTGCGAGCGGCAGCGTAAACCAGAAGCGCGAGCCGCGTTTCAATTCGCTGTGCGCGCCGACATCGCCGCCCATCATCTGCACCAGGCGGCGCACGATCGACAGGCCCAGGCCAGTGCCGCCGAAGTGACGCGTCGTCGACGAATCCGCCTGCACGAACGGCTGGAACAAGTTCTGCAGCGTCTCGGCCGCGATGCCGATACCGGTGTCGCGAACTTCGAAGCGCGTGCGCGGCTTGCCGTTGGCGAGATCCGCGTTGCTGACTTCGATCACGATCTCGCCTTCGCGGGTGAACTTGATGGCGTTGCTGACCAGGTTGATCAAACATTGGCGAATGCGCTGCGGATCGCCGACCACGCGGCTGGGAACGTTCGGATGAATGTGCACCACCAGCTCCAGATTCTTTGCCGCGGCCTGGAACGCCAGCATCACCGCGACTTCCTCGACCGTGTTGCGCAGGTCCAGCTCCAGCGCTTCGATGTCGAGCTTGCCGGCTTCGATCTTGGAGAAGTCCAGGATGTCGTTGATGACGATCAGCAGCGAATCGGCGCTGGAACGAATCGTGTCGGCGTAGTCGCGCTGCGTGCGGTTCAGCGGGCTTTCCAGCAGCAGCCCGGTCATGCCGATGATGCCGTTCATCGGCGTGCGGATTTCATGGCTGACGTTGGCGAGGAATTCGCCCTTGGCGCGATTGGCCGCTTCGGCCGCTTCGGTTGCACGTAACAATTCTTCGCGGGCCGAGCGGGATTCAGTGACATCTTGCAACGAACCCGACAGGCGCAACGGCCGGCCGACCTCGTCTCGTTCCGCCGTCGCGCGCGCGCGATACCAACGATATTCGCCGCAGCGAGTTCGCAAACGCACTTCGATGTCGTACGGCAGGCCTTTCTGATAATGCACGCTGGTCGCCTCGGCGACCGCGTGAGTATCTTCGGGATGCAGGAACTGTTTGAGGAAGTTGCAGTTGCTGGCCAGCTCCTGCGGCTCGTAGCCCAGCAGTTCGGCGACGCGCGGCGAACACCACGCCGTGCCGTCGGCATCGATCTCCCACAGGCCGTCCTGCGTACCGTTGATGGCGCGTTCGAAACGTTGCTGGGCGAGATGTAATGCATCCTCGGCCAGTTTTTGTTCGTGCACGTCTTGGATGGAGCCGGCGATGGAACGCGGCCGGCCGTGCTCGTCGCACTCCGACATGCCGCGATGACGGAACCAGCGATATTCGCCGTTCTTCATGCGCAGGCGCGTGGTTACGTCGAACACCGTGCCGGTTTCCAGGTGACGCGTCATCTCGGCGCGCAGCGGCTCGAAATCGTCCGGGTGCACGTGGCGGTTGGCGGAGGCGACGCTGTGGCTCAGCTCGCCATCCTGATAACCGAGCAGCGTGTGATAGCTCGATGAGAACCACACGCGCTGATGTTCCATATCGAATTCCCAGTGGCCTTCGGAGCTGGACAGCGAGGCGCGCTCCAGCCGCCGCTCGGCATCGCGAAGCATTTGGGCCTGCTGACGCAGCTGTTCGGCAGCTTCCACTTCCGGCGTCGCGTCCCACGATACGCCGAACATATGAATGTTGCCGTCGTCGAAACGTTGCAGTTGGGCATGCGTCTGCACGTACACGATGCGGCCGTGGCGGCCCAGGATGCGATAACGATAGGAGATGCGGTCGAGGTCGTTGTCCACCGCGTTCTGCAAAGTCACTTCGATGGCGTCGCGGTCTTCGGGATCCATGCTCTCGCGATACAGGTCGAGCGAGTAACCGAGCTCGTGTGCGCCGATCAGGTTCGGCAGCGGATTCTCGATCCACAGGAAGCGCCGCGCCTGCATGTCGATTTCCCAGCAGCACACGCCGGCGGCTTCGGTCGCCATGTTGAGCCGGTCGGCGAGCATGCGCTGCTGCTCGATGCGCTCGACTTCTTCGGTGACATCGCGAGTGACGCCGAGCACTTCGCCCTCGTCGGCGCTGTGAGGCTTGCCGGCGGAACGCCGCCGACGGAAATGCGTTTGTATGTGTCGCACCTGGCCGTCGGCTCGCACGATGCGGGTGCGCAGGGAGACGGTCGCCTCGGGCTTCTCGATGGCCCGGCGCAGCGCCTGCTTGCAGCGATCCAGGTCGTCGGGATGGACCATGTGCATGCCGACGCTTTGGTTGTCGACGCCGAAGATGTGCTGGAGCGCCGTGTCGGCGATGGTCTTGCCGGTCGCGATGTCCATGCGCCACGTGCCGATGCCGGCCGCATCGGTCGCGAGGTTCAGCTCGGCGCGCAGATCGCGTTCGGCATCGCTGGTGAGGGTCTCACCGCGCGCCCGACGCCGAATCCATAGCGCCCCGGCGCCCATCGAGGCACCGGCCAACACCCACATCAGATTCGTGACCCACTCGAACATCAATGACTCTGTTCGTCCGGGAACGCCGCCCACGCGGTGCTCCCGGAGCAAGTTTCCATGCGCGCACAACACCAGCTGTATCGGCATCGGACAAGGAAGGCTTGCGTCCGCAGGGGATTTTCAGGGAGGGTCTTAGCTGCGCCGCCGACGGGCAGAGTGTGAACTGGTACCGGATCGCGCTGTTAGAATCCCGCGTCGGATTGTGCTTGTGAACTGGCGCACATAGGGTGCGGTTGCAAGCTCAGGGAATTTCGAGGACGACTTAATGCGTGCATTGAAGATAGCCGGCATCGTGGTTGGCGGCCTGGTCGCCCTGGTCGTGATCGCGCTGCTGCTGGTGTTGTTGTTCGTCGATCCGAACGACTATCGGGACGATATCGAGCGGGTGGTCGAGAGCAAGACCGGCCGGCAGCTGACCTTGAGCGGCGACCTGCACCTCACCGTCTTTCCCTGGCTCGCGCTCAAGGCCGGCCCGGCCAGCCTGGGCGACGCCCCGGGCTTCGGCGACGAGCCGTTCGTTTCTATTCAGGAAGCGCGCGTGGGCGTGCGTCTGCTGCCGCTGATCCGCGGCAAGGTCGAGGTCGGCGACGTGCGCCTGGCCGGTGCCCGCATCCGCCTGGTCACCGACGAGCGCGGCCGTAACAACTGGGCCGACCTCGGCGAGCAAAAAGAAACGCCGGAGCCGACGCCTGCGGGCGGCAAATCGATGGAAGTGCCGACCATCGCCGGCCTGGAAATCGAAGACGCCGCGGTGACGATGGAAAATCGTCAGGACAAGACCAAGCGCGTCGTGCGCGACTTCAACCTCAAGACCGGCCGTCTCGCCTCCGGCGAGCCGTTCGACGTGTAGAGCGGTGTAATCCACGACCAGGAGCCGGCGTTGTCGGCCAAGGTGCACCACGCCCCCACGGGGACAGCGGACCTGGGAAAGAACGCGCATCAAC